>NZ_JAMQQG010000355.1 GCF_023716925.1 Frankia sp. R82
AGCTCGTCCCCGGTCGCGGCGTCGGCCCCCGCCGGGTGGGCCACCGGATCGCCAGCAGCCAGCGCGCGGGCCGTCGAACCGGGAGCCGTCGAACCGGGAGCCGTCGACGCGTGGGCAACCGGGCCGTAGGCGGCCAGCGCACGGCGGGCGAGGCGGCGCACCTCCTCGGCCAGCGCGACGGGCGCCACCACCCGGACGTCGGCGCCGAGCCCCAGCACCAGCCGGTGCAGCCAGGTCGTCTCCCCCGCGTACAGGGTGACCTCGAGGTCACCGCCGGGCAGCTCCCGGGCGGCCGTCACCGGGTAGTAGTCGGCGACCCAGCGCGCCGGCGCGGCCAGTTCGAGCACCACCTTGACGTCCCCGGGCCCGGGGCGGTAGATGCCGTCCTCGACGTCGCGGGACACCGCGTCGGGGGGCGGATCGGCCTCGACGTCGAGCAGACGCACACCGTCGAGGCGGTCGAGGCGGAACAGCCGGACGGCCTCGGCCCGGTGGCACCAGCCCTCCAGATACCAGCGGCCGTCGCGCACGAGCAGGCGCATCGGGTCGACGTCGCGTTCGGTCAGCTCGTCGCGTGACCACACGAGATAGCGCAGGTGCACCCGGCGGCGATCGCGCAGCGCCTCCTGCAGCACGGCCAGCACCGCGTCGGAGGCGTCGATGCTGACCCGGACCTGGCCGGCCACCCGGCCGGACGAGCCGACGGCCCGTTCCAGCTTCTCCAGGGCCCGGTCGAGTGCGTCCCGTCCGGCCAGACCCGGGACATCGGCCAGCGCGCGGGCGGCCACCAACAGTGCGGTCGCCTCGTCGACGGACAGCCGCAGCGGACGGTCGAGGGTCTGCGGATCCGCGATGGTGATCTGGTCCCCGGAGTAGCTCAGGTCGATCAGGTCGCCGGGCGCACCGCCCGGCAACCCGCAGACGAACAGCAGGTCCAGGTCGTTACGCAGCTGCCCCTCGGTGATCCCGAACGCCGCAGCGGCCGCAGGCAGGCTCACCCCCGGATGGGCCCGCAGCCATGGGACGAGGGCGAGCAGCCGGGACAGCCGCTCGGTCGCGGCGCTCACCGTCGCTCACCCACCATCGGTGGCGGCCGGTCCGGCGGCGGCCTGCAGCCGGGCGATGACGGCGGTACGCAGCTCCGGCGGATCGAGCACCAGGACGTCGGGGCCGGAGCCGACGATCCAGCGGGCGAACCGTTCGGTGTCGGTGAACGTGCGTTCCAGCAGGTCCATGTCCGCAGGGAAGACCGGGCGTGGACGGGCCGGGGGGATGCAGCCGGTCGACACCGCCTGGGCACCCCGACGCAGCGCATGGCAGGTGCCGTGGCGCACCGCGAGGGTGGCGGTGCGCACCCGCTCGGCCGGAGCCTGGGCGGAGACCATCGCGGCGAGGTCGACATCGGCCGGGACCTGCACCGCACCCGCCGGGCCGACCAGGCGCACCGCCCCCGCCACCCGGGACAGCCGGAACACCCGCTCGGCGCCGCGGTGCAGATCGTGGCCGACCAGATACCAGCGGCCCCGCCAGGACAACACCCCCCACGGCTCGACGTGCCGCTCGGCCGCCTCGGCGTCGCCGACCTTGCGGTAGGGAAAACGGATCACCCGGCCGGCCTGGACCGCGGCCAGGCACGCCTCGAAGGCAGGTTCGGTCGCGTCCACCCGCGGTTCGAATCCGTCCAGCACTCCCAGCCCGACCGCCCCGGCCCCGCCACCGACCTGGTCCCCCGAGCCGGACACGATCTCACCCCCGGGCCCTGCTCCGGCCACGGATGCGCCGCTGGCGGCGAGCTTGCGCAGGGCGCTGGCGGCCGGGCCGGCCAGCGCCGCCACCGACCACAACGACCCGGCCAGGGCGAGCGCGGCAGCCTCGTCGGGGGCGAGCTCGAGATCGGGCAGAGCATAGTCACCGCGGTGCACGCGGTAGCCGACCTCGTCGCTGAACACCGAGCCCCGCCCGGTCTCCAGCGGAATGCCGATCTCGCGCAGGTACGCCTTGTCACGTTCGAACATCCGCCGAAAAGCTTCCTGCTCCTCGGCGGTGACACCGGGCTCATAGCCCTCGACGAGTTCTCCCAGTTCGGACACGGTCAGAAACCGCGACGTCGCCATCAGGCACATCGTCAGATTCAACAGGCGTTCCACCCGGCGCCGGGACACAGCCACACAGGTTAGTCGCCTCCCTCGCCCACGCCAGACGCCACCCCCGCCGTCGCCCGTCCCGCAGGCTCCGTGTCGGTGTACCGCGCGCACTGCACCGATGCCCGAGCTGCCGGTGACGATGGTGTCGCCTGCGAAACCGACTGAGGTCGGCGGGCGGGCTGTGCCGTGCCGGTGGTGCGCGCTGGCGACGACGCTCCACCAGAACGCCTTGGGTGGGGCTTCGTCGTGTGCATGGGGTGTGCGGGCGCGCACGTAAGGATCGGTACTTTCCTGGCGCGGTTCGACGCGCTGCAGTCGCTGGACCCCGCCGGCTCTCTCACGAACACCGACCGGGCGGCGTCCACGGGTCGGCCGGTGAGGGCCTGCCGGATCTTCGCGCGTCGCCGGGTGCCCGCCGGCGGCGAGGTCCGGGAGGCTGTCGGGGTGCGGGAGGCTGTCGGGGTGAGAAGATCAGGCTGATCTGCGATGCCTACGGACTACACGAGCGCACCCGTCTGGTCGGGGCCCTCCGGCGACGGGTACGCCCCCACCGGGGCTGCGCCACCCACCGCACATACGTCTTCCGAGTCCCCACTGCTCATCCGGGAGATCCCCGCGACCGCACAAGATCATCAGTACGCGAAGATCCACCCCCACTGCCGGGATTCCAGAACATGCCCTAGGGCTGGGCTCCGCTGCCGGACGCGCCGCCGTCGAAGGAACTGCCACTGCCCAACGTCCCGGCGTTGTCACCGAGGGAGATCAGGTCGACGACGAAGACCAGGGTGTCGTCGGCGAGGATGGTGGGCGGCTGGCCCCCCATGGGGCCGTAGCCGAGCGCCGGTGGGATGAGGATCTCGCGCCGTCCGCCGACCTTCATGCCGTTGATGCCGCGACCGAAACCGGTGATCGTGTTGGCCAGCGGGAACGTCGCGGGCTGGCCGGCGCCGGCGCCGGTGCCACCCCAGGTGGAGTCGAACTCCTTGCCGTCGCGCCACAGCACACCGGTGTACCGAATGGTGACGGTGCTCGCCGCCGTGGCGGTGCTGCCGCTGCCGGTGACGAGGTCGCGGGTGAGCAGCTGGCTGGGGGCACGGCCGTGCCCGGCGGCGATCTGCGGGGCGCGGTGCAGGTCGGCCGCGTTGGTGACGGCGGGCAGCACCGCGTCGACGGGACGCGACGTGGGCGCGGGAGCCGCGGCGGTGCCGTCGGGCGCGGTGGACGCCGAGCAGCCGGCCAGACCAGCCACCAGCAGGACGGGAGCAAGCACGGCCGCGGCCAGGCGGGCACCGGAGACGCGACGCAGGGCGGACATCACAGGGGGCGGGTTCCTTACGGGCAGAGACGGGTTCGGGCATGCGCCGCACATGCTCGCACGCCCGGGCGTCCCGACCCGCGCAGGGCGCACGGCGCGGACGCCCAAGGCGTGCGGGCGGGGGCTACATGCTGGCGATGAGCTTGTCGACGCGGTCGTCGACGGAGCGGAACGGGTCCTTGCACAGGACCGTACGCTGCGCCTGGTCGTTGAGCTTGAGGTGCACCCAGTCGACGGTGAAGTCGCGGCGTTTCTCCTGGGCGCGTTTGATGAACTCACCGCGCAGCCGGGCCCGGGTGGTCTGCGGCGGCAGCGACTTCGCCTCGAACACGTCCAGGTCGCGGGTGACCCGTTCGACGAGACCGGCCCGTTCCATCCGGTAGTACAGGCCGCGGTCGCGGTGGATGTCGTGGTACTTCAGGTCGAGTTCGGCGATCCGCGGCGAGGCCAGGGACAGGCCGTGGCGGTGTCGGAAGCGCTCGATGAGCACGTACTTGGTCACCCAGTCGATCTCGCGGGCGACCAGCTCGAGGTCGTCGGTCTCGATCGCGAGCAGGGTGCGACCCCACAGGTCGAGTACGCGCTTGGCCACCGCGTCCCCGCCGCGGCGCTCGACGAACTCGACGGCCTTGGCGTGGTACTCGCGCTGGATGTCGAGCGCGGACACCTCCCGGCCGTTCGCCAGTTTGATCTTGCGCTGGCAGGTCATGTCGTGACTGACCTCGCGGATCGCCCGGATCGGGTTCTCCAGGGTCATGTCGCGCAGCATGACGCCGGCCTCGATCATCCGCAGCACGAGGTCGGTCGAGCCGAGCTTGAGCAACATCGTCGTCTCGCTCATGTTCGAGTCGCCGACGATGACGTGCAGCCGGCGGAAGCGCTCGGCGTCCGCGTGCGGCTCGTCGCGGGTGTTGATGATCGGCCGCGAGCGGGTGGTCGCGGACGACACCGACTCCCAGATGTGCTCGGCCCGCTGGGAGATGCAGTAGACGGCGCCGCGCGGGGTCTGCAGCACCTTCCCCGCACCGCACAGGATCTGCCGGCTGACCAGGAACGGCACGAGCACGTCGGCGAGCTTGGAGAACTCGCCGTGCCGACCGACGAGGTAGTTCTCGTGGCAGCCGTAGCTGTTGCCCGCCGAGTCGGTGTTGTTCTTGAACAGATGGATGTCGCCGGCGATCCCCTCCTCCCGCAGGCGACGCTCGGCCTCCACCAGCAGGCCCTCCAGGATGCGCTCGCCGGCCTTGTCATGGGTGACAAGATCCGGCACCGAGTCGCACTCCGGGGTGGCGTACTCCGGATGGCTTCCGACGTCGAGGTAGAGGCGGGCGCCGTTCTTGAGGAACACGTTCGAGCTGCGTCCCCAGGACACGACACGACGGAACAGGTACCGCGCCACCTCGTCCGGGGACAGCCTTCGCTGCCCCCGGAACACGCAGGTGACGCCGTACTCGTTCTCCAGACCGAAGATGCGGCGATCCACGTCTGTGACCCTATGCTCGGATGCCACCCGGGCGTGGGCAGACGCCCGGGCCGCTCCCAACGTCTCTCAACGTCGCGGTGATCCGCCGGCCGGTGGTGGTTCCAGCGGGACGGTCCGTTCGAGGGTCGAACGCCGACCCGGGACGACCGCGCCCCCCGCCTCCTGCGCCGGTCCCGCGCCGCCCGTGGGCACGTCCGGGCCGGACGGCACCGCCGGACCGGACGGCACCGCCCGGTGGGACGAGGGGACCCGGCCGGCTGCCGTGACCGTGTGGCCGCCCACCTGGCCCGCGCGGGGGGTGTGGATGGGCCGCTGCCCACCGGACCACAGCCGCCCGGCCGCACCGGGCAGGGCCCCCCGCTCGCCGACGAACACCAGCCACAGGCCGACGAGCAGCCACACCGCCAACACCACGACAGGACGTCCACCGGCCGCACCGTCGAAGTAGTCGGTGGAGCGCAACAGCGTCACCCCCGCGCCGGGCGGGGCGAACTGGCCGACGTCCCCCCACGGCCCGGGCAGCATCTCCGGCGCGGACGCCGCCGCCGACAGCGCCGTGCCGACCACCATCACCAGCACGACCCCGACCAGCCCGGCCGTCCCGGCGACGGCACCAACTCCGACGACCGGCGCGACGACGGCCAGCGCCAGCAGCGTCACCACCGCCATCGTGGTCAACAGCGATCCGGGCAGCACGTGCAACGCCCCGCGCAGCGCCACCGCCCCCGCGAACCCGGCGAGCACCGCGAACAGCGCGATCGCGGCCAGGCGCACCGCGCGGGACCGAACCAGCCGGGTCAACAGCACCCCCGCCGCCGCCAGGACCAGCACCAACGGCAGGTAGCCGGCGGCCAGCCCGCCACCACCGACGTCGCGTGGGGCGGTCGGGACGACGTCGACCACCGGGATCTCCAGGCCCGGCATGAACACCCGGATACCGCGGGTGAGCGCCTCGGTCACCGCGGGACTCGCCGCCGAGGCCACCCGCAGAGTGAGCCCGCCGTCGCCGATGACGATCGCCGCATAGGCGTCCCGGTCGCGCAGCGCACGGTCGGCCGCGGCGACACTGCCCACCGTGCGCACCGACAGCGCGCCCGGCTCCACCCGACTGATCTGGTCGGCGAGCGCCCCCGCCGCCGGCTGCGGCCCGACGGTCAGGATCGGCAGGTCACGGGGCCGCAGACTGGTCACCGACGTGCCGTACAGCCAGACCAGCAGGCCCGTGAGCAGCGCGAGGCCGACCGTCAGCAGGCCCAGTCGCCGCAGTGCCCCCAGCCCCAGCTCGGACGCCCCGGTTCCCGCACCGCGCGTCGCCGCACCCGCCGGGCCCGTGACCGCCCCCGGCGGTCCCACGTCCCGCCCGACTCCCCCGCCCCCGACGCCCCGACGCACCACCTCGGGCCGGCCACCCCCCGCAGGGGCCAGGTCGACCCCGGCACCGCCGAGCCCGATACCGCCGCAACCGGCATCCGCGGAACCGGCATCCGCGGAACCAGGAGCGCCGCGGACGGCCTCCTCGGTCCCGACGCGATCAGAAGCGGAGCCGGAACCGTCTGGTCCGACCCGACCGACCGTGCCACCACCACCGGCTGCGGCTGCGGGCGGGCCGGCGGCGTCCGTGTCGGGACGGGCGGGTGCGGGGCCGGAACCGCCGCCCTGGGCGAGGCGCTGGCCGGGCAGGCCGTCGTGGTCATGGCCGCCGCCGGGCCGCGGGAGCCCGTCCGACGTCACCATGGTGGTGTCCCGCGTCGCGTCGCGCCGCTGCCCACACCGGGCATCGGACGGCCCGTTGTCTCCTCCGGCCGAGCTCTGCTCACCGCAATCTCCCCTCCGTCCGGCGGAGCCGCCGGGACGACTACAGGGAGTAGCGTGAAGCCTTCTCGAGGTCACGTCCTGTTCGACCACCGAGCCTCGGCGTGTCACCTTCGGGCGTGTCCCGGCGGACCAGGCGATGCCATCCGGATTCGATGGTCACCACGACGGTCACCACGGCGCGGACGGGGAAGGATGGGCGCCATGACAAGCCGAACGAACGACGCGACCACCCGCGCGGGCCGGGTCGGGGCGCTCAAGAGCCATCTGCGCGCCGAGGTCGACCGCCAGGGCGCAGTGCCACTCACCGTGATCGCCCCGGCCGCCGACGATCCGCCTCGCGGCGGGGTCGTCGTCCTCCAGGACGCCCGCGGCATCACGCCCTACCTGGTGTCGGTGTGCGACCGGCTGGCCGACGCGGGCTGGCTGGCCGTCGCCCCGCATCTCTACCACCGGGAGGGAATCGACGAGGTCGACCCCACCGGCGGCTGGCCGCAGGCGATTCCGACGATGGACCGGCTGACCGGTGACGGCATCGACACCGACGTGGACGCCGCGTTCGCCCATCTGGACGCCGTCGGTTTCGGCCCGTCCCAGCAGGCGGTTCTCGGCTTCTGTATGGGCGGCACGGTGGCGCTGCACACCGCGACCCGCCACGAACTGCCGGCCGCGGTGTCGTTCTACGGCGGCGGGGTCAGCACCTCGGCCTGGCCGGGGGTGCCGGCCCTGGTGGAGGCGGCCGGTCAGCTGCGCGGCCCGTGGCTCGGCCTGTACGGCGAGCAGGATCAACTGATCACCACCGACGAGATCGCGGCGCTGCGGGCGGCGGCAGGGCGCAGCGGCCAGCAGACGGAGCTGATCAGCTATCCGGGTGCCGGCCATGCCTTTCACAGCGACGACCGGGACGCGGTCTACCGCCCGGCTGCCGCGGCCGACGCCTGGTCGCGCACGCTCGCCTTCCTCGATCAGCAGGTCCGCCCCCGCTAGCCGGCACGGCGGGCAGGCGGGAGCGGCCTGTCGCGGGTCGTCGTGAGGGTCCGAACGTTCGATGGCCTCCACGACGGCCCGCGAGGTGGTGCGTGCGGGTCAGGCGGAGGCGGTTTCGGCGAGCAGCTCCTCGAGGGGCCGACCGTTGATCCGCTTGAACTGACGGCGAGCCCGGGTGCGGTCGAGCAGGCCGACCTCCAGGTTCGCCGCGGTGAGCACCCGCTCGCCGCTCTGCGGCATGCCCGGCGGGACGCTCACAGTCAGCGCCCGCACGGCCACCCGCAGCGCGTCGGCCAGGGACTGGCCGTCCCGGTGGTGCTCCTTGAGCGAGGTGCTGACCTGGTCGGACGCGCCGCCGATGGCGACGAAGCCACGCTCGTCGGCGATCGACCCGTCGAAGGTCAGCTTGTAGATCTGGTCATCGTCGCTGCTGCGGCCGACCTCGGCCACGACGATCTCGACCTCGTACGGCTTCACACTCTCGGTGAAGATTGCCCCGAGGGTCTGCGCGTAGGCGTTGGCGAGGGCCCGGCTGGTCACGTCGCGGCGGTCGTACATGTAACCGCGGGAGTCCGTCAGCCGGATGCCCGCGGTGCGCAGGTTCTCGAACTCGTTGTACTTGCCGACGGCGGCGAACGCGATCCGGTCGTAGATCTCGCTGATCTTGTGCAGGGTCACCGACGGGTTCTCGGCGACGAACAGGATCCCGTCGACAAAGGTGATGACGACGACGCTGCGTCCGCGTGCGATGCCCTTGCGCGCGTACTCGCTCTTGTCGCGGACCTGCTGTTCGGGGCTCGCGTATCCGAACGGCATGGTCACGTCAGCCTCCCGCGCTTGTGGAACGGTCCGCGATGATGGACCTCACCACGGGTTCGACCTCGTCATCGGCGTAGCGACGGTATCCGTCCACGGTGACGACGGCGACGATGGGGTACAGCCGGCGGATCAGGTCGGGGCCGCCGGTGGCGGAGTCGTCGTCGGCGGCGTCGTAGAGCGCCTCGATCGCGATCCGCACGGCGTCGTCCTGGCTGAGGTCGGGCCGGAAGCGCTTCTTCAGCGATCCCTTGGCGAACACCGACCCGGAGCCGATCGACTCGTAGGTCCGCTCCTCGGACTTCGCCGCGGCGATGTCGTAGGAGAAGATCCGCCCGATGCCGTCGTCCTCGTCGTACCCGGCGAACAGGGGGACGACCGCGAGGCCCTGCATAGCCATCGGCAGGTTGCCCTTGACCATCGCGGCGAGCCGGTTGGCCTTGGCGTCGAGGCTGAGCGTGGCGCCCTCGATCTTCTCGTAGTGCTCGAGCTCCACCTGGAACAGCCGGATCAGCTCGGCACCGACGCCGGCGGTACCCGCATAGCCGACGCAGGAGAAGTCATCGGCGTGGTGCACCTTCTCGACGTCCCGCTGGGCGATCATGTGTCCCTGCGTCGCCCGCCGGTCGCCGGCCATGATCACGCCGCCGGGGAAGGTCACCGCGACGATCGTCGTGCCGTGCGCGACCTCGGTGACCGGCACCGGCAGGGCCTCACGGGCTCCCGGGAGCAGGTGCGGCGCCGCCTGCGACAGGAAATCGGTGAACGACGACGTGCCCGGCGCCATGAAGACAGCCGGCAGGCGCCCGGCGCCACCCAATGGATCCGCCACGCATCCCCCTTTCGATAGACGTACTCGCCCGGACCGACGGCCCGGGGGCTCCCGGCGCCGAGTCGGACGTGCGCATGAGCACAACATAGGGCCATCGCCCGCAGTGATGGCCCGAGAGGGCGACCCGACCGGCCACGGCCGTGCCATCGCACCTTCGTCACCCGCCACCGCTGCCACCCCCGGGCCCCGGCCAGGAGCACTTTCGGGCCCGGGCACCGGGCCGGCACGGCCTTCTCCCACCGGATGCCCGCCCGCCGGCCAGTCCCACCGGCGCACGTCCACGCTGTCGCCGGTCGGCAACCGTGGGCACGGCTGCGCCCTCGCATCCCGCACCCTGGGCGCCGCCCAGCGGTGCCACCCC
>NZ_JAMQQG010000356.1 GCF_023716925.1 Frankia sp. R82
GGTCCGTCGGCTCGAGTGCCCGACCCGGGGCTGTCTGCGGACGTTCCGGGTGCGCTGGAGCGTTACCGGCGGCGCACCTCGCCGTTCGGTCCGCCCGGGGTGGTGCTGCCGTCGACGGCCAACAGCAGCGGAGCCCCCGGCGGCGCGAACGGTCCGGGCGGCCCCGGTGTCCCGAACGGGCTCGTCCTGCCGGACGGCCTGACCGGTACGCCCGTGGCTGCGCGCGTGCCGGGTCCCCCGCCGCCCATCCCGCCTCCCGGGGAGAGATGGGGGAGCATGACGGTACTCGTGCCGCGGCCGACCGGCGAACCGGAGCAGCCGGTGGCAGCGACGCAGCCGCAAACACCGTCGGTACAGCCACCGGCGCCGACCGACGAGGTGCCCGCACAGCCATCACCGGATGATCTGGCCGGCGCGTTCGGACCCGTTCAGCCACTCGAGCCGTGGGTCGCCGGCTTCTCCGGATCGGCCGCCGCGCCCGTCGGGCATGGCCCGGCCGCCCCGGAACTGCCACCGCTGCCGTTCCCGACCGCCGCGACTCCGTTCGCCCCGCCTCCCGAGCCGGCAGCGTTCCCCGAGCCGGCAGTGCCCCCGGCACCGGCGCCGCCGCCTGCCATCGCTGCGCCGCCCCCGATCGGCCCGCCGGTCCCACCCGCTCCGGCTACGGGGACGGCCGTCCCCCCGGGTTATGGGACCTCGGAGATCACCGTCTCTGGTGGTCCCGCGACAGCCGAGGTGGCCTCCGAGGCGCAGAACGGGCCATGGGTGGCGCCGTCGAGCGGGCTGCCCACGCCGACGGCCGAGCCGGTCCCGGCTGCTGGATCAGCGCCGTTGGCGGGGGCGCCGTCCGCGACCGGAGTGGTGCCGCGGCGGTTCACCGGACTGCCCGACCGGGTGCGTGGTGCTGCCATTGCGGCGCGTGGTGCGGCGGTGCAGCACCGTCCCGGGTCGGCGATCGCCGGGGGCGTGGAGTCCGAGGCGCTCAGCTCGGCGTTCGCGCGGACGCGGGGTGGCGGCCGGCGGGTGCTGGTCGGCGGGTTCGGCGGTGGGGGCGGTCGGACGACGGTGGCCGCGGGCCTCGGCCTGGCGATGGCCGCCCACCATGGTCATCGGGTGGTCGCCGTCGACGCCTCACCCGACCAGTGCGGGCTGCTGGCACATCGGGTGGGCCTCATCCCACCGGGTGTCGGCCTGCGTGAGCTCGCCGCGGCCCGGCCGCCCGTGTCGTCCCTGGACGATGTGCGCCGTTACCTCGCCTCGGACGGTTCCGGGGGCCTCGACGTCCTCGCCGGGATGCGGGACCTGGTCGGCCCCGGGCTGGTCCCGGAGGAACTGGCCTGGTCGCTGGACCTGCTCGGCCACTGGTACCCGGTGATCGTCGCCGACGCGCCGTCCGGCTGGAACCAGCCGGTGCCCGCGACCCTGCTCGCCCGCGCCGACCAGCTGGTCCTCACCGTCCGCGCCGGCGAGGCCGAGATCGCCGGGGCCGACGACGCCCTGACCGCCCTCATCGCGGCCAGCCGCGGCGACCTCGCCACCACGGTGATCGTCGCCCTGGTCGAGACCTACCCGTCCCGCCTGAGCCGTAGCGCCCGGATGCGCCTGGACCACCTCGAGGACCGCGCCTACATCACCGTCCCGGTCCCGTTCGACCCGGCGCTGGCCGACAGTCGCCCCATCAACTGGCTCCGCCTGCGTCGCCGCACCCGCTTCGCCTTCCAACGCCTCGCCGGCGCCGTCGCCACCGCCCCCCTGCCCGGCAGCGGCCCGGCTCTGGCCCTGGCTCGTCCGGCCCTGGCGGCGGCCGGCGCGGAGAACCGCCCCGCCAGGGTCGGCTAGACAGTGCCAGACGGTTCCGCGGAACCGTCGCTTCGGCATCCGCCGTGGCCGGCGACCAGTGCGCCAAGTCACCGATCCCCGAGACGGTCACTCTCCGACACTGCTGGGCGCACCGTGATGGCATGCCTGCATTCCGACGGGCCAGGACCACCGGTCGGGGGTCGGACTCGCGGATCGTGGGGTTGCCACGGTCGGCGTCCGTGGCAGGAGGCACGCCCGCCGGCGACGGCCCGGGCGTGTGCTGTTCCCCCGTGGCCACACCGATCAGCCTGACCTGCCTACCGTGGAGGGTCACCGGAGCGGGACCCTCCATCAAGGGGTGGCGCCGACGGTTCCGCGGAACCGCGGTCGGGCAGCGCGGCCATAGGCTGCAACGCATGGCGCGGGATCTGGTGAAACCGGCAGGGCAGGGGGACCAGGGGGAGGCCGACGCGGAGCTGGCCCGGGTGCTGGCCGCGGCCGGCGACACCGGACGGGTCGACCCGGCGGCGCTCACGGCGGCGCTGCGGGAGGCACGGGTGTTCGTCGGCGTGGAGGCGCAGGCGACCGCCGTCGACGAGGCGACCGGTGCCGATCGCAGCAGCGAGATGGCGCTGATCACGCTGCGGACCGCGTCCGGGGCGAGCGCGCTGCCGGTCTTCACCAGCGTGGCCACGCTCGCCGCGTGGCGCCCGGCGGCCCGACCGGTGCCGGTGGCCGGGCCCGATGCCTTCGCGCAGGCCGCGCAGGAGGGGCTCGGTGCCCTGGTGATCGACGTCGCCGGGCCGCACTCCGCCAGCCTCGACCTGTTGCCGGTCGGTGAGTCCACCGCAGACCTGGACGACCGGTCGCTCACCGCCCTGCGCCCCCCGGCGGATCCGGACGGGCCGCTGTCCCACACCCGGGTGCGGGCGGCGCTACGCGCGCTGGCGCTGCCGGTGACGGCCTGGCCGGCGGAGTTCGCGGCGTCCGAGGTCGCCGACACGTCAGCGGAAGGCAACGGGGGCAGGGGCGGGGTGGCCCGGGAGGCGGTGGCCGAACGCGGTGGGCGGCGGCCGGTGCTGGTGGTCGCGCCGCGAGGGCGGGCCGGGCGTCAGGTGGACGGGGTCCAGGTGGCCCGTCAGCTGTCCGAGCAGCTCGGTGGGGGTGGCGGGATTGCGGTACTCCTGGTCGGTCCGGGCCTGGGGGCGGCGCTGGCCGTGCGACGCCAGCTCGGCCGAGGCCTACACGGCTGAGCCCACCGACGGAGACGAACACCCCACGGCAACCCATGCAGGCGCTGGTGCCTGAGATCGGCCGGGATCGGTGTTACACAGCGTGGCTTTTGTTGGCGGGGTGCCGGGCGAGGTGGCGGGGTGGCTGGTTTCGCGAGTCGACGGGGTGTTGCGGGTCGGGGCGGCGCGG
Source organism: Frankia sp. R82 (assembly GCF_023716925.1). GTDB lineage: Bacteria > Actinomycetota > Actinomycetes > Frankiales > Frankiaceae > Frankia. The sequence goes on from NZ_JAMQQG010000356.1 coordinate 3,223, forward strand.
GGCGTGGGTGATCGTCACGTGGGCGGGTCGGGTGCTAGTCTTGGGCGAGACCGATGCCGGTCGGTTCCATCTGTCCGACGGTACCGTCGATTTCGGCGGTCCCGGTGGGGGCACGGAGCCTGTCCGGCAGGACCAAGCGGGGGTTCGCCCTCCACCCGAGTTGCCGGAGTCCCTCCGGGCCTCGTCAGAGGCCCTGGGCGCGGTGGCCGGGTCGCCGGTCGGCCGAGCCGTTCCCACGGTTGTCGGCCGGGAGTCTGGTGCTCACCAGGCTCGGTGCTCCGCTGCGGTGAGGTCGCGCCCGCGCGTCGAGCAACGGAGGAACACATCAGCACAGAGTCCCGCATCAACGACCGGATCCGCGTTCCCGAAGTGCGCCTTGTCGGCGCCGAGGGCGAGCAGATCGGCATCGTCGCGATCGGCGAAGCCATGCGTATGGCCCAGGAGGCCGACCTCGATCTCGTCGAGGTGGCGCCGACGGCGCGTCCGCCGGTCTGCAAGCTGATGGACTTTGGAAAGTTCAAGTACGAGTCCGACCAGAAGCGTCGGGAAGCTCGGAAGAACCAGGTCCAGACCGTCATCAAGGAAATGAAGCTGCGCCCGAAGATCGACCCGCACGACTACGAGACCAAGAAGGGTCACGTCGTGCGGTTCCTCCGGGCCGGTGACAAGGTAAAGATCACCATCATGTTCCGTGGCCGGGAGCAGTCCCGGCCGGAACTGGGGATCCGCCTGCTGCAGCGGCTGTCCGCGGATGTTGCCGAGCTCGGCTACGTCGAGGCCCAGCCCAAGCAGGACGGCCGGAACATGACCATGGTGATGGCCCCGCACAAGGGCTCCAAGCCGCAGCGGCTGCCGGAGTCGGCCGGCCACGTCTGATCTGCACCTCTGATCAGCGCGGCCGGACCAGCATGGCCTGAACCGTATGGCCTGACCTGCACGGCCTGATTCGTGCGGCCCGGGCCGTTCGGTCAGGCCCGCATGCGGGCGGGGGATCCCCGTCGCGCGGCGGGCTTTGCCGTGCCGGTCGTTCGACCAACCACGTCCACCGTCAGGATGTTGACATGCCCAAGCAGAAGTCCCACAGCGGCGCGAACAAGCGTTTCTGGATCACTGGCTCCGGCAAGGTGATGCGGCGGCGGGCCGGCCGCAACCACCTGCTCGAGCACAAGTCGAGCCGCCACACTCGTCGTCTTGAGGGCGAAGTTCCGCTGACCAAGGCCGACGAGCGCCGGATCAAGCGCCTGCTCGCCCGCTAGGGCGCTCATCCGATTCCGGCCGCACCCGAACGAAGGAGACAGGTGCCCTCATGGCACGCGTGAAGCGGGCGGTCAACGCCCAGAAGAAGCGTCGCACGGTCCTGGAACAGGCCAGCGGCTACCGGGGCCAGCGTTCCAGGCTGTACCGCAAGGCCAAGGAGCAGATGCTCCACTCGATGACCTACTCCTACCGGGACCGTCGCGCGCGCAAGGGCGACTTCCGGCAGCTGTGGATCACTCGGATCAATGCCGCGGCGCGGGCCAACGGCATGACCTACAACCGCTTCGTGCAGGGCCTGAAGCTGGCCGGCGTCGACGTGGACCGCAAGATCCTCGCGGACCTGGCCGTCAACGACGCGGCGGCGTTCGCGGCGCTGGTCGAGGTCGCCCGGGCGGCCGTGGCCGCGGCGGCGCCGGAGCCGAGCGCCGCCTGAGCTGCGCGCAGAGCCCGATGACAGACGTCGTGGGCGCCGCGATCGGACCGAAGTCGGCCCGGGTCGGCGCCGCCCGGCGGCTGCGCAAGGTGGCCGAACGGCGCGAACAGGGACGATTCCTGGTCGAGGGCGCGCAGGCGGTCGGTGCCGCGGTGGCCGCGGGAGCGCTCCTCGAGGTGTTCGTCGGGGCCTCCGCGGCAGCGCGCCATGACGCGTTGCTGCGGGGCGCCGACGTCCCGGTTCGGATCGTCACCGACGCCGCCGCCGCGGCGCTGTCGGAGACGGTCACCCCGCAGGGCCTCGTCGGGGTCGCCGCGCTGCCGGGCCACCGGCTTGCCGATCTGGTGACGCCGAGGCTGATCGCGGTGTGCGTGGCGGCGAACGACCCGGGTAACGCGGGCACCGTGATCCGCAGCGCCGACGCGGCCGGTGCGGACGCGGTCGTGTTCACCGGCAGCGGGGTCGACCCGTTCGGTGGCAAGTGTGTGCGGTCGTCCGCCGGCAGCCATTTCCACCTCCCGGTGATCGTCGAAACAGAGCCGGTCGCGACCATCGCCGGGTTGCGCGCCCGGGGGTGCCGGATTGTCGCCACTTCGGGCGCGGCCGAGCGTGACATCGACGCGGCGGTGGCCGGCGGCGAGCTCGACGGGCCGACGGCCTGGCTGTTCGGCAACGAGGCACACGGCCTCGATCCGGCCGCCGCGGCTGCCGCGGACGCGACACTCCGGGTCCCGGTGTACGGTCAGGCCGAGTCCCTGAATCTTGCGGTTGCGTCCGCCCTGTGCCTGTACGCGTCGGCGCGGGCGCAGAGAACGGCCGGTAGCGAAGGCACCGGAGGAGGTGGTCGGCGGTGGTGAACATCATCGCGTCGGCGTCCGCCCCGGAGGGCTCGACCAGCTCCGCCAGCACCGCTGATCCGGCACCAGGCGAGGCCATGACTGCTGACGACGAAACCGCCGGCCCGGCCATGCTGGACGGGCCCCTTCCCGCGGCCGCGTTCGACCTGCTGCCCGACGCCGTCGTCGTCACCGACGCGGCCGGCACGGTCGAGGTGTTCAATCGCGCCGCGTCCCGGCTGCTCGGTACGCCCGCGCGCCCCGCCGTCGGGCGCCATGTCACCGAGGTGCTCCCGTTGCTCGACGAGCGCGGCAACGACTGGTGGGAGTGCTCGGCGGTCAGCCGGCGGATGCCGCGTGTCATCGGGCAGCCCGAACGGCGCCTCACCTATGCCGGGTCCGACCACGACCGTGACGTCCACGTCACCGTCCAGTTCACCCGGGTCGCCGGCCGGCTCGTCCGGGTGTGCCTGGCCCTGCGGGACACCTCCAGCCGCGAGCGGCTCGAACGTAACCGGGCCGACCTGGTCGCCACCGTCGCCCATGAACTGCGCTCGCCGCTGACCAGTGTGAAGGGCTTCACCGCCACCCTGCTCGCCAAGTGGGACCGCTTCACCGACGAGCAGAAGAAGCTCATGCTCAACACCGTCAACACCGACGCCGACCGGGTGACCCGCCTGCTCGCCGAGGTGCTCGACGTCTCCCGGATCGACTCCGGACGCATCCAGGTCCGCAAGCAGATCATCGATCTGCCCGCGCGGCTGCGCGCCGTCCTGGAGGGGAAGGTCGCCTCCGGCGCGGCCGGGCCCGGGCGGTTCGTGCTGCGCGAAGAGGGCGAACTGCCAGAAATGTGGGTCGATCCGGACAAGCTGGAGCAGGTGCTGCACAACCTGGTCGACAACGCGCTGCGCCACGGAGCGGGTACAGTGACCGTGCTGTTGCGCGGCGAGGAGTCCGGCACGGAGGTGCGCGTGTCCGACGAGGGCGACGGTGTCCCCGAGGCGAACGCGGCCCGGGTGTTCACCAAGTTCTGGCGCGGCGCCAGCCGCGGCAACGGCACCGGTCTCGGCCTGTACATCGCCAAGGCGCTGATCGAGGCGCACGGTGGCACGATCTCCGTCGGTCGGGCCGAAGGCGGCGGCGCCGAGTTCCGATTTTTCGTGCCCGCCGGTGGCCCGGTGTTCGGCTGAGCTCAGCCGAACCGAGCATCCGCCGGCGGGCGCCCCGGGCCATTCCTGTCTGCGTCACCGTCACCACCGGTGAGCGTCACCCCTGGAGAGTTCCGTGCCCGCCCCTGGAGAGACAGTCGACCCGTCCCGGGTCCACGCCCTCGACCCCGACCAGCTGGCCGCCGCCGTCACCGCGGCGCTGGCCTCGATCACCGCCGCCCCCGACCTGGACGCGCTCGCCGGCGTGCGCACCGCCCACGTGCAGGGCGACTCCGCCCCCCTGGTGCGGGCCCGCCGCGAGCTCGGCGCACTGCCCCGCGAGGCCCGCGCCGATGCCGGTCGTCGGCACAACGCCGCCCGCGCGCAGGTGCAGGCCGCCTTCGACGCCCGGCTGGCGGAGCTCACCGCCGAGCGTGACACCCGCGTACTGCGCGAGGAGCGGGTCGACGTCACGCTGCCGCCGGCGCGGCGCCGTCGTGGCGCGCGCCATCCGCTGAGCTCCCTGTCCGACCGGCTCGTCGACGTGTTCGTCGCCATGGGCTACGAGGTCGCCGAAGGCCCCGAGGTAGAACACGACTGGTTCAACTTCGAGGCCCTCAACATGGCCCCCGACCACCCCGCCCGCAGCATGCACGACACGCTGTACGTCGAGCCCGCCGGCTCCGGCCGGCTGCTGCGCACCCACACGTCCCCGGTGCAGATCCGCTCGCTGCTGGCCCGTCCACTGCCGGTGTACGTCGTCGCCCCCGGGCGCACATACCGCAACGACGCGATCGACGCGACCCACTCGCCGGTGTTCGGCCAGCTCGAGGGCCTCGCCGTCGACGAGGGCATCACCATGGCCGACCTGCGCGGCACGCTGGCCACCTTCGCCGAGGCCCTGTTCGGCTCGGGGCTGTCCACCCGGTTGCGCCCGTCCTACTTCCCGTTCACCGAGCCATCGGCCGAACTCGACGTGCAGTGTTTCTCCTGCCGCGGCGAGACGGCCCGCCAGCCCTGCCGGGTCTGCTCCGACGAGGGCTGGATCGAGATCCTCGGCTGCGGCATGGTCGATCCGAACGTGCTGCGGGCCGCCGGGGTCGATCCGAACCGCTACAGCGGGTTCGCCTTCGGGATGGGCCTGGAACGCGCCGCGATGATCCGTTACGGCGTCCGCGAGATCCGCGACTTCGTCGATGGGGACGTTCGTTTCGGCCTCCCGTTCGGAATCGAGGACTGACGCCATGCTCATCGTGATGTCCTGGTTGCGGGAACACGTGCCCGGTCTGCCACCGACCCGGGCGGTCGCCGACGCGCTGGTCCGCGCCGGTTTCGAGGTCGAGGGGCTGCACACGGTCGGCGGGGACGTCTCCGGCGTCGTCGTCGGCGAGATCGTCGGTTTCGAACCGGTCGAGACGAAGAAGAAGACCGTCCGCTGGTGCCAGGTCCGCGTCGCCGGCCCTACCGCCTCGGACGGCGGTCCTACCGCGCCGGACGGCGGCACTGACGCGTCGGACGGCGGCGGGGACGTGCGGGGCGTCATCTGCGGGGCGCTCAACTTCGCCGTCGGCGACCGGGTGGCCGTCGCACTGCCGGGGGCGGTGCTGCCCGGCGGGTTCGCGATCACCGCGCGGAAGACCTACGGCCATCTCAGCGACGGAATGATCTGCTCGGCGCGGGAACTCGGCCTCGGCGAGGACCACGACGGCATCCTCGTGCTGCCCCCGTCCACGCCGCTGGGTGCGGACGTGGCCAGCCTGCTCGAGCTCGCCGACGAGGTGCTCGACATCGCGATCACCCCGGACCGTGGTTACGCCCTGTCCGTGCGCGGCATCGCCCGGGAGGCGGCCATCGCCTTCGGGCTGCCCTTCGACGACCCGGGCCGTCCCGGTGGGGCCCTCGACAGCGAGGCCGACGGCGCTGGGACGTCCGCAGGGGCGCCGGGGTATCCGGTGGTCGTCGCGGACGCGGCCGGCTGCGACCGGTATGTCGCCCGGGTGGTCACCGGCGTCGACGCGGCGGCGGTGACACCGACGGGCTGGGCCCGGCGGCTGGCACTGTCCGGTACGCGGTCGATCTCGGTGCCGGTGGACGTGACCAACGCCGTGCTGCTCGGCCTCGGTCAGCCGTTGCACGCCTTCGACCGGGCGAAGCTCACCGGGCCGATCGTCGTGCGTCGTGCCACGTCCGGCGAGACGCTGCGCACCCTCGACGACGTCGACCGGGTACTCGACCCCGAGGATCTGGTCATCGCGGACGACTCCGGGCCGATCGCGCTGGCCGGGGTGATGGGTGGCGCCAGCACCGAGATCTCGGCGACGACGACCGACATCGTGCTCGAGGCCGCCCACTTCGACCCGGTCAGCGTCGCGCGCACCGCCCGGCGGCACCGGTTGTCCTCGGAGGCGTCGCGGCGCTTCGAGCGCGGCGTCGACCCGGCGCTGCCCGCGGTGGCCGCCGCGGCCGCCGTCGACCTGCTCGTGGCACTGGCCGGGGCCACCCCCGACCCGGGCGTCACCGACCTTGACCACCGCCCGGCCATCCCGGCGGTGCCGCTGCCGCCGGGGGAGGCGCAGCGCCTGGCCGGGCGCCCCTACCCACTGCAGACGGTGCTTCACCGGCTGACCGACATCGGCTGCATCGTGTCCGCCGACGGGGCCGGGGAGACTGCCGAGGATGTGCTCGTGGTCGTCCCGCCGCCGTGGCGGCCGGATCTGACCCGTCCGGCGGACCTCGTCGAGGAGATCGTCCGGCTGGAGGGGTACGACACGATTCCGGTGACGCTGCCCCGGCTGCCCGCCGGACGCGGCCTCACCGCGGCGCAGCGCCGGCGTCGGGC
>NZ_JAMQQG010000357.1 GCF_023716925.1 Frankia sp. R82
GCCCCGGGGTGGGGCGGTGGGTTAATGATGATCAGCTGGCCAGGGGTAAAGTCGCCCCTGGTCCAACCCCCGCCCGGGCCCGGCGCGGCACCGAGGCCGAGGAGCTCGTCGTCGGGCGTAACGCCGTGGTGGAGGCGCTGCGGGCCGGGGTGCCGTCGACGACGCTGTTCGTCGCCGCGGGCCTCGACTTCGACGAGCGGTTGGACGAGGCCCGCCGGCTGGCGACGCGCCGTGGCATTGCCGTGGTCGACACCGCCCGACCGGACCTGGACCGGATGTGCGGCACCGCACCGCACCAGGGGCTTGCGCTGGCAGTGCCGCCCTACCGCTACGCCCATCCCGACGATCTGCTCGCCCGGGTCCGGCCCGGGGCGAGCGGCCCGGCGGGTCTGGTGGTCGCCCTCGACGGGGTCACCGATCCGCGCAACCTCGGCGCGGTCGTGCGCTCCGCGGCGGCCTTCGGCGCCCAGGGCGTCGTCCTGCCCGAGCGGCGTGCGGCCGGGATGACGGCGGCGGCCTGGAAGACGTCGGCCGGGGCTGCGGCCCGGCTGCCGGTGGCCCGGGCCACCAATCTGGCGCGCACCCTGACCGCCTACGCCGAGGCGGGTCTGTTCCTGGTGGGTCTCGCTGCTGACGCCGAGCTGAGTCTCGACGAGCTCACGATGGCCGGTGACCCGATGGTCCTGGTGGTCGGCTCGGAGGGGCGTGGGCTGTCCCGGCTGGTCGAGCAGCGCTGCGATGTCACGGTGCGGATCCCGATGGTCGGTGAGGTCGAGTCCCTCAACGCCGGCGTCGCGGCCGCGGTGGCCCTCGCCGAGATCGCCCGCCGGCGACGCGGCGCCTGAGCCGCTGGCGCGCAGCTCCAAAAAGGGTCAGGCCCCGCCCCCGGGAGGAGGGGCGGGGCCTGGAAAGCCGCGCGCTGGGTCGCGTCGCCTCGCGCCGGTCGGCTCACGATCTGTCGAGCACGATCCCATCGATCATGTGCGGATCAGAACCGGCCGAGAGCGGATGTCGGCGCGGTGTTCGGGGCCTCAGATCCGGTGACCCCAGCAGGGCTTGGACGCGTACCACGGGCTGGTGCCCGCCTGGGCGTAGAGCTTGCGGGCCATCTGCCACTGCTGCGCGACACTGGCGTTCTGCGGCAGGCCCCGGCCGCCGAGACCGTGCCAGGTGCTCGGCAGGAACTGGAACAGGCCGCCCGCGCCGATGGAGTTCACCGCGTGCGGGTTGCCGCCGGACTCGCAGGGAACGACGGCACGCAGGAAATGGTCCGCGTTCGGGGCCGCGCTGGCCGGCTGGGACAGCATGAGCCCACCGCCCACGGAGGCGGCGAGAGTGGTGGCGAGAACTGCGGCACGAGTACTGAGCTTGATCCGGTTGAGGCCCCGACCGAGCGTACGAGCGTTGGACATTGAAGTGTCCTTCCCCACGCCTGCGAGGTGAGCTGTCGGGTTCGGGCTGGGAATGCCCGGCCACCAATGGTGGCTTCACCCCGAGGACGTCATCCTTCGACGCCCGGAAGTGGTTCCCCCGTTCCTGCCGCTGGTTTGGTTCCTATCGGGTGGGGGCAGGATTCGGCGTGCCACCCGATGTCTGCCGTCGCACGACGACATGGCTACGAACATAGCTGGGCGTGACCGGGGTAAATCAAGGGTCCGTGAAGATGGACACAATGCCTTCCGGAATATCGATTCGATCTTTTCTGCCGATTATCGCGCGGGTGCGTGCGCTCGATGCTAACCGGCTTCGGCACTGCTTTGGAACACCGGTTTTGAATTTGTTCGGCCACGTTGGCGAAAAAATAACACCGATCGCTGCGACCCTGGTCTCCGTGCGTGCCATAAAGTGCTTTGCGTGACGCCCCGGTGGCGATCGCGGCCGCTCGGATCCGAGTGCTTCCGGGTGGCCAGAACAATCAAACCATAAAAGATGTCTTCACGAACTGTACGTCGTTTGGGTGTACATCCGTCATAGCAGTACGTGTCGCATTTTTCGGACCTGTGGCGCGGCCACGGCGGGTGTCCGGCGGCTCGGCGTCAGGGGCTGTAGGTCCAGGCCGAGCCGGTTCCGCGGTACTGCTCGACGGGGATCGGTGCGCTGCCGGGGCGCATCCGGCCGGTGTAGAGCTGGCCGACCAGATGGTCGATCTCGTGGCCGACCAGCCGGGCGAGGCCCTGCCGGTAGACGGTGATGTGCCGGCGCCCGGAGATGTCGGTGTGCTCCACCTGCAGCTCCAGGGGACGGGGGACGAGTCCGCGGACGTCGAAGAAGCTCAGGCAGCCCTCGTACTGCTCGTCGGTCTCCGGCGATGACTCGATGACCCGCGGGTTGAGCAGGGTGAGAATGTCCCCGTCGGCGGAGCGCACGATCGCGGCGGCCCGGTTGATTCCGATCTGCGGTGCGGCGATGCCCATGCCCTTGCCGAAGGTGTGCAGGGCGGAGACGCGTTCCATCGCCGAGGACAGTTCGGCGACGACCCGCCGGGCGTCCTCGGCCTCGGTCGGCAGGTCGAAGGAGCGGGCGGGCTGTGTCAACGCCGCGTCGTCGGCCTGGACGATGCCGGCCGCCGCCATCTGTTCACTCGGGCGCGGGCCGGGGGTGGCCCAGCGGTGTGCCGTGCCCGGGCCATGGCCGTCGGTCCCGGCCCGGAAGTTCCATTCCAGTCGATAACGGGCATGCAGTGGCGGATTACTGGTCGACCAGGTGAAGACCCGGCGGTCGCCCTCGTCGGCCCGGGTGATCGCGGTTCGGAACGCGGATGCGTCCGCGGTCATCGAGGTCTCCATCCCCCAGACCACCGGATCGACCCGGGCCGGGAAGTCCAGCACCACCGACAGGCTGCTCGTCGGTACCCGGACGGCGCGCTGGAACCATGGCCCCCACTTCTCCTCGCCGACCTGGTAGGTGTAGTCGATCCAGGTTGATTCGCCCGGGTAGAGCGGAAAACGTCCGCTGCTGTTCTCGAACAGCAGCCAGACCTCCTTGAGCGCATCCCAGTCGGTCTTGATCTGCCAGGCCATCTGCTCTCGCCCGCAGTGGGCGCTCAGCCGCAGCTCCTCCCAGCGCAGCGGATTGCTGCGGTAGAGCCGGGCAGCCCGTTCCTGATCGCCGGGGAAACGATCGACGGAGATGCGCATGAGATATCGGGTCACCGGCTCGTCTCCGGTGTTGGTGATGCGGCGGCGCTGATGGGCGACGTACCTGCCGTCGTCGTAGCGCAGCCGTGCGCTGTCCTGTTCGACGAGGAGCCCGCCACCCGCGCCGGCACGCGCCCCCGGCCCGAAGACCGTCTCGGCGACGGAATCGTGCCCACTGGGCCCGGCCGGCCCGCCGGCAGGAGACTGGCCGTCGGAACCGACCGGACCGTCGGCACCGGGACCGGCCTCGGGACGGGCACCTGCGGGGCGGGGCTGGTGGGTCGAGCGCCCACCGGTGGCGGGCCCGAAGTGGGCGCCGGTCTCCCAGGGCCGGGCGGCGAGCTGGAAGTAGGCGCCCGGGATCCGCAGCGCGTCGGAGATGCGTTCGATCAGCGACAGCCGGGCGATATGGTCCTCACCCTGCATGATCCGGCTGACCCGGCTCTGGCTGAGCCCCTCGACCGGAGAGGCGATCCGGTTCTGGCTTGCCCCGTCGTACTTCTTCATCAGCCGGAAGGCGGTGCGAAAGTCCCGGGCGGCGCAGGCAGCCTGGAACTCGGCACGGGCCAGCAGCTCCGCGGAGACGCGGTAGGGGCCGGATTCGTAGGACATCGGCCGGCCCTCCGGGTGGCCGCGCACCCCTCGCCTGCGGACGGGCGCAGCGCCCGATGCGTGGCCCCGACTGACACGTCAGGATAACGGCGTTATGCCGCCCGGACACCGCGTTTGGGTGATCTCCGGTGGCCTGGTCCTGTCGTGCAGATGACACTCGGATGGTCTGGGTGGTCGTCGATTATCCGGCGCGGCGGTGTCCGCCAGTTGGCCGGCCGTAGTCCCGGCGAGGCCATATGAGAAGGGCATGCCTGACTGACGTTTCCGGCCGCTCCCGATCGGACGACCCTGGAGTCAGGCCGGCCCCGCCCCGCGTCGAGCCGCGACCTCCGCCGGGCGGGGCCGGCGCCCGGCCGCCGCGGTCGGATGCGTTGCCCCGCTTGGGAGGGAGGGGTAGCCGCGTCCGACCGTGGCGGCAAGCCGGGCCGCACTCGTCCGTTCGGGCCTGACCCGCTGCCCGGACGGTCGCCGGCAGGTGGCTCTGCCCTGTCCAAGCAGGGCCACCTGCCGGCTCAGTCGTCGGCGCCGGCTCAGCCGCCGGTGTCGTCGCGCAGCCGCAGGGTGACCCGGTCGGTGTCCGACGGCCAGGCGGGTACGTGCACGGTGGCGCGGTCCATGGTCACCCCGCGCGGGGTCACGGTCACCGCGATGGAGCGGTTGCCCGCGGGCAGGAACAGGTCCGCGCCGGTGACGAAGCCGACCGTGAAGTAGTTCGGCAGCGGCGCGGCGAGGTCGGTACGACCGTCGGCGCCCTGGTCGAACAGGAACACACGCAGGGTCAGTTTCGAACGCGGGGCGTTCGCCGCGTTCAGCACGTTCTGGCCGTCCACGGCCAGCTGGTCGCTCGCGGCGCCCTGGTCGCCCCGCCATTCCTGGCCGCGGATGACGACGAGATCGGTCTGTTTCGGGCTCACCGTCATCCCGCCGCCGATCTCCTCGGCCGGCCGACTGGTGAGCAGCCGGATCAGCCGGTCGCTGCGCCGGAACGGCTCGTAGTAGAAGTGGTGCACCGGCTCGCCGGGGCGGATGACGGCGAACTCGTAGCTGGCGGTGCCGTCGGCCCGCAGCGGGCCGAACGTGCCGTCGGGCGGCAGGTTGACGAAGCCCACCAGGCCCTGGGGCAGCCGTCGTCCGGTCAACGGATCGACCCGGTAGAGCTCGAGGCGGGCCGGACCGGCACCGGTGTTCGCCGGATACAGCACGGCCCGCCCGGCAAGCTCGATCGGGCCGGACTGGGCGGTCACCTCGGTGGTGAAGGGGGCCTGCCCGGTGAGGAACCGGTACATCTGCTTGAAGGTGCCCGCCGAGGTGAGCAGTTCGGCCCGGTCGTCGGCGGGGAAGCGCGCGTTCTGGGCGCCGTCGATGCGCCGGGTGGGGTCGCCGGTGCCCCACACGGCCAGGGTGCGCACCGCGCCCGGCGGCCCGGCGGGTTGCGGTCCGGCCACGCTGACCAGATGGGCGACCCGGGCAGCCCGCTCGGGGGTGCTGGCCAGATAGCGCACGGCAAGCTCGGCGCCCTCCGCCTGGGCCACCAGGTCGACGGCCGTGCGGCCGGTCAGGTTGAGCAGCCGGGTGATCTCGGCGTCGATCCGGGTGAAGATCTGATCCTGCGGCGGGTCCGGCACGGAGGCGTCGTAGTCGAGGGCAGTGATCCGGTCCGCCGGATAGCCGTTGCTGGCGAACCGCTGCGCCTGGACGTCGAACTGGTCGCCGGAACCCAGGTTTCCGGGCACGAAGAGGATGGGCAGCCGGGAGACATCCGGTGGCGCGGCGGGCCGCGCGATCGCCCGGGCGAGGGTGTCGGGGTCGGCTCCGGCCGCGTTCTGGCTGCCGCTTCCGGAACAGGCCGTGGCGGTTGCCAGCACGGCGAGGATCAGACCGATCCAGCGGCGGCGAGGCATGCCGCGCCCCTTCCTGCGGGAGGTCCGGCGGCCTCGGGCGCCGCTGCCGGAACTGAGTCGTGCAGGTGCGGACCGGCCCTGGGGAACCGGCCAGACAAGCCCAATCATCCAAGGTAACGACAAAAGATATCGTTTCCTGGCTCCATCCCGCACACACTTCGCCACGCGGGGCGACACCGTTGGGTAATTGATGGGACGGCCGTCCAGGCGTCGTGACGGCGGGCACGTCCACCCGCCGACGCGGACGCCCCTCCCGTCGGCCCGCCGGTCACCCCCGCCCTCACCACACCGCAACCGGCCCCAGAGCAAGATCTTTCCGTCCGGGCCGCTGTGGGGACGTATCAGGCACAAACTCCCCCACGGTGACCCATATGCATCCTGCACACCTGCAGCCCCCGACAATGGCGTCACAGAAGGTGACCGCGGTCGAGGGATGGTGTCGCCTTCTATGAATAAGCCAGCAGGATCCACCGTGGGCCGAAAACACCGTGGGCCACAACCGCTGCGATCACCATGCGGCCCACCGCCACCGCCACCGCCGGCGGCATCGGCATCGGCCTGCATCGGCATCGGCAGACCGTGCGGACCGCGCATCCCCGCCGGCCACGGTCGCTGGCTGCGGTCACGGGCGAATGGTCGGCCGCCCTATTCCTCGGCCTGGCCGGCCGACGTCCCGGGTACCCGGCGAAAAATGAGGTGCGATCGGCGCCGCCCACTGTCATCATGCACAGATGCGTGCCACGGGCGAAGAGATTCCCCGACAGCAGAAACAGCCACCTGTTTTGCGGGACGACGGACCGGCGGCCAGCGGTGTGCCGGGTCCGCATGCCGGCCTGCGTTTCCTGCTGGGTTTTGCCGCCACTTTCCGGGGATCGATGTTCGCGGTCATGGCGAGTTTCGCCGTGTCCAGCGTGGCGATCGCCGTGCTGCCGGTCCTCGTCGGCCGCCTGGTGCAGGCCGTGGCCCGCGAGGGCGGGTCGGCCAATGCGGTGTACGGGTACGCGTTGCTGCTCATCGGCGCCAACCTGGTGCACGACCTCTTCTGGCGCGGTGGCGAGGTGCTGTACCGCCGGCTGCTCGTGCACCACGGCTACGAGTGCGAGGACGTTCTTTTCGGTCGGGTTGTCGGGCAGCCCTACCCCTACTTCGTCGGTAAGTTCACCGGGAAGATCAGTAGCTTCGTCGCCACGGTGGGCCGCGAGTTCCGCGACATTCTCGACTCCACCTGCTTCACCTATGTCGAAATGCTGGTGCGCATTCCGGCGATAGTGCTCATCATGTTCGCCGTCAACCTGTGGTCGGGTCTGATCTTCCTGGCCGGGGTGCTGCTCATGCTGGTGATCGGCCGGCATACCGCCCGTCGCTCGTTCCGCGCCGAGAAGGAACTCGCCGACGAGACGTCGGAGATGGACGGCTATGTGATCGACATCATCGCGAACTTCGTCAGCGTGAAGTCGTTTCGCCAGGAGCAGGCCGAGTACGACGAGGTCCGCCGCCGGCGCCGGTTGGTCATCGACGCGGCCCGCCGATCGTCGCTGTGGGACATCGTGTTCTGGGCGTCGATGGCGCTGGTCGTGCGCTACCTGATCTGGCCGGCCTCGATCCTGCTCAACCTGTACCTCTACCGCAGCGGGCAACTCGGCCTGGCGGAGTTCGCCACGTTCCTGTCCGTGCTGGTGATGTTCTCGGACTTCATCTGGGTGATGGTGTGGGAGATCGCGCAGCTCAACCTACGGCTGGCCCGGGTCGAGGAGGCCTACCAGTACCTGTTCGGCGGTGCGCCGGTCGCGGTGGGATCGGGATCACCACTCCGACCCGGACCGGCCGCGCTCACCTCGGACGGCATGAACGGCATGAACGGCATGGACGGGACTGGTCCGTCACCGGGGCGCGGTCGGCTGGAGCTGCGCGGCCTGACCTTCGCCTATCCGGACAGTCCCACCCGCCCGGTGCTGTCCGACCTCACGCTGGAGATCGGGATCGGCGAGAAGGTCGGGGTCGTCGGCCGCAGCGGAAGCGGAAAGACGACCCTGGTGAAGCTGTTGCTGGGCTACTACCCCCTGCCGGTCGGCGCGGTGCTCGTAGACGGGCGCCCCACGTCGAACGACCGGCTCGGCGCGGCGATCTCGTACGTCCCGCAGGACACCGCGCTGTTCCACCGGTCGATCCGCGACAACATCACCTATGGCGCCGCCATGGCGGTGACCGAGCAGCAGGTCGAGGCGGCCGCGACCCGGGCCCACGCGCACGGCTTCATCACTCGTACCTCGCAGGGATACGACACCCTGGTGGGGGAGCGCGGGATCCGGCTGTCCACCGGTCAGCGCCAGCGGATCGCGATCGCCCGGGCCTTTCTAGACGACAAACCGATCCTGATCCTGGACGAGGCGACCAGCGCCCTGGACAGCGAGAGCGAGGTGCTTGTCCAACATGCCCTTGAGCAGCTCTGGGCCGACAAGACCGTGATCGCGGTAGCCCACCGGTTGTCGACCCTGCGCAACATGCACCGGATCATCGTGCTGGCCGACGGGGAGATCGTCGAGCAGGGCACACATCCGGAACTGCTCGCGGTCGGCGGTCGCTACCACGCCCTGTGGGAGCGCCAGAGCGGCGGGATGCTGCCGGTCGACTGACCGGTCAGCCGGTGGTGTCGGGAAGGCGCACGGAGTGAACGTTCGGCGGTCCGGCGACGTCCACATCCACGTTGACGTTGACGTTGACGTCGGGGGTGTCGACGTCGGGGGTGAGATCCGAAAGGTCAAGACCGAGGGCGGGATCGATGCCGAGGTTGAGGGCGGCATCGCCGATCAGGCCCGGTAGCGCGGAGAAGGCCGACGACCACAGCGCCGGCAGTGCGATCCCCGACCATCCGCCGCAGGTGGGATCGGTGGTGGAGACGGCACGCCCGGCCGTGCTCTGCCCGGCCGTGGTCTGTCCGGACCTGCTCTGTCCGGACCTGCTCTGTCCGGCCATGGTCTGCCCGGCGAGGGCATGAGCGGCCAGGGCCCGCGCCGCCAGGATCTGCAGGGGTGAGGCACCCGCGGGCACGGTTGCGACCGGGGCCGCTGCGCCGCTGCCACCGGACGAGCTCCCGGCGCCGGTGGAGGACCCACCCGAGCCCGTGGGCCGTGTGGTTGCCGAGTCCGCAGATCCTGAACCGGTGGAGGCGCCCGCCGCGGTGCGTAGCTGGGCAGGCTGGACATCGTTGCGCGCGGCGTTGCCGGACCCAGTCCGGGATTCGGTGCCGAGAGCCCGGGCGATGTCGCCGCCGACCGCGATCCAGTCGGCGAGCGAGGTCGGCCACACGATCCGGCTAGAACGCGCCGCCTGCCCGCCCGAGCCGGCACCGGCGCCGAGAACGCTGCGCCAGTCGACGGTGCTGCTCCAACCGGTGCCCGTGGGCAGGCCCGCGGAGGTGGAGCCGGCGGCGAGGCTGCCCGTCCCGCTGGAACCGGCACCCGCCGGGGCCGTCCCGTACGACCCGGCACCGTACGACCCGGCACCCAGTGACCCACCGCCGTACGACCCGGCACCCAGCGACCTGCCGCCGGGCGATCCGGCACCCAACGGAGATGTGGGGTCGGAGCCGCCTGCGGTGCTGCCGGGCCAGCCCAGCAGCGGAGGAGCCAGGGCCGACGAGCGTGGTCCGGTCCTCGCGCCGGCTGGTCCCGCGCCGTCGTCGGGGGTGGAGACCGGCGCCTGCAGGCCGGACGTGCCGAACACGATCAGGGCGGTGACGGCCGCGGCAACCGCGGTTGCGGCCATGCTGGGCAGGAGCGCGCCGCGGCGTAGCCGCCGGGCGGCCAGCTGGTCTGCGTCGGCCCGGGTTCGGGCATGCCGGCCCCGCCTGGTCGCGGTGTCCGCCTCCCGCACCGCGGCGATCGAGCCGACGGCGACCTCCGCCGCCGCGACATCCGAGTCGCTCGCGGCGTCCAAGCTCGTCACGATGTCAGCACCGGGGGTGGCGTCCGCGCCGGCGGTCGCGCTGACGGGGTCCGCCGCAATGGTGATGATGCTGGTGGCCAGGCCCGTGGCGGGGATGAGGACGCTGGAGCCGGCGGCGGCCGCGGC
>NZ_JAMQQG010000358.1 GCF_023716925.1 Frankia sp. R82
GGCAGCAGCGGCTCCACCAACTCCCACAACTCATCCGGGACCAGCCGCCCGGCGAGGCTGCTCTCCAACACATCCATGATCGGATATGTACCCGCAGCGACCACGCAAGACACGCTCTAAGGGCTGTTGACAGCAGCGCGACGCCGCCCGTCACCGCCGCCGCGGCTCCTATGCCCGCGACAGCGCGGGCGGCGTCCAACATCAGAACTCCGGACGCCATCGCCGATGACACGCCGGCCGCCGCGAAGAGTGTGATTCCGCCCGCGCAGACCGCCCGTCGGTTCCACCGGTCGGCAATGGCGCCCATGGGCAGCAGGAAGGCCGCGAAAGTCGCGCTGTAGGCGTTGACGACCCACTGCGACGCGATGACTCTCGCGCCCAGGTCGGACTGAATCGCCGACAGCGCGACGGATGACCCGGTGATTGTCAGGGGAAACACGGTCACGACCACCAGTACGGCGGCGATCTGGCGGGCAGCGCCGCGCCGACGGGGGGAAGGCGCTGAAACTTGCGTGGAGGGAGGCATGTGGTCCGCCAGGGTCAGGAGGAGGTGGGCACGAGCGGACGACGTCTGGCCGCGGCGCCGACGGGTGAACGCTGGCTCGCAATCAACTGACGACCGACCGCAGCTCGCGGCGGTTGCGGACACCGAGCTTGCGGTACACCCGGGTGAGGTGCTGCTCGACCGTGCTGGTGGTGATGTTCAGCTCGCGGGCTACTTCCTTGTTGTGCCGGCCCTGGCCGACGAGGCTCGCGACCTTTAGCTCACTGTCGGTCAGCGTAGCCAGGAACGAGATGGGGCGTGACATCGCTGCTGGCCGCGCGGCGAACTTCGCGGCCGAGAGACCGAGCCCGTCGCCACACATGTCGCGCAGCATCAGGTAGAAGTCCGGCTCGGAGGAGAACTCGCTCAGGGCGGAGAGGGTGGACTCCCGAGTCGCGCGGTATATCCTGTTGAGCGACTCGTCCCCGTCGGCCGCGGACTTTCGTATCTCATCAAGCCTCTCCCGCAGGGCCAGGTCAACCAGGTGCGCGGCGATGTCCCGCTCGCCTGCCAACTGGTAGGCGGCTGCGGCGGAAAGCCGCCACTCGCAGATGTCGTCCAACGGGATGCCCCACTCCGCCAGGCTGCGCCCGCAGCTCATGAAACTCTCCGCCGCGCCTCGGTGGTTGCCGGTGGAAAGATAGAAGGTGCCGAGTGCGTAGCGGTACCACAGGGCGTGGCTGGACTCCTCGATCACGGCCGACGGCGCGGTGCGCAGATAGTGGGCGGCCGTTCCGAGACGTCCCAGGATCACGTTGCCGATGACCGCGACGGAGAGCGGTTCCCCGATTCGTGTTCCCCACCGCCGTGGCTGCATCATGCGCAGCGCCCGCTCGCCGAGGTCGACCGCGGCCTGCACATCGCCGTCGAGCAACGCCGCGGAGGCCCGCAGGCTGGTGATCCGAGCTCGCCAGCCGACCGGATTCCGCTCTCCCAGCGTGCTGTGAACGACATCGGCGTACCGTGCCGCGTCGGCTGAACGGTCGGAGAACAGCAGGGTCCGCACCGCGCAGGCCGCCATCCACTCGTGGCCCGCGATCACCTGCTGGCCGCGGTCCTCCAGGTAGTCCCGCGCACCGGCCCTGTGGTCAAAACCCGGCCAGGCTCTGGTCATCGCGTTGACTAGGCCCAACGCCAGCCGCTGCCCCTGTCCCATGTCATCCGGCGAGGTGAAGAGTGGTGAACTCTCGTCGCACGGATACAGATCCGTCACCGACCGCAACGCCCCCGGATAGTCGCACGAAGCAAGAATGAGCGCGGTCCACCGACCCGAGTCCCGCGCGTTTGGGACACTCACGAGTGTTCTGAGATCTGCCAGGATACGACTGGCCACCGGTTTCTGATCGGTGTGAAGGCTAGATTCTCCGCGTTCCGGTGTCGCCAGGAACGGTGTAGTCTCCATAGGGTTCCTCCTCGTGGCCCGTAAACCGTCGTTGGCGTATGATCCAATTTTCCTCCAGGAAGACGGGTGTTGCTGTCGTACCCGTACCGGTGGGGAGGCGGGGCCAGGCGGCCGCCCTGCGGGCGATCGAAACTGTTTGTGGCCGGTAAAGGGTGTGCTCCGCTGCGTGCGGTTCGTCAGGAGGGGAGGTCCTCCGTGGCGGACTCATGGCGCATCACAAGTATGGATATATGCACAATCCAGTGTCAAAGGCGCCTTGCCTGACGTCCGGGCCTGGCGAGGGAGAACCCTCACCAGCGGGGACGTCGCCGGCGCTCCCAGGCAAGTGCCCGATAAGCCCGATTTGGCAGATATATGACACGATGTTATCTGCGCGACATTCCGCAACAGTCTGACGACGCAGCGGATGTCAAGTGTGGAATTGTCGCCGATACCATCCTGGCCCGCCAGGTGGCGATTACTCAGTCATGAACATCCGACGTCGCCAATGTCTCTCTGGTATCTAGGAAACACGGGCGGTGGCAATAGTCGCGCGCCGCCGGGACTGGACGACTGACCAAGTCGTTCAGACCGATGCCCACAGCCAGATCCGTCGCCACGTCGGCCGCTGGGCCGAGAGTAGTGGGCTGCCGACGCCCCCTTGACCGCGGCACAGCCCGGTACGGCAGCCGCCGTTTTGTGATCAGTTGATCTGGGTGGGCTGACGGTGGACGGCCGGGTCCGCAGGGAGGTGCCGCCGGCCGACGCGGAACGACCACCGGTGATCATCACGGGTTTGTGAGGACTCGTCAGGATCTACCGGTGGCCGCGGGCCACAGCAACGCGCAGGTCGCGGTCTACCTGACCAACGCCACCGACCGCGCTCTCTACCTGCCGGCGAGCTGGACCGACGACCCGGCGCGCTGCGCAGCCGTCGGCATACCGGACAGAACCGGGTTCGCCACCAGACCGGCGCTGGCGCGGCGCATGCTCACCGCCGCGTTCGACGCCGGCGTGGCGGCCGGCTGGGTCGCGGCCGACGAGGTCTACGGCAACGCCCCGGCGCTTCGCGCCGATGTGGCCCGGCGCTTCGCGCCGATGTGGCCCGGCGCGGCGTGGGCTACGTCCTCGCCATCGCGAAGACCCACCGGTTCACCACCGGGATCGGGACCCGCACCGCTGTCGAACTCGCCGTCCGCCTCCCGGAACACTCCTGGCAGCAGGCCTCCGCCGGCGCGGGGTCGAAAGGCCACCGCTACTACGACTGGGCCTTGGTCGACACCACCGACCAGCAGCTACCCGGCCGGCACTGGCTACTCGTCCGCCGCAACCAGCGAACCGGCGAGTACGCCTTCTACCGCGCCCACGCTCCCGGCCCGGTGCCACTGGCCACGCTGGACCATCCTCGCGTTGCTCGCCCACGCCTTCCTGACCATCATCGCCGCCGATCAGCGCGACCAGCCCACCGACGACGACAGCCTCCTCCCGACCACCGTCAACGAGACCCGAAGACTGTTCAACGCGATCATCAACCTGCCCGCCGCCACCCTCGATCACGTCCTGCGCTGGTCCCGGTGGCGACGCCGCCACCAAGCCAACGCCCGCACCAGCCACTACCGATGACGAGGCCACCAACTCAACTGATCACAAAACGACGGCTGCCGTACTAGACATGGCCGCGACCGCGCGTGGCGTGGCAGGCGGCGCGACGTGGGGAGACCCGCGACGACCGGCCGGTCGTCGCGCTCGGGACTCCTGGCCGTCGCGGCAGGCCCGCTCTAGGGTCTTGTCGTACCTCAGATGTTTCGCGGCGTCACCGCTGGATTCGGGCTTCGCCCTCGATGAGGATCTCGGTGAACTTGTGCGGGGCCACCGCGAGCCCGGCGTTCACCACCCAGGCCTGCCCGGTGCGGCCAGCGTCATGTGCCGCCTGTGCCGCCGTGGCGACATCCTCGGGCGCCACCAGCCCGACCCCGGCCCGCACCAGCGCGTCGCGCCGGTCGGCGAGCATCGCGGTGTCGACGGCGCCCGGGCACAGGGCGTTGATCCGCACCCCGACCTCCAGCAACGCGGGTGCCAGCGAGCGCACCAGGCCCACCACGGCGTGTTTGCTGGCCGAATAGAGCGCGTCCGGCGACGGGCGCAGGCCCGTGGTGCTCGAGGTGACCAGAATCGAGCCACCGCCCCGATCCCGCATCGGCCCGAAAGCCGCCTGGACTCCGAAAACTGCCGAGTCCACGTTCGCGCGCATCATCCGTTGGTAGTCCGCGGGGTCGAACCCCTCCCCGATGGACGTCCGGGCCAGAACGCCGACGTTGAGGTGCAGGAGGTCGATCCTGCCGTGTTTCGCGAGCGTCGCCTCGACGTACTGCTCGCACCCGCTCGTCGTCGTGGCGTCTGCGTGCACGAACAGCCCGGTGCACTCGCGAGCCACCGCTCCGCCCCGCTCGGCGTCGCGGTCCACGACGACGACATGCCACCCCTGGGCGTCGAACCGGCGGGCAACGGCCGACCCGATTCCGCCGGCTCCTCCGGTGACGACGAGCACCGGCCTGCTCACGGCGCCGTGACTCCGAGAGCGTGGGTGAAGACGTTCTTCGGGTCGTACGCGGCCTTGGCGAGCTGCAGCCGAGCGTAGTTGTCGCCGTAGAACAACGTCGACCAGCGCACATGGGACGTGTTCTGGGTCGGGTCGACGAGGTCGATGTCCGGCCAGTTGATGTACGAGCCCTCGTTGGCGGCGTTGGGAGCGGGAACGCCGCCGGTGTCGGCGTAGACGGCGCTGTAGAGCCGACGCAGCCAGGCGATGTTCGCGTCGTCGTCCGCGGGATTTTCCCAGTAGCTGGTGAACGACGCGGCGATTACGGACGACCGGTGGGCCGTCGCCGTCGCCGTCGGCGCGGTCGCGTTGATGGCACCGCCGTACGACAGCAGACTGAGCGCCGAGGCCGGGTTGTTGTAGCCGGTCGAGGTCAGGTTGTCGTAGACCGCGTCGAGCTGTGCTCCCGTGTAGCCCTTCTTGAGGAGGGCTCCCTTGCTCTTGGACCGAAGCGGCCCCGAGATGGCGTAGACTGCGGCGGTGGTCGGCAGGTTCAGGACCGTGGTAAGCCAGGGCAGGTTGCCGCTGCTGAACACGGTCGGCACTGCGGCCACGCCGGACCTGATCGCGCTGAGATAGGAGCTGACCACGCCGTTTGCCGCGGTGTCCGTCGGATCCACCTGGGCAAGCACGGAGACACTGCCGAACTCCTTGCGGCCCGCGGTCAGCGCGGAGAAAAGCTTGGCGCCCGCGGATCCGGGCGCGCTGTTCAGCTCGTGCCAGGTTCCGTAGTTACCCAGCAGCCGAACGAAGTCCGCGCGGCCGAGGTCGGACCAGCTCCAGGTGAGCACGGTGTTCGCCAGGGCCCGTGGCGGCGTGGGCAGCAGGCTCGTCGGGTCGGAGGTGGTGGCCGACCGGCTGCGCAGCCAGAACCGCGTGACGACGCCGAAGTTGCCGCCGCCACCACCGGTGTGTGCCCACCAGAGCTCCCGGTTGGGATCATCCTGCGCACCGGTGGCGACAACCGCCCTGGCGACCCCGTTGGCGCCGACGATGACGACCTCGACGGCGTCGATGTAGTCAGCCACGATGCCGTGCTGGCGTGACAACATGCCGAAGCCGCCGCCGGTCGCGTGACCGCCGATACCAACGGTCTGGCAGGACCCGCCGGGCACCGTGACGCCCCAGCCCCAGTCCAGTGCCCGGTACAGCTCGCCGAGTGTGACGCCGGCCTCGACGGCGAAGGCCTTCCGGGAGGCATCGAAGGTGACGGAGCGCATCTCCACGAGGTCGATCACGATCTTGGCGGCGGGATCGTCGACGAAGTTCTCGAGGCAGTGACCGCCGCTGCGGACCACGATTTTCTTGCCCGACCGCACCGCCTCCTGCACTGCCGCGACGACCTGCGCGGTGGTGCTGACGATGCGTACCGACTCCGGAGAGCCGACGAAGCGCCGGTTGAATCCTCGCTGGAGCGCGTCGGGATAGCGCCGGTCGGAAGGACCGATGCTGACCTGGTCCGGTGGCTGGAGTGCCTGCGTGTCGCTACCGCTTGGTGCCGGTGCGGCGGTCGCCGAGCCGACGAGCAGCGGTCTCGCGCCGACCGTGGCGACTCCTCCACCAAAGCCTGCCAGGAGGTGCCTGCGGCTCAGACCGGACAAGTTACCCCCAGAACTCAGGTGATCGTGACCTGTCAGAGACTTCGAGCGCCGTCGACCGGAGGGATACGCCACGGACGCGCCGACGGCTGATGTGATTCGGTACCTTACTAGGCAAATCGCACAGCCAATCCCCTATTTTTCCCCTATGGTCCGAGTGACCCAGATCACAGCTAAATCTGTCACGAAGCCGCCGTTGCGCCGCGGTACTTGTTGTCGTACGCCTGCCGTGCGTCGAGCATCGCTGTCATGTGCTCCTCGGCCCAATCGCGTGCCATCGCGATGCTGGGCAGCAGCGTTCGGCCCAACGCGGTGATCCCGTAGATCACCGCGCGCGGTGGCCCCGGGCTCTCGGTGCGCGCGATGAAGCCGTTGCGTTCGAGGCCGCGCAACGAAACCGTGAGCACCTTTCCGGTGACCGGTCCGATATGCCCGCGTAGATCGCGAAACCGCAGGGGGCCGTCCGCGAGCAGGGTGAGAATCAACGCGGTCCACTTGTCACCGACCCGGATGGGGGTGATCTCCGAGGGGCAGACCGGGTCGATGCGGCCGGAAAGGGCTGTCATGACGCCAGACTAGCTTGGTTTCCCGGAGGTAACCGAGGTCCGCCCTACCATGGCGCCTTCCAACCGCATCCGAAGGAAGGAACCCTCATGAGCAGAATCGTGGTATTCGGTGCCGGCGGGAAGGCGGGACGCGCGGTGGTTGCCGAGGCCGCCCGTCGCGGACACGAGGTGGTCGCCGCCGTGCGCGACGTGTCCAGGTATCCCGACCTCGCCGACGGAGGCGTCGAGCTGGCCGGCGCGGACCTCAACGACCAGGCGCAGGTGACGGCGCTGGTAAAGGACGCGGACGCGGTGGTGAACGCGACCGCGCCGGGGGCGACCGACGAGGTCGGAGACTTCTTCCGGCACGGTTCCAGCACGTTGGCGGCCGCGGCCGCGGCGACGGGCAGCCGGCTCGTGTCGATCGGTCTGTCGGCCTACCTCGAGGTCGCTCCCGGCGTGCGGGCGATGGACACTCCCGATTTTCCGGCCCAGTTCGTCGACTTTGCCCACGCGCACGCCGCCGGCCTGGCGGTCCTGCGCTCGGCGCCCGCCGAGCTCCAGTGGTCGGTCGTCGTGCCCGCGATGGTCTTCGACCCGGAGGGCGAGCGCACCGGCACCTACCGCTCGGGTGACGCCGGGCTGCTGGCTGACGCCGCGGGCGTCAGCCGCATCTCCTACGCCGACTTCGCGATCGCCGTGCTGGACGAGGCCGAGGGCGGTGCGCACCAGGGCACCCACTTCGCCGTCGCGTACTGAGCCGTGACCGGCTGACCGCGCCCGAGCCGCGGCAGCCGAGGCACGACCGTCACTAGACACCCTCCGAGGTTCCCTACGGACACCTTCGGCACCGCCCCCGCGGCGCCCGGTCCGCGCCCTGACCCTGGCGTGGACCGGGCGTCGCGGCGGAGCCGTCCCCGCCGACGCCCGGTCCGTCAGTCTCCAGCGCCGACCGGCCGCCGCCGCACCAGCGAGAAGCACCCGTACATTCCGGCCTGACCGTGCGCCGAGGCCGCCCGCGAATTCCCTGGAATCTTTCTCCCGCCCATGGCCCGCGCCTTCCTCCGCGAGGGACAGCCCGAGTCGATGAAAGTGCATGAGAAACGCGGAATTGCCGCCGGCGTTGCCGCGGAAATCATTCGACCTCAGGCGTCCGGACGAGCGGCCACGTCCGCGAGAAGACCTGGAGTTCACACGTTTCCTGCCGTCCTTTCCCCTCTTCGGCAGGCACGCCGAGCCGAGCCCCGCCGCCAAATTGCGCAGGAGTGGCCGACCTCACATCGATAGCGTAAGGGAAAAGTAGGGGTTGAGGGCGCGCGGGCCAACGATCCATGCTCGTGCTGTCGCCGCGGCGGACGCGTGACCCACGCAGTCCGCGCGCTCCCCCCTTTGTGTCGCATTCTGGCCGCCGTCGCATCGATACAGGGAAACGCATGGTCGCCGAACTTCCCCGTGATACCGCCGACTCCGATGACATTGCAGTGACCGGTGTCTCCTGCCGGCTGCCCGGCGCGAGCACCCCCGATGCTTTCTGGGACCTGCTCATCAGTGGTCGCAGCGCAGTTCGCGACGTCCGCGACCGCTGGCCGGCCGCCTCCGGGGCCACCGCCTGGGGCGCATTCCTCTCCGACGTCGAAGGGTTCGACGCGGCTTTCTTCGGTGTGGGGGAACGGGAGGCGGCGCTGATGGACCCGCGCCAGCGGATCCTGCTCGAGCTGGGCTGGGAGGCGCTAGAGAACGGGCGGGTACGGCCGGACGGCATCGCCGGCGAGCGGGTAGGGGTGTTCGTCGGCACGACGTGGGACGACTACGCCCAGATCGCCTACCAGTCACGGTCGGGGCTGCGTTCCGGGCACGCGATGACCGGCCTGCACCGCGGCATGATCGCCAACCGGCTCTCCTACTTCCTGCGCGTCACCGGGCCGAGCGTCACGGTGGACACCGGTCAGTCGTCGTCCCTGGTCGCGGTGCACCTCGCCTGCGCGAGCCTGCGGTCCGGGGAGTCGAGTGCCGCGCTGGTGGCGGGCGTGAGCCTGGCCCTGCTGCACACGAACAGCACCCTGTCCGACGAGTGGGGCGGGCTGTCGCCGGACGGGCGTTGCCACACCTTCGACGCTCGCGCGAACGGGTACGTGCGCGGCGAGGGCGCGGGCGTGGTCCTGCTCAAGCCGCTGAGCCGTTCGCTGGCCGACGGAGACCGGATCCTCGCCGTGATCCGGGGGAGCGCGCTGGGGACCGGTGCGGGCGCGACGCCGACGGCACCGGACCCGGCGGCGCAGGCCGCTGTACTGCGCGCCGCGCACCGCCAGGCGGGCACCGAGGGCCAAGTGCAGTACGTAGAGTTGCACGGCACCGGTACCCCGGTCGGGGACCCGGTGGAGGCGGCGGCGCTGGGCGCCGCGCTGGGGAGCGTCGCGGCACCGGTGGCCGTGGGGTCGGTCAAGACGAACATCGGTCACCTCGAAGGGGCCGCGGGCATCGCTGGGCTGATCAAGACGGTGCTCGCCGTGAGCCGCCGTGCGCTGCCTCCGAGCCTGAACTTCGCCGCCCCGAACCCGGCCATCGACCTGCCCGGCCTCGGCCTGTCGGTCGTGACGAGCGCGGCCGACTGGCCCCGGCCCCACCTGCCGCTGGTCGCGGGGGTGAGCTCCTTCGGGATGGGCGGGGCCAACTGCCACGTCGTGGTCGGCGAAGCGCCCACGCCGCCCGGCGAGGGAGATCCGGCCGCCGCGCCGGTGGCGCCGTGGCCGGTGTCCGCGCGGTCGTCCGC
>NZ_JAMQQG010000359.1 GCF_023716925.1 Frankia sp. R82
GGCCGCCGCGTCCGCCGATGCCGAGCAGTCCGTCGAGCACGACGTCGGCGCGTTCCAGCAGCGTGCGCACGGTGTCATCGTCCGACTCGGCAGACGGCACGGGCGAGACGGACGAGACAGGCGAGGCGGACAGGGCGTGCAGTCGGCCGCCGGCGGCGAGCAGCGCGGCGGTGCCTTCCGGGTGCGTCGGGCCGGCGGCGATCGCGTCCACCCGTGCCCCCCGGGCGGCCAGCCGGGCACCTGCCCACAGGGCGTCGCCACCGTTGTCGCCAGAGCCGGCGAGGATGACGATCCGGGCGCCGCGCACCCGGCCAAGGCGTCGAACCACGTAGGAGACCAGCCCGAAGACCGCCCGCTGCATGAGGGCGCCCGAGGGCAGGACGGCGAGCTGCTCCGCCTCGGCCGCCCGGACCTGGGTCACGGTGTGAGCGTTGCGCATGCAGCCCATGCTGCCCGCTGCACGGACGGCCAGACGGCCGCCACGGCCGGACGGGTCAGGACTCGGCGACGACCATGGCGATGGCGACGCCGCCGTCATGGGTGAGGGACAGGTGCCAGCTGGCGATGCCGAACCGCGCGGCCGCGGCCGCCACCGTGCCCCCGACCTGCAACGAGGGACGACCACCAAGCCCCGGCAGCACCTCGGCGTCATGCCATTCCAGCCCGGGTGGGGCGCCGAGTACCTTGGCCACGGCCTCCTTGGCGGCGAACCGGGCGGCCAGGCGCTCCGGCCTGGTCAGGGCACGCTCGGCCGGGGTGAACAGGCGCATCGCGATGGCCGGGGTGCGCGAGAGGGTAGCGGTGAACCGGGCGATGTCCACCACGTCAACACCGATGCCCACGACTGCCACCCGACGAGGTTCCCACATCGACGGGCCCGACCCGATCAGTGGCACCCGCACGCAGAACCTCGGCACGGCAAACCATCAGAACAACGGCGCCAGGCGGGTTGTGGACCTGGCGGCCACGTGAACTGGGCGCCCGCATCGGTCGGATGCGAGCGCCCAGGAGGTCGAACCGTTCGTCGGTGTCACGTCGACCGCGAAAGATCACGTTGAGCGGTCACGTCGCCGCCGACCGCATGCGGGATCCGGGATCCCCTCACGGTCCGGCGGACGGGTCCGGCTTGGCTGACGGATCCGCCTTCGGGGGGCCGTCCTGCACGGTGGAGCTGGTCGGCTGGTCGCCGGGTTGTGGTGCGCCGGCCTCGTCCGCGTCCCCGGCGAGGATGCGGTAGAGGCCGCGGCGGGTCTCGGTGAGCAGCGCGCGGGCGGCGGCGATCTGCGCGTCGTCGCCCGCCTGAGCGACCTGGACGACCGCGGCCCCGACCGCGAAGGCCAGTGAGCGCAGGCTGGTGAGCTCCTCGTCGACCCCGTCGGCCGCGGTCTCCCAGGGCCGACGCTGACCGGCGCGGGACTCGACGTGGGCGCGTCCGGCGTCGGTGAGGTGGAAGACGCGCTTGCCGTCGGCCTCCTCGGCCTGGACGAGCCCCTCGTCGGCCAGCAGGGACAGCACCGGGTACACCGAGCCGGGGCTCGGCCGCCAGGTGCCGCCACTGCGCTCGGCGAGCTCGCGGATCATCTGATAGCCGTGCATCGGCTCCTCGGCCAGCAGGGCGAGCAGCGCCTCGCGGACGTCACCGCGCCCGACCTTGGGCCCACGGCCGAAACCGGGACCACCGAAGCCGCCGGGGCCGCCGAAGCCACCCGGGCCGAACCCGGGACCGGGAAAACCGGGGAAGCCCGGGAACCCGCCGGGCCCCCAGCCCGCCCCGCCCCGACGCCCGCGTGGACGTCCCTCACCGCCGTGCTCACGCCGGCCGCCAGGTCCACCGGGACCGCCGGGGCCATCAGGGCCACCGGGACCCCCCGGACCGCCACGAGCGGCGCGGCTGGTCCAACCCCGGCCGGAGGACTCCCCTTCGGGGGCCCGCCCCTCGGCGCAGCCGGCCATCGTCTCGAACAGTTCCGACAGCCGCGCGGGATCGAACAGGAAGCCCCATCCGGAACGGCCGCCCCAGGCACCTCGCGAGCCCCACGGGCCCGACATCGCATGCGAAGTCATGATTTTCCTTTCGGAGTGGGTGTGCCCCGCCCGGGCCAAACCCGCCAGGGCTGCACTACAGAGAGCCAACAACGACCATCCAGCCGTCGTGGCGTACGCTCACGATATATCGCGATCGTACGTCTGGCAACCCCTTGAGGGAGCATCACCGGCCGACCGGCCGACCGAGCGACCCCGTTCGCGCGTGGATTCCGTAGGATTAGCTGGTGATCATTTCTGTGTCCGGGGAGAACGGGCACGACGGGGAGGCTGTCACCCCGCTCGAAGCGGCCTTCGCCGAACGGGCGTGCGCGCAGCGCGCCGGCACTGACGTGTTCATCGAGGGTGTGAACCTGGCCCTGCTCGGCCGGGTTGAACAGCTGCGCATCCGGCCCACCAACGCCTCCGGCACGGTGGACGACGACGGGCCGCACGAGGTCCGCCTCGAGGCCGCCGACGACGGACCGCGCACCGGATGTACCTGCTCCGAGGGCTCCACCGGCATCTTCTGCCGCCACGCTGTCGCCGTCGCCCTGGTCGCCACGGGTTCCGCGGGTCTCGCCGACGACGATGACGAGGACGGCGAGGACGGCGAGGACGCCATCGAGGAGAGCTCGCTGTTCGCCGACGATCCGGTGCACGCGGCCATGCGGGTGTTCCTCAGCCGGGTGCCCCGCGCCGAACTCGTGGAGACCCTGCTCGATGCCGCCGACGAGAGCGACGCCGTCGCCGACGCCCTGTGGGAGGCGACCGTCGCCTGGCACGGCCGCCAGCACGGTGCCGCCCCCTCCACCTGAGCGCGGGCGGCCCGGCCGCCAGGACGCCGCCGGGCGGGTCGACCGGTCGCGGGGCTATTCGACGGTGACGGACTTTGCCAGGTTGCGGGGCTGGTCGACGTCCAGACCGCGGGCGAGGGCCAGCTCGCAGGCGAACACCTGCAGGGGCAGCGTGGTGACCAGCGGGGCGAACAGCGACGTCGTCTCCGGCACACGGATCAGGTGGTCGGCGTAGGGCTCGACGGCGAGGTCCCCGTCCTCGGCGATCACGATCGTGCGGGCGCCGCGGGCCCGGACCTCCTGGATGTTCGAGACGATCTTGCCGTGCAGGTTCGCCCGTCCACGTGGTGAGGGAACGACGACGAGCACCGGCAGGCCCGGCTCGATGAGCGCGATCGGCCCGTGCTTGAGCTCCCCGGCGGGGAAGCCCTCGGCGTGCATGTAGGCGAGCTCCTTGAGCTTGAGCGCGCCCTCCAACGCCACCGGATAGCCGACGTGGCGCCCGAGGAAGAGAACCGCCTTGGCGTCGGCCAGCTCACGGGCGAGCTCGCGGATCGGTTCGAGGCGCCCGAGGGTACGCCGCACCAGTTCGGGCATGCGCTGCAGCCGCTCGACGTAGGCGGCCACCTCGTCGCCGTAGAGCACTCCGCGCACCTGGGCCAGGAACAGGCCGACCAGCAGGCACGCCGCCACCTGGCCGAGGAAGGTCTTCGTCGAGGCGACGCCGACCTCCGGCCCGCAGCGGGTGTAGAGCACCGCGTCGGACTCGCGCGGGATGGTCGAACCATTGGTGTTGCAGATCGCGAGCACCCGGGCCTTCTGCTCGCGGGCGTGCTTGACCGCCATCAGCGTGTCGAGGGTCTCGCCGCTCTGGCTGATCGCGATGACCAGGGTCGACCGGTCGAGCACCGGGTCCCGGTAGCGGAACTCCGAGGCCATCTCGACCTCGCAGGGCAGCCTCGTCCAGTGTTCGACGGCGTACTTGGCGATGAGCCCGGCGTGGTAGGCGGTGCCGCAGGCGACGATGAAGACCTTGTCGACGTCGCGGAAGTCCTGGGCGGACAGGCGCTCCTCGTCCAGGACGATGGCGCCGTCGGCGGACAGCCGCCCGCGCAGGGTGTCGGCCAGCGCCGTCGGCTGCTCGTTGATCTCCTTGAGCATGAAGTACGGGTAGCCGCCCTTCTCCGCGGCGCTGGCATCCCAGTCGACGTGGTAGCGCCGGTTGTCGACCGGTTGGCCCTCGAAGTCGGTGACGGCGACGCCGTCGCGGCGGGCCTCGACCACCTGGTCCTGCCCGATCTCCATCGCCTCGCGGGTGTGCGCGATGAACGCGGACACGTCACTGGCGAGAAACGACTCCCCCTCGCCGAGCCCGACGACAAGCGGGCTGTTGCGCCGCGCCCCGACGACCACCTCGGGATAGTCCCGGTGCACGACGACGAGCGTGAACGCGCCCTCCAGTCGCCGGCAGACCCGCCGCAGCGCACCGGTCAACGGATGGGACGCATCCGCCGAGGACGCCGGGCCAGCCACACCCACCGGGCCCGGGACGCGGGCGAGCTCGGCCTCCAGCAGATGGGCGACGACCTCGGTGTCGGTCTCGCTGGTCAGCTCGTGCCCGCCGGCCTCGAGCTCCGCACGCAGCAGGGCGAAGTTCTCGATGATGCCGTTGTGGATGACGGCGAGCGCACCGGTGCAGTCGGTGTGGGGATGGGCGTTGACGTCGGTCGGACCGCCATGGGTTGCCCAGCGGGTGTGGCCCATCCCGGTCGTGCCGGGCATCGGGTCCGTCTCCGGGCTCTCCGCGAGCAGCTTCTCCAGGTTCGCGAGTTTGCCGGCCCGCCGAGCCGTCCGTAGCGCGCCCGCGCCGACGACCGCGATCCCGGAGGAGTCGTAGCCCCGATATTCCAGCCGTCGAAGACCCTGCAGCGCAACGTCCAGAGCCGACTGGTCACCGACGTACCCGATGATCCCGCACATGCTGCTCAGCGTACGCAGGTGTCACCGGCTCCCTCGGTACTCCCCCGCCCGTCCTTCGGGTGTTGCCCCGCCGTGATCTCTCGTGCGGGGCTAGCCGACGATCGCCAACGACCCCTGGACCACGGCGGCCAGCCGGTGGGCGATCTCCCGCGCGACCCGGTCGGTCTCCGCCTCGACCATGACCCGCACCAGCGGTTCGGTGCCGGACGGGCGCAGCAGCACCCGCCCGGCGTCCCCGAGCTGGGCCTCGGCCTCGGCGACCGCCACCCGCAGCGCCGGCGAGGTGCCGACCTGGGTCCGATCGACGCCGCGGACGTTGACGAGCACCTGCGGCAACCGGGTCATCGCCTTGGCGAGCTCGGCGAGGGGCTGGCCGCTCTCCGCCACCCGGCCGAGCAGGCGCAACGCGGTGAGCAGGCCATCACCCGTCGTCGCGTGATCGCCGAAGACGACATGGCCGCTCTGCTCACCGCCGAGGACGTAACCGCCGGCGCGCATCGCCTCGAGCACGTAGCGGTCGCCGACCGGCGTGGTCACCACGGCGATGCCCGCCTCCCGCATGGCGTGGTGAAAGCCCAGGTTGGACATCACGGTCACGACGACCGCGTTCCCGATGAGCTCACCGCGCTCGGCCATGGCCAGCGCGCAGACGGCGAGGATCTGATCCCCGTCGACGATCTCGCCGGCGGCATCGACGGCCAGACAGCGATCCGCATCCCCGTCATGGGCGATACCGACGTCGGCGCCGTGCTCCAGTACGGCGGCCCGCAGACTGTCCAGGTGGGTGGCGCCGCTGCCGTCGTTGATGGCGGTGCCGTCGCCGTCGGCGTGCAGGGCGATCACCTCGGCACCGGCCGCACGCAGCACACGGGGACCGATCGAGGACGCCGCACCCTGGGCGCAGTCGAGCACGACGCGCAGGCCGTCCAGCCGGGCCGGTAGTGCGCGCAGCAGGTGCTGGGCGTAGTCGTCCACGAGGCTGGGCACGTCCCGGACGCGGCCGACGTCACCGCCGACCGGACGGCGGGTGGGCGGATGGGCCATCCGCCGCTCGATGGCGTCCTCGACCTCGTCGGGCAGCTTCAGCCCACCGGCGGCGAACAGCTTGATGCCGTTGTCGGGCATCGGGTTGTGACTGGCGGACAGCATCACACCGAAGGCGGCTCCGCTACCCGCCACCGCGTGCGCCACGGCCGGCGTGGGTGCGACCCCGATCCGGGCCACGTCGGCGCCGGAGGCAGCCAGACCGGCCACGACCGCGGCCTCAAGAAACTCACCGGACGGACGCGTGTCCCGCCCGACGATCACCAGCGGTCGCGACACGTCGGGCCGGCCGGCAGCCTCGGCGGGCCGCCCCAGCAGTTCCGCGGCCGCGGAGGCCAGTGCCAGCGCCTGCTCCGCGGTCAGATCGACGTTGGCGACGCCCCGAACACCATCGGTGCCGAAGAGCCTCGTCACTGAGGGTCTCCCATGGTCGAAGGATCAGCGGAGACCCGGTCACGCGGCGGCGATGTCGAGCCCCCTCGCCCGCCCGCTCATGGTGAGCGGGGCGGTGCGGGGGCGCGGGTCAGCGCTTGCTGTACTGCGGAGCCTTACGGGCCTTCTTCAGGCCGTACTTCTTACGCTCCTTGACCCGGGCGTCACGAGTCAGGAAGCCGGCCTTCTTCAGAGTAGGCCGAGACTCCTCTTCCGCCAGCGTCAGCGCGCGGGCGATAGCGAGTCGCAGTGCACCGGCCTGGCCCGACACGCCGCCGCCGTGCAGACGGGCGACGATGTCGTACGACTCCGTACGCTCCAGCGCCTTCAGCGGCTCGTTGACGAGCTGCTGGTGCACCTTGTTCGGGAAGTACTGCTCCAGCGAGCGCCCGTTGAGCGTCCACTGCCCCGTCCCGGGCAGCAGCCGCACGCGGACCACCGCCTCCTTGCGCCGGCCCGTGGCGCGGGGATTGCCCTGTACGTCGGTCACGACAGCCACGTCGCGTTCCTTCCTCGGTTGATGCGTGGTTCTCGGAGCCGGCGACGGTGGCAGCCTCGCGGCGCCACCCGAACCGGCCGGAGGAGGTCCGCGGTTACTGCGCGACCTGGATGATCTCGAAGGGGGTGGGCTGCTGGGCCAGGTGCGGATGCGTGGGACCCGCGTAGACCTTCAGCTTCGTGCCCTGGGCACGGCCGAGCCGGTTGTGCGGCAGCATGCCCTTGATCGCCTTCTCGACGATGATCTGGGGCCGCGTGTCGAGCAGCTCGCCGTAGGAGGTGCTGCGCAGACCGCCCGGGAACCCCGAGTGACGGTGGTACTGCGCCTGCTCGCGCTTGTTGCCGCTCAGCGCCACCTTGCCGGCGTTGATGACAATGACGAAGTCGCCGGTGTCGATGTGCGGGGCGAAATACGGCTTGTGCTTGCCCCGCAGCAGCGTGGCGGCCTGGGTCGCCAGCCGGCCGAGCACCACGTCGGTGGCGTCGATGACGTGCCACACACGCTGAACTTCCGCGGGCTTGGGCTGGTACGTGCGCACAGGTCTGCCTTCTCGTTCGGACGACCCCGCCGCACGACCCCCGAGGGACCGGGTGAGCGAGGCTCGTCAAGAATGTGGAGCGCGCAGACGGGACGTGTCACGCGCAGCAGTCTTTGAGGTTACCAGGCGGCCGGGAGATGCCGTGTCGCGGCCATCCACTCCCACCATCCGGTGTGATCTGCCAGCCTACCGACCCGGGCATGTCGACGCCGGCACCGGTGGACGTTCGCCCGACACCGGCACGGGCACACCCGGGCATCGGCGACCCCCCGGACCTTCCACTCGGACGACCCGTCGACCAACGCTGGCTATTCTGACCTGGATGACTGAATCGGATGGCGGGGGCCAGGCAGGGCGCCCGAACCCTGACCTTCCAGACCACGACCTGTCGAGTTGGGACTCGCCAGGCCACTCCGCCTGGCCCTCCGGCCGCGCCGACCACGGGTCCGGTCCCGCCGGCACAGCCGCGGCGCCCACGGCGGCGGACACGCCGCCGCCGGCAGGCACGGTTGCGCCGCCGTCGGGCACGACGTCCGGCCTTGACCTGCATGGCCGTTACGTCACCTATGACGGCTGGGCGCCCCCGAGCGACGATCCCCTGTTCGGCGGCCCGAGGAACTACGCGTTCTCCTTCGACCACCTTCCTTCGCCGACGTCGGCGACCCGCTCCGGCTCGGCCGAACCGGCTCCGGCGGACCCGTCCTCCCCGACGGTCCAGCCCACTCCGTTCGCCGGGCCGTCCCCCCTGACCGGTCCCTCGCCCTCCCCGTTGACCGGACCGTCCCCGTTGACCGGACCGTCCCCGTCGACCGGGCCCTGGCCGGCGGATCCGTCATCGCCGACGACGCAGCCGACGCCAGTGACGCGTCCTGGCCGCCCGTCCGCCCCGGGCTCGACGTACGGCATCTCGGCAGTGCAGACGTCGGCCGGGGACGGGGGGCCGAGCCGCTACGAGCGCCCGGCGTCACGGCTGTCGTCCCCTGTGGACCCGGACGAGGCCGCCGCCCTGCCCGGCCTGCGCACGGCCTACGACCCGGCCGCCGGCTACCGCGGGTTCGGCACACCTGGATTCGAGACGCCCGGCGTCGGGACCGGGGCGCCCGCAGTCCCCGGCGAGGGTCCGGTCAGCCCCGGCGACAGCGGTTACGGCTTCGACGGTTACGGCCCACCGAGCGCGGACTCCGACAACCATGACCCCGACGGTGGCGACGAGCCGCCGGGTCGATCCCCGCGCGCCTGGCGGATGCTGCTGGCCGTCGCCGGGGCCGTCGTGGTGCTGATCGCGGCGGTGGCCGTCGTGGCACTGCGCGGCGGGGACGGCGGCTCGACGGGCGACCCGCAGCCCACCACGGCGGGCACACTGGCGCCGATTCCGGCGACTTTTCTCGACAGCGTGCGCACCGACTCCGACCCGATCCGGGCGAACGAGTTCTTCCCCACCGCCTCCGTCGACCGGGACGGACGTCGCTACCAGCGGATCGCCAGCCGGCTCGACAGCGGCTGCCCCCAGCTCACCGGCCAGCTGACCTCGCTGTTCACCGCGGCCCACTGCACCCAGGTGGTGCGCTCGCTGTTCCTGAGCGCGCCCGTCGCCGGTACCCGCCAGGTCCTCGCCGGGGTGACGGTCTTCCGGCTCGACACGAGCACGACGGCGACCCGCGGTGCCCAGGTGCTCAACCAGGGCGGCGGTGGCATCGCGCCGCTGCCGATCCCGGCGGGCACCATCCAGAACGCGCAGATCACCGGCCCAGGCGGGAACAACTCCTGGCGCGGGGCGCAGAGCCACGGCCACTATCTCGTCTACACCCAGGTCGCCTACGTGGACGGCACCCAGGGTGCGGCGACCGACGGGCCGCTGCGGGCTGCCCAGACCGACCTCGCCCAGCTCGCCACCGAACCGATCGGTGACCGCGCCGTCCTCGGCCACGGCCCACGCCGCTGACCACCGGCCGCACCGATGTCACCGGCCGCGGCAGCGCGGCGGGACCGCCCGGCGCCGACCGGCGC
>NZ_JAMQQG010000360.1 GCF_023716925.1 Frankia sp. R82
GGACGTCGACGTGCTGGCAGCGTCCGCGTGGTGGCGGGCCGCGCCGGGCTCGCCGGCGGGACCGGGGCCAGGGGCGGTGGTGTCCGGGGCGTCGTCCGCGCCCGGCTGGCGTGGGATGACCTGCGGTACGTCCAGGTGGGTGTGCGGCGCGTCCAGGCGTGTCCGGCCCGGACCGGTCGGCCGGGTCGATGATGGTTGTTGCGGTTCCCCCGATTCCCGCGCCGTCACCGATCCGAGCCGGCGTCAGCCGGCCCGGCCGGGTCCACTTCGTCGGCGCCCGGTTCCCCTCGGTCGTCTCGTCGCCCACCGGGTCGCGCCCGCCCGGCGGCGGACAACCTCGTTGATGCCCGACCGGCCCGCCCGCCAACACCGGCCGGCGGATGCTCGGCGTCGATCGGCTCGCGGGCGGACGGCACGGCCACCCCGGACGAGGTGCCACGACCGTCGCCGGATGGCAGGCCGTCGCCGGATGGCAGGCCGCGGCCGGATGGCAGGCCGCGGCCGGATCCACGTCGACGACTGGCCGCGGCACCCGGGGCGGAACCGGCCCGGTCGGCCTCGGCCAGCTCGGCCTCGCCGGCGCCGGCGGACTTGACCTCGGCGCCGTGATCGACATCGGCGGAGGTGTCGGCGTCATCGGTACGCCTGGACCCGGACCGCCTGGAGCCGGACCGCCTGGCCTCCGAGCGGACGGCCTCGGGCCGGAGGACGTCGGTGCGGGTGAGATCGGTGCCGGCGGTCGCGACACCACGGTGGTCGGCCTCGAGGGGGGCCGGGCTGACGTCCGCGTCGCCGTCGAGCAGCGGATGGCTTGCATCCTCCGGCCGGGACGCCCGCACGCCGGCGTCCGAGGCGATGTTTCGACGGGCCCGCTCGGCGACCCGACCGTGGCGACCATGTGGGGCGTAGCTGGTGTACTGGCCGTAGTAATAGGCGTCCGGGCCCTTGGTGGGGACCATGTTGAGCACGGTGCCGACCATCCGGGCATCGACGGCGCGCAGGGCGTCCGCGGCCTGGCGCAGCTGCTCCCGGCGGGTCCGGCCGATCCGGGCGACGAGCAGAACGCCGTCGGCCCGGCTGGCGAGCACCGCGGCATCGGTGACGGGCAGCAGCGGCGGCGCGTCGATGAGGACGAAGTCGAACCGGGCGTGCAGCACGTCGAGCAGGTCGGCCATGTTCCGCGAGCCGAGCAGCTCACTGGGGTTGGGCGGCACCGGACCGGAGGCGAGCACCTCGATGCGTCCGGAACCGACCCGGCCCTCACCCCAGGGCTGCAGCACGTCGTCGAGGTCGGCGGCACCGATGAGCACCGAGGTGAGGCCGGCGGCCGACTCGACGCCCAGGTAGGCGCCGAACGACGGACGGCGCAGGTCGCCCTCGATCAGGCAGACCCGATGGCCGCTCTGCGCCAGGCTGATCGCCAGGTTGCACACGGTGGTCGTCTTGCCCTCGCCGGGTACCGCACTGCTGACGATGATCGAGCGCGGGCCGGCGTCGACGTCGACGAACTGCAGGTTGGTGCGCAGCTGGCGGAACGCCTCGGCGCGGGCGGAGTGCGGCCGGGCACTGGTGATCAGCGGATGGCGGGCGGTATCCGCGTCAAAGATGATCATCGCGAGGTTCGGCAGGCCGGTGACCGCCCGCGCGTCCTCCTGGCTGGTGAGGCTGGTGTCCAGCCGGAAGCGCAGGACGGCCCCGCCGATGCCGAGGATCAGCCCGAGCAGAATGCCCAGCGCATAGTTGCGGGTGGGCTGCGGGGAGACCGGGGAGGTCGGCAGTTTCGACCGCTCCCAGACACTCACCCGCACCGTCGGTGGGGTTTCCGAGTCGGACGGTGCCTCGATCTCGGCGACGGCCCGGGAGAACTGCGTGCCCACCGCGTCCGCGATGGTCTGCGCCTGATGTGGATCATGATCACGGACGGTTGCCCTGAGCAGCACCGTGTCCGGCACGGCCGCTGCCACGATCTTGGCGCGCAGATCCTCCGGCGTGGTGTGCAGGCGCAGCTTCTCGATGACCGCCGCCGCCACCCGGTCGCTGGCGACCAGGTTGGCATAGGACTTCACCCGCTGCTGGGAAAGCAGACCGCCCTGATAGGCGGACGCGGCGCCGTCCGCGTTGTCCGGCGAGGAGACGACCATGGTCACCGACGCGGCGTAGATCTTCACCGAGCGCCAGGTCAGGAGACCGGCAAGCCCCCCGCCGAGCACCACGATGGCAAGTATGAGCATCCAGCTGCGGCGAAGGACGCGGACATAGTCGCGCAGTTCCACTCGTCGACCACCCTCCCGGGACGAACACCCCGACTACCCGTCGTCATTGAGTACGACCCCAACATACTCGACGGGTAGCGATTATTTTACTCTCAGTTACCATTACTCTATGACCTCATGTGGAGACGTAGAGTAGACGGCGCGGTCGACGTCCGGTGGACGGCACACCTGGCGCGGCGCGTGTCGCGGCTGGACCTGCGCCAGCGGGTCGGGATGCAGGTCGCGCTCGACAGCCTCGCGATGGTCGTCGGACTGACCGCTGCCCAGATCGGCCGGTTCGACTTCACCCTCGGCGCACTGTCCAGCCTCGGCTTCTGGGTGATC
Source organism: Frankia sp. R82 (assembly GCF_023716925.1). GTDB lineage: Bacteria > Actinomycetota > Actinomycetes > Frankiales > Frankiaceae > Frankia. The sequence continues at coordinate 2,598 of NZ_JAMQQG010000360.1, forward strand.
TGTGCGCTGGCGGTCTGCCTGCTCCACTTCCTGGGCACCGCGCTGCACCTCTACCTGGGGCGCTATCGCTTCGGCGGGTTCGAGGAGGTCCTCGGGCTGCTCGTCGCCGTGGTCCTGACGATCGTCGGGCTGCTCGTCGTCATCGCCGCGTTCGGATCCCCCAGACCGATGCCACTCAGCGTCCCGCCGCTGGGCGGCACGGTGACTCTGGTCGTGATGTTCGGGGTCCGCTACTCCTGGCGACTCGTCGAGGAACAGGCGCGCCGCCCCGACCGGGCCGGCACTGAACCGCTGCTCGTCTTCGGCGCCGGAGCCGGCGGGGAAAGCGTGCTGGCGGCGATGCTGCGCACCACGGACAGCCCCTACTACCCCGTCGCCCTGCTCGACGACGATCCGAAACTGCACAACCTGCGCCTGTTCGGCGTCCCCGTCCGCGGCGGACGGGAGGCGATCGCCACCACCGCCGCCGCCAGCGGCGCCCGCACCCTGCTGGTGGCGATCCCCAGCGCGAACGCGCACCTGCTACGGGAGATCACCAGAATCGCCGAGGACGCCCGGCTCGCCGTGAAGGTCGTTCCCCGGGTCGCCGATCTGATCGACGGCCGGGTCGGCGTCGCCGACATCCGCGACCTCGACCTCGCCGACCTGCTCGGACGCCGCCAGATCTCCACCGACATGACCGCCGCCGCCGGCTATCTGAGCGGACGGCGGATACTCGTCACCGGAGCCGGTGGCTCCATCGGCTCCGAACTGTGTCGCCAGATCGCCGCGTTCGCCCCGGCCGAACTCATCATGGTCGACCGGGACGAATCGGCACTACGTGCCGTCCAGCTGTCAATCTCCGGGCAGGCCATGCTCGACGACGAGTCGATCATCCTCGGTGACATCCGCGACGTCGACCTGATGACCCGGCTGTTCGAGCAGCGCCGCCCGCAGGTCGTCTTCCACGCCGCGGCGCTCAAGCACCTGCCGCTGCTCGAACGCTTCCCCGGCGAATCGGTGCAGACCAACGTGTGGGGCACCCTCACGATCCTGCGCACTGCCGCGGCCTGCGGCGTCGACCGGCTGGTGAACATCTCCACCGACAAGGCGGCGAACCCGGTCAGCGCCCTGGGCTACTCCAAGCGGATCACCGAGCGACTCACCGCGCACGTCGCCGCCGACGCCTCCGGGACCTTCGTCAGCGTCCGGTTCGGCAACGTACTCGGCAGCAACGGCTCCGTGCTCACCGTGTTCGCCGGCCAGCTCGCCACCGGCGGCCCGATCACCGTCACCCATCCCGACGTCACCCGCTACTTCATGACCATCCCCGAGGCCGTCCAGCTCGTCCTGCAGGCCGGTGCGTTCGGCGCCGCCGGAGAGGCCCTCGTTCTCGACATGGGCGAACCCGTCCGCATCGCCGACGTCGCCCGCCGCCTCGCCGCCCGCGAACCGCGTCCCGTCGACATCGTCTACACCGGCCTCGTCACCGGCGAAAAGCTGCACGAGGAGCTCTTCGGTGACGGCGAGTCCGACCGCCGCCCCCACCATCCCCTCATCTCCCACGTCGACGTGCCCGCCCTCGACCCCGCCGCCGCTCTCGCGCTCGACCCCTGGGCCCCCCGCGCCGAGGTCCTCGCCCACCTCGCCGCCCTGGCCCACCCCGCCGCCACGCCCGCTCCCACCAGTGTTCCCGCCACCACTGCTCCCGCCACCACTGTTCCCGGCCTCGCGATCCCAACCGTTTCCGTCCCGGCTCAGGCCGCGGCACCCGCCCTCCCCGCCCAGATCACGCCGCCCACCGCCACCAGCCCCGGTACGGATGCCAGCCCCGGTACGGATGCGCCGTCCGCACCGGCGACCGCCGCCGGCCTGATCCCCCGCCAACCGGCCCGCCATCGCAGCAACCCGGCCCTTCCCACGTCACCCTCCTGACGCGTCCGACAGGTGCTCTCGGTGGGCGTCCGGGGTGGGCCGAGCGGTGCGAGCGGAACGAGCGGGCGCGACGGTGGGGGTGAGCGCACCGGACGTGATGCCGCTCGCGCCCGCAGCGCTGCCGCCCGCGGCGGACGGCACGGCGGACGGCACGCCGGACGCCCCGGGGAGGCCGCGCTCGACGTACCAGGCGACCGTGGCTTCCAGGGCGGCGGCGAGGTCGAGGCCGACCGCGTCGGGGAACAGGGTGCGCAGCGTCGCCGTGCCTGCCTGCGAGTCTCGGACGTCACCCGAACGCGGCTCGACGTGGCGGACGGGCAGGGTCCGACCGAGGATCCGTTCCAGCTCGACGATCACCGTGAGCAGGTCGGTACGGGTACCGAAGGCGATGTTGACCGGGTCCGGGTGGCTGAGTCGGCGCAGCGCCGCGTCGCACAGCGTGCCGGCGACGCCGGACACGTAGGTGAAGTCGCGGGTCTGGCGCCCGTCCCCATGGACGGTCAGGGGCCGCCCGGACAGCGCGGCCTCGATGAAGGTGGGCACGACCGCGGCGTAGGCATGACCCACCGACTGGTACGGGCCGAAGACGTTGAACAGCCGCACGGCGAGCACCGGCAGGCCGAAGCCGCCCCGGTAGCCCAGCGCGTAGCCCTCCGCGGCGAGCTTGGACGCGGCATAGGGGCTGCGTGGCCGGCAGGGGGCGTCCTCAGTGCGGGGCAGGGTGCCACCCACGCCGTACACAGAGGAGGAGGACGCGACGACGACGTGCGTCTCGTCGCGCTGGGCCACGTCGAGGACGGTCAGGGTCCCGGTGGCGTTGACGGCGTGGGTCGCCATCGGATCGAGCAGGGAACGTGCCACCGACGGCCGCGCGGCCAGGTGGACGATGCTGTCCGCGCCCAGGCAGGCCTGCTCGACCGTGGTCCGGTCGGTGACGCTGCCGACGATCAGCTGCACAGGCAGCCCGGCGAGGTTCGCCACCGCGCCCGTGCTCAGGTCGTCGAGGACCACCACCTCGGCGCCGGCGGCCAGCAGTGCTCTGGTCAGGTGGGCACCGATGAAACCGGCACCGCCCGTCACAACTACCTTCACCGATAATCACCCTCCGGATTCGTATGGATACTGAAGGTAGTTGATTCGGGCGCGCGCCACCGACCACAACCCCTCCGACACTCCGCTCCCCCGCTCACTCTTCCGGGGGTCCCGCGACCGACAGGACCCCACCCGGCCAGCCTCCCCACCCCCCGAGTAACCACTCTGCGTGTTGATTTGATTGCAGAGAGTGTCGAACCTAGTGTGCGATGAGTGCCGGGTCCTTCACGTCCGCTGGTGATCGTGGGTGCCGGGGGGCACGGCCGGGAGCTGCTGGATGTGGTGGAGGCCGTCAATGCCACCCGTGCCCCCGCGCCGTACACCTTCCTCGGGTTCCTTGCGCTGCCCGACGGTGACAACCCCGCCGGGGAGACCGGTGGGGACCCCGGCGCGGTGGCCCGCCGGGGCGCCGGGCTGCTCGGCGGGCTGGACCTGCTCGGCCAGCTGGACGCCGACTACCTGATCGGGGTCGAGGACGCCCCGGCCCGGCAACGGATCGACCGGTACGCCTCGCTGCACGGACGGCGCCCGGCCACCCTCGTCCACCCACGGGCGAACCTCGGCGGTGACGTCCGGCTGGGACCTGGCACCGTCGTGTGCGCACTGGCCAGCATCACCACGAATGTGCGCACCGGACGGCACGTGGTGGTCAACATCGCGGCGAGCATCGCGCACGACTGCCGGCTCGGCGACTACGTCACCGTCGCTCCGGGCGCCCGGATCGCCGGTGGAGTCGCCGTCGGCACGCAGGCCTGGATCGGCGCGCAGGCAAGCATCGTCGGGCTCCGCCACGTCGGCGACCGGGCCGTGGTGGCGGCCGGCGCCATCATCACCGAGGACGTCCACGCGGCGACGGTCGTCGGCGCCACCATCCGGCCCGCCGCCAACCCCACCACCACCGGTCCGTCCACGGTCGCGCGCTCGCCGCGGACGCTGCCTCCCGAGCAGCGCGACGCACCACTGGCCGGATAGGTGCTGACCGCAATCCGTCGATTGAATGCCGCAAAAGGCCGGGTGGCCGGGTGGCCGAACGTCCTAGGATCAGGACGTGGATCGCTGGTTCAAACTGACGGGCTGCGACAACGTACGCGACCTGGGCGGTCTGCCGACCGTCGACGGCACCCTCACCCGGTATGGCGCCTGGCTGCGCGCCGACTCGGTGCAGATGCTCACCCCGGGCGACGTCGGCGTTTTGCGCGACTCCTTCGGCCTGCGGGCCGTCCTCGACCTGCGGGCGAAGGAGGAGGCGCTGCGCGAGGGGCGTGGCCTGCTTGCCCAGGAGAACATCGCCTACCACCATTTGTCGTTTCTGCCGGGCGAATGGGTGATGCCGGACGATCCACGGTTCCCCGCGATCGTGCGCGACCTGAACCCGCAGGACCGGGTGGAGCACTACCTCGACTATCTGCGCCTGGCCGGCCCCGCCGTCGCCGCCGCGCTGCAGGTGCTGGCGGGCGCGGGCACCGGTCCGGCCCTGTTCCACTGTGCCGCGGGCAAGGACCGCACCGGCGTGCTGGCCGCGATGCTGCTGAGCATCGCCGGCGTCGAACGCTCGGCCATCATCGACGACTACACGCAGACCAACGAGCGGATCGACCGGGTCTACGCCCGGCTGGCGGAGCGTCCGTCCTACCAGCGCCAGATCCAGGCGGACAGCGCCGGTCAGCGGTCCTGCCTGCCGGAGGTGATGGCGGGCTTTCTGGCCGGGGTCGACGCCGGCTGGGGCAGCCCGGCCGGCTGGGCCCGGGCGGCCGGCGTCACCGAGGGGCAGTTGCAGGCCCTGCGCGCCATGCTGGTCGGCTGATCCCTGGTCGGCTCGTCCGGTCCGCCACACCACGCCGGATGATGGGTGGGGTGCCCGCCCGAACGATCCTCGCCGCCCTGCTCACCGTGCTTGCCCTGGCCACGACGGTGGGATGTGGCGTGCTGCGCCGCAACCGCCACGTTCCCGCAGACCTGGTTCCCGTGTTCCAGGCGGCCGTGACCGCCTATGGTGGCGGGCTCAGCGCGGCCCAGCTCGCCGCGCAGGCCTGGGTGGAGAGCCGGTTCAACCCGCGCGCCGTCTCCCGAGCCGGCGCCCAGGGCATCATGCAGTTCCTGCCCGCCACCTGGCGGGAGGTCGGCCTGGACGGCAACCACGACGGACAGGCCGACCCGATGGACCCGTACGACGCCATCCCGACCGCGGCCTACTACGAGTCACGGCTGGCCAGACAAGTCGCAGGCCTGCCCGGGGACCGCATCTCGCTGATCCTCGCCGCCTACAACGCCGGGCCCGACGCGGTACGCGCCGCGGGCGGCATCCCCGACATCGACGAGACCCGCCGCTATGTCGCCCGCGTCCACACCTGGGCCGTCACCTACGCCGACCAGCTCTGACCACCGACCAGCGCTGGCCACCGACAAGCTCGGACCACCGACCGGATCCGGCTGCCGGCCGGCCCGGCTCAGCCGACCCGGAGCTGCTCCCCCGCCACCACAACCTCGTCACCGGGGACGAGCTGACGCCCGCGGCGACTTTCCACTTCGCCGTTGACCCGCACCGCGCCCCCGGCCAGCAGGCCCTTCACGTCGGAGCCGGCGTCGACGACATCGGCGAGCTTGAGGAACTGGCCCAGCCGGATCGCGTCACCCTGGATACTCACATCTCGCATACTCCCAAGCATCACCCATGGCCGTCGGTCCGTTGCCAGGCCCGCCCGGCTGCGCGCGGTCCGTGCGTGGACCGGCGCGTCCGGGAGCTCGCCAGTCACATCCGCGGGCGCAATCCGACCCTGCCGGCCGGCGCTGAGGCATGCTGACGGGCGTGGCAGGTATCCCCCCGGATGCGTCCGGGTCGCCCATGGCCGGCGATGACCTTCCCGAGCAGCGCGATGACCTTCCCGACCAGCGCATGGCGAGTGCCCGACCGCTGAGCACCGGACCGGCGAGCGAGCAGGCGGTGCGGCGGGTCGAACTCGCCAGCGGGATGCTCGCCTCCCGCGCGGTCGCCCGGATGCACGAGGTGCTGCCCTGGTTCCCGGCGATGTCGGCGAGTCACCGCGCCGGGATCCAGCTGGTCGTGCAGGCCGGGATCTCCTCGTTCGTCTGGTGGTGCCGTCGCCCGGAGCACGCTCGGGAGCTGTCCGAGGACGTCTTTCGGGTTGCGCCGCGCGAGCTGGTCCGGGCGGTGACGTTCCGCCGGCTGGTGGATCTCGTCCGGGTCGCGGTGGAGGCGATCGAGACCGAGGTGCCGAACCTGGTCGGGCCGGACGAGGACCAGCGCCTGCTCGCCGACGTGCTGCGGTACTCGCGCGACATCGCGTTCGCCGGCGCCGTGGTGTACGCCCGCGCCGCCGAGGAACGCGGCGCGTGGGACGCCCGGCTGGAGGCACTCATCGTCGATCATGTGGTCCGCGGCGAGGCGGACCGGGCCCTGCCGTCGCGGGCGGCCGCGGCGGGCTGGCGCAACCCGCCGGCCGTGACGGTGATCGTCGCGCGGGCCGGCAGCGACGCGCCGGAGGTGGTCGTCGACGAGGCGCACCGCATCGCCCGGCTGACCGGCCTCGAGCTGCTGGCCGGCGTCCATCACAACCGGTTGGTGATGATCGTCGGCGGCGAGTTCGCGACCGCGGACGAGGGCATCGGCCGTCCCGAGGATGCCGCGGTACCCGCCCCGGGACCGGCCGGGGCCGCCGGAGGCGGTGGGGGCGGTGGGGGCGGCGG
>NZ_JAMQQG010000361.1 GCF_023716925.1 Frankia sp. R82
GGCTTCGGGGCGGGCGCGCCCGAGGTCGTCCTCGCGCCCTTCGTCGGCGAGTCCGCGGCCCGGTCCGGCACCGCGACCAGCAGTACCGACCCCGCGCGCACTGGCATCGCAGCCGCGGATCTGGTCAGCGCCGCGGTGCGGGCGGCCACCCGCTGGGCGCTCTCGCTCGTGCACATCTGGCTGGCCGACGCCGGCCCGGCCGGCCGGCTCGTTGTCGTCACCCGGGGTGCCGTCGCGACGGACGGCACCGACGCGGCACCCGATCTGGCCCAGGCCGCGGTGTGGGGTCTGGTGCGCTCGGCGCAGGCGGAGCATCCCGACCGTTTCGTCCTGCTGGACCTGGACGACCAGACCGCCTCGGTCGACGCGGTCGCGGCAGCGGTCACGACGGCGATCGCGGCGGGCGAGCCACAGCTGACGGTGCGCCGGGGCGAGCTGTTCGCCGCCCGGCTGGCCCGCGTGGACCAGGTCGGTGACCAGGTCGGTGACCAGCCGTCACCCGGCTGGGATCCCGATGCGACCGTGCTGGTCACCGGGGCAACTGGCGCTCTGGGCAGCGTGCTCGCCCGCCATCTGGTGACCGCCCATGGCGTCCGGCACCTGCTCCTCGTCGGGCGGCGCGGGCCCGAGGCGCCCGGAGCGACCGAGCTGACCGCGGAACTCGCCGGGCTCGGGGCCCAGGTGACCATGGTCGCCGCCGACGTCGCCGACCGCGCCGAACTCGCCGCGTTGCTCGCCGCGATTCCGGCCGAACACCCGCTGGGGGCGGTCGTACACGCCGCGGGTGCGCTCGACGACGGGATGATCTCCGCGCTCACCCCCGAACGCCTCGACCCGGTCCTGCGTCCCAAGGTGGACGCCGTGCTGCACCTGCACGAGCTGACCGCGGACCGCCCGCTGTCAGCGTTCGTGCTCGCCTCCTCGCTCGCGGGCACCTTCGGCGGGGCCGGGCAGGCCAACTACGCGGCCGGGAACGCCTTCCTCGACGCCTTCGCCGCGCAGCGCCGGGCGGCCGGCCTGCCGGCGGTCTCGATGGGCTGGGGCCTGTGGGCCCGCCGCGGTGGGATGACCGGAAAGCTCGGGGACGCGGACCTGCGCCGGCTCGCCCGCGGCGGGATCATCGCGTTGTCGGACGACCAGGGCCTGGCGCTGTTCGACACCGCGCTCGCGGTGAACGAGGCGCACCTGCTCACGGCCCGACTCGACGTCGACGCGGTCCGCCGGGCGCCGGGTCCCGTACCCGCCCTGTACCGGGCGCTGGTGGCCGGGGCGCGGCGGCCGGCCGCGGACACGCCGGCGTCCCGGGGCGACGCCGGCACGGACCTGCGGCGGCGACTGGGGGAACTGGCCGGGTCCGGCCGCGGGGAGCTGCTGCGCGAGCTCGTGCGCACGCACGCCGCCGGCGTGCTCGGATACCCCGACGGCCGCTCGGTCGAGGTCGACCGAGGGTTGCTGGAGCTGGGCTTCGACTCGCTGACCGCGGTGGACCTGCGGAACCGGCTCGGCGCGGCGACGGGTCTGCGGCTGCCGGCGACCCTGCTGTTCGACTACCCGACCGTCCGCGAACTGGCCGACCACCTCGCGGAGGAACTCGTGCCGGCGTCCGCCACCTCGGCGCCGGACCCGCTGGCCGGTCCCGCCGACCTCGACGACCATCCCGGCCGGCGCGATCCCGACGACCGCACCGACCGCACCGGTCCGGACGGCCGTACCGGTCACACCGACCTGGACGACGCCGCCGACCGCATCGAATCCGCCAGCGACGACGAGATCTTCGCCTTCATCGACGAGGAACTCGGGACGGACTGACGGCGTCATCCCACGGCGTCGCCCGGCGACGTCAGTGATTCCCGCCCGGCTGGCCCCACCCGCGTAGAAAGCGATGGCACCACACGGTGAACGAGGACAAGCTCCGGGACTACCTCAAGCGTGTCACGACCGACCTGCACCGGACCCGTCGACGCCTTGACGAGCTGTCGACCCGGCACCAGGAGCCGATCGCGATCGTGGCGATGAGCTGCCGGTATCCGGGTGGGGTGCGTTCGCCGGAGGAGCTGTGGGAGCTGGTGGCCGGTGGGGTGGACGCGGTGGGTCCGTTCCCGGCGGACCGGGGCTGGGATCTGGACGCCCTCTACGACCCGGACCCCGACCATCCGGGGACGTCCTACGCCCGCGAGGGCGGGTTCGTCGACGACGTCGCCGGCTTCGACGCCGACTTCTTCGGGATCTCGCCGCGGGAGGCGCTGGCGATGGACCCACAGCAGCGGTTGCTGCTGGAGACCAGCTGGGAGGTCTTCGAACGGGCCGGGATCGACCCGCGCTCGGTGCGGGGCAGCCAGACCGGTGTTTTCGCCGGTGTCTCCTATGCCGACTACCGCACCCGCATCGGGGCGGTGCCCCGCGACATCGAGGGGTATCTGAGCAGCGGCAACTCGGGCAGCATCGCCTCCGGCCGGCTCGCCTACGTCCTCGGGCTGCGCGGACCGGCCGTCACCGTCGACACCGCCTGCTCGTCGTCGCTGGTGGCGATGCACCTCGCCGGGCAGGCCCTGCGCCAGGGCGACTGTGAGCTGGCCGTCGCCGCCGGCGCGATGGTGATGTCCACCCCGGTGGCCTTCGTCGAGTTCAGCCGGCAGCGGGGGCTGGCGCCCGACGGCCGGTGCCGGTCGTTCGCGGCATCGGCGGGCGGCACCGGCTGGGGCGAGGGCGTCGGCGTCCTGCTGCTGGAACGGCTCTCGGACGCACGCCGCAACGGTCATCCGGTGCTGGCGCTGGTGCGGGGGACGGCGGTGAACTCCGACGGGGCGAGCAGCCGGCTGACGGCACCCAACGGACCGGCGCAACGTCGGGTGATCCAGCACGCCCTCGCGAACGCCCGCCTCGGCGCGGACGAGATCGACGTGGTGGAGGCGCACGGCACCGGCACCCCGCTGGGCGATCCGATCGAGGCGCAGGCGTTGCTGGCGACCTACGGGCGGGGCCGGGATGCGGATCGCCCGTTGCTGGTGGGGTCGTTCAAGTCGAACGTCGGGCACACGCAGGCGGCGGCGGGTGTCGGCGGCGTGATCAAGATGGTGCTGGCGATGTGGCACGGGGTGGTGCCGAAGACGTTGCACGTCGACGAGCCGACCCCGAACGTCGACTGGTCGTCGGGCGCCGTCCGGCTGGCGACCGAGGCCATGCCGTGGCCCGACACCGGGCGTCCGCGTCGGTCCGCCGTGTCGTCGTTCGGCTTCAGCGGCACGAACGCCCACGTTGTTCTGGAGGCGGCGCCGGCGGACGGGTCGGCGGACACCGGGGAGACGGCGGGCGATGCCCCGACCGCGGCCGACCTCGCCTGGGTGGTGTCGGCCCGGGACGAGGCCGCGCTGGCGGCGCAGGCGCAGCGCCTGCGTACGCACATGATGGCCCGGCCGGAGCTGGGCCTGGCCGACGTCGGTCACTCCCTGGTCACCGGCCGGTCGATGTTCGCGCATCGGGCGGTGGTCGTGGCCGGGGACCGGGTGGGTCTGCTGGCCGGTCTGGCGGACCTGGCCGGTTCGGAAGGACGGGCCGGTCTGGAAGGACGCGCGGCGGGCGGGTCGGCGGCGGGTGTGGTGTCGGGGGTGGCGGTGGCCGAACCGAAGCCGGTGTTCGTGTTCCCGGGGCAGGGCGCGCAGTGGGCGGGGATGGCGGTGGAGCTGCTGGCGTCCAGCGCGGTGTTCCGGGCCCGGTTGCAGGAGTGCGCGGCGGCTCTCGATCCGTATGTGGACTGGTCGTTGCTGGCGGTGCTGCACGGGGTGGCGGGAGCGCCGTCGCTGGAGCGGGTGGACGTGGTGCAGCCGGCGTCGTGGGCGGTGATGGTGTCGCTGGCGGCGTTGTGGCGGTCGCACGGGGTGGTGCCGTCGGCGGTGGTGGGGCATTCGCAGGGGGAGATCGCGGCGGCGTGTGTGGCCGGGGCGTTGAGCCTGGCCGACGGTGCGCGGGTGGTGGCGGTGCGCAGCCGGCTGGTGGCAGCCGAGCTGTCCGGTCAGGGCGCGATGGCCTCGGTGGTGCTGCCGGTGGCGCAGGTGCACCGTCGGGTCTCACCGTGGGGCGACCGGCTCGCGGTGGCGGCGGTGAACGGGCCGTCGTCGACGGTGGTGTCGGGTGATTCGCAGGCGTTGGACGAGTTCCTGGCCGCCTGCGAAGCGGCCGGGGTGCGGGCCCGACGGATTCCGGTGGACTACGCCTCGCACTGCGCGCAGGTGGACGGGGTGGGCGAGCAGCTGTCGTCCGCGTTGGCGGGAATCACCCCGCGGGCACCGGAGGTGCCGTTCTTCTCGACGGTGACCGGGGAGCGGGTGGACACGGCGGCGCTGGACGCCGGGTACTGGGTCGCGAACCTGCGGCAGCCGGTGCTGTTCGAGGACACGGTCCGGGCGCTGCTCACGGCGGGACTGGAGACCTTCATCGAGGTCAGTGCGCACCCGGTGCTGACGGTGGGTGTGCAGGAGACGATCGACACGGTGGCGGACTCCACGGCCGTGGTGTTCGGGACGCTGCGGCGGGGCGAGGGCGGGCCGGGGCGTTTCCTGACCAGTCTGGCCGAGGTGTTCGTCCGGGGTGTTCCGGTCGACTGGACACCCGTGTTCGCCGGTGCGACCCGGCGGGTCGATCTGCCCACCTATGCCTTCCAGACAAGGCGGTACTGGCTGGAATCGACGGGACCCGGGGTCATCGACGTCGCCGCGGCGGGACAGGGCGTCGTCGGCCATCCACTGCTTGGTGCGGCGGTCTCCCTGGCGGATGGCGAGGGTGGGGTCCTGATCACCGGACGACTCTCGTTGAGCAGCCATCCCTGGCTCGCCGACCACGCGGTCGCGGGCACCGTCTGGCTGCCGGGCACGGCGCTGCTCGAACTGGCGATCCAGGCCGGGGAGCACGCCGGTCGTCCGCACATCGACGAGCTCACCCTGCACACCCCGCTGGTCATCGGGCCCAGGGACGCGGTGCAGATCCAGGTCATGCTCGCGGGTCCGGACACAGGCGGCGGACGGGCGGTGACGGTGCACTCCCGCGTCGACCCCGCTGACCCCGTCGTCGACGCCGTCGACGAGCCGTGGACCCGTCATGCCACCGGCGTGCTGACCGTCGACGGCCCGCCGGCCGCGGACCTGCGGCCGGCCGGCGATGAGGGCGACCTGGCGAGTTGGCCGCCCGCCGGTGGCGTGCCCCTTGACGTCACCGACCTGTACGAGGACCTGGCCCGCGCCGGGTTCGACTACGGGCCGGCCTTCCAGGGCCTGCACCGGGCCTGGAGTGTCGGCGAGGACATCTGCGCGGAGGTCGGCCTGCCCGCGCGGCAGCAGGACGAGGCTGCTCGGTTCGGCCTGCATCCGGCGCTGCTGGACGCGGCCCTGCACGCGATCGGTCTCGGCCTGCTGCCCGGCTCGACCGCCGGGTCGGTGCCGTTCTCCTGGGGAAACGTGTCGCTGCATGCCGCGGGGGCCGGTCGGCTGCGGGTGCGGCTCACCCGCACCGGCCCGGACACCGTCTCCCTGCTCGGCGCGGACGACACCGGTCGGCCGGTTATCTCCGTCGGGTCGCTGCTGGTCCGTCCGATCAACACGGCAGGGCTCCCGAACGCCGCCGGGAGCCCGTACGACTCGCTGTTTCGCCAGGCGTGGGTCGCGGTCGCACCTCGGGGAATGCCCGAGTCCATCTCGACCGGCGCCGGGCACTGGGCGGTGCTCGGCCCGGCCTCGCCGCGGCCCGACGGCCTCGACGTCCACGCCGACCTCGGCCCCCTGACGGCCTCGGTGGACGCCGGCGCCGAGCCGCCCGCCGTTCTCGTCGCCTTCGCGCCCCCGCCCGTCGAGCGCGCGGCCGACGCCGAGCAGTCCGACGCCGAGCAGTCCGGTGTTGAGGACCTCGACGTCGGCGACGTCGCCGGGCGGGCACGCACGGCGACGCACTGGGCGCTCGGCCTGCTGCAGGGCTGGTTGTCGGACGAGCGGTTCGCCTCGTCGCGGCTTGTCCTGGTGACCGACGGCGCGGTGTCGACCGGACCGGACGATCCGCTGCGCGATCCGGGCGCCGCCGCGGCCTGGGGGCTCGCCCGTTCGGCCCAGTCGGAGCATCCCGACCGGATCATCCTCGTCGACACCGATACCCGGGCCGGGGCACCCGGCACGGTCGTACGGCCCGGCACGGCCGAGAAGCCCGACCCGGCCGGCGGGCACGACGTCGATCTCGATGTGAGCGCGCTGTACCGGGATCTCCGGGCGGTGGTGGAGACGGGAGAACCGCGGATCGCGGTGCGCGCGGGTGAGCTGCGGGCCGCCCGGCTGGCGCGGTTGCCCCGCCCGGACGAGCCGTCGCAGGACACCACCGCGACGGACGACCCGGCGCGGTGGGACCCGGAGGGCACGGTGCTGATCACCGGTGCCACCGGCGTGCTGGGCAACGCCCTGGCCCGCCACCTCGTCTCGGCGCACGGTGTCCGGCATCTGCTGCTGGTCTCCCGCCGCGGCGCCGACGCCCCCGAGGCCGGGCAGCTCGTGGCCGATCTCGCGGATCTCGGCGCGAGCGCCACCCTTGCCGGGTGTGACGTGGCGGATCGCCACGCACTCGCCGAGCTGCTGGCGTCCGTGCCGCCGCAACACCCGCTCACCGCGGTGGTGCACACCGCCGGAGTCCTCGACGACGGCGTCGTCACGGCGATGACCGCCGAGATGCTCGACCGGGTGCTGCGTCCCAAGGTGGACGCGGCCTGGCACCTGCACGACCTGACCCGGAACCTGGAGCTGTCGGGGTTCGTCCTGTTCTCCTCGGCCGCCGCGGTCTTCGGTGGCCCCGGCCAGGGCAACTACGCCGCGGCCAACGCCGTCCTTGACGCCTTCGCCGCATGGCGGCGCGCCGCCGGGCTGCCCGCGGTGTCGATGGGGTGGGGGCTGTGGGAGCGCCGTGGCGGGATGACCGGCCATCTCGACGGGTCCGACGTGCGCAGATTGACCCGTGGCGGCCTGCAACCGCTGTCCACCGAGCAGGGACTCGCCCTGTTCGACGCCGCGCTTCAGGGTGGCGAGGCAGCCGTCGCACCGATGCGGCTCGATCTGGCCGCCCTGCGGGCCCAGTTCGCCGCGACCACGGTGCCGCATCTGCTGCGGGGCCTGATCCGTCCCCGGGCGCGGCGGGCTGCGACAGTGCAGGCCGTGGGCGGCGTCCCCGCCGCGGGCGAGGGTGCGGCTCCGGCGGCCGGGCTCGCCCGCCGGGTTGCCGGACTGCCGGTGGCCGACGGTGACGCGGTGCTGCTCACCATCGTGCAGGCGGCGGTGGCCGCGGTGCTTGGCCACGACTCCCCACAGGCCGTCGACACCGCTCGCGCCTTCAGGGACCTCGGTTTCGACTCGCTGACGGCCGTCGAACTGCGCAACCGGCTGGGTGCCGCGACCGGTGTCCGGCTCCCGGTGACGCTCGTGTTCGACTACCCGACCCCCGCGGCCCTGGTCGGCCATCTACGGGACAGACTGCTCGACTCGCCGGCGGCCGCGGTGCCGTCCGCCTTCCTGCCGGCGGTGCCGGCTGCGGCTGACGACCCGATCGTGATCGTCGCGATGAGCTGCCGGTATCCGGGTGGGGTGCGTTCGCCGGAACAGCTGTGGGAACTGGTGGCCGCCGGCGGCGACGGGGTGGGTCCGTTCCCGGCGGACCGGGGTTGGGATCTGGAGGCCCTCTACCACCCGGACCCCGACCATCCGGGGACGTCGTATGCCCGCGAGGGCGGGTTCGTCGACGGCTTCGACCGGTTCGATCCGGCGTTCTTCGGGATCTCGCCGCGGGAGGCGCTGGCGATGGATCCGCAGCAGCGGCTGCTGCTGACGACGTCGTGGGAGGCGTTCGAGCGGGCCGGGATCGACCCGGGGACGTTGCGGGGCAGCCAGACCGGGGTGTTCGTCGGCCTCATGTCGCAGGACTACGCGGCGCGGGTCACCACCGTTCCCGAGGATCTCGAGGGTTATCTGGGCACCGGCACCGCGGGCAGTGTGGCGTCCGGTCGGCTGGCCTACACCTTCGGTCTGGAGGGGCCGGCGGTGACGGTGGACACGGCGTGTTCGTCGTCGTTGGTGGCGTTGCATCTGGCGGTGCGGGCGCTGCGGTCGGGGGAGTGCGCGCTGGCCGTCGTCGGCGGGGCGACCCTTATGTCCACCCCGGGCCTGTTCACCGGATTCAGCCGGCAGCGGGGGCTGGCGCCGGACGGGCGGTGCAAGCCGTTCGCCGCCGCCGCGGACGGCACCGGGTTCGGCGAGGGCGTGGGTGTCCTGCTGGTCGAGCGGCTCTCGGAGGCGCGCCGGCATGGTCATCCGGTGTGGGCGGTGGTGCGCGGGTCGGCGGTGAACTCCGACGGGGCGAGTAACGGGCTGACGGCGCCGAACGGTCCGTCGCAGCAGCGGGTGATCGTGCGGGCGTTGGCCGATGCCCGGGTGGGTGCGGGTGAGGTCGATGTGGTGGAGGCGCACGGTACGGGTACGACGCTGGGTGATCCGATCGAGGCCCAGGCGTTGCTGGCGACCTACGGTCAGGCCCGGGACGCGGACCGGCCGTTGCTGGTGGGGTCGGTCAAGTCGAACGTCGGGCACACCCAGGCGGCGGCGGGCGTGGCCGGTGTGATCAAGATGGTGATGGCGATGCGGCACGGGGTGGCGCCCAGGACGCTGCACGTCGACGCGCCGACCCCGAACGTCGACTGGACCACGGGCGCGGTCCAGCTCCTGACGCAGACGACGCCGTGGCCCACGGACGGCCCGCGCCGTGCCGGGGTGTCCGCGTTCGGCATCAGCGGCACCAACGCCCACGTGATCCTCGAGGTGGACCCGGGCGCCGACCTCGGTGTTGCCGCCGGTGACGGCACCCCCGGCTCCGGTTCACCGGCCGTCCTGGCGGATTCCGGTGTCGTGGTCACTCCTGTTTTCGGGGTGGATTCCCCGGTTGGCACATCGGATTCTTCGGTTGTCGTGCCGACGGTTTTTCCGTGGGTTCTGTCGGGGCGGGATGCGGCGGGTCTGGCGGCACAGGCGGGTCGGTTGTTGTCGTTTGTGTCGGGGCGGCCCGAGGTGGTTTCGGGGGATGTGGGTTTTTCGTTGGTGACCGGCAGGTCGGTGTTTGGTCATCGTGGGGTGGTGGTGGCGGGTGATCGGGCGGGTTTTCTGGTGGGGTTGGGGGCTTTGTCGCGGGGGGAGTCGGCTGTGGGTGTGGTGTCGGGGGTGGT
>NZ_JAMQQG010000362.1 GCF_023716925.1 Frankia sp. R82
GTCGAGTACCTGCTGTGGCTGACCGCCGGCGCCCCACCGCTCGACCTGGCCGACCTGACCGCCGCGATCGCCGCCGGCCCGGCCGGCCTCCCCGCGGATCCGGCGGAGCCCGCGAGTTCTGCGCCCCATGCGCCGACCGCGTCGCACGCCCGGCCCGGAGCCGGCGCATGACGCGGGAGGTGCTCCTGGTCACCCATCCGCGCCGCTCGGTGGTGCGCGACAGTGCCCAACAGGTCATCGAGGGGCTGACCAGCGCGGGAGTCAGCCCGCGGGTGCTGCGCGACGAGGCCGCCCAGCTCGATCTCACCGGCGCCCGGGTCGTCCCGCACGACGCGGACGCCGCGGTCGGGGTGGAACTGGTCGTCGTCCTCGGCGGGGACGGCAGCCTGCTGCGCGGCGCCGAGTTCGCCCGCACCGCCGACGTTCCCCTGCTCGGCGTCAACCTCGGGCACGTCGGGTTCCTCGCCGAGGCCGAACCCGACGCGCTCACATCCACCATCGACCATGTGGTCCGCAAGGACTACACGGTCGAGGACCGGATGACCGTCGACGTCACCGTCCGCCGGCACGGAACACTGCTCTACACCGGCTGGGCACTCAACGAGATGTCGCTGGAGAAGGCCGAACGGGCCCGGATGCTCGAGTGCGTCCTGGAGATCGACGGACGTCCGCTGTCGCGCTGGGGCTGCGACGGGGTGATCTGCTCGACGCCGACCGGGTCGACGGCGTACGCGTTCTCCGTCGGCGGGCCGGTGATGTGGCCGGGAGTGGAGGCGCTGCTGGTCGCGCCGATCAGCGCGCACGCCCTGTTCGCCCGGCCGCTGGTGCTCGCGCCGAGTGCCACCGTCGCCGTCGAGGTGCTCGAACCGGTGCCCGCCGTGCTGTACTGCGACGGACGGCGGCTGGTCGAGGTGCCGTCGCAGTCACGGGTCGAGGTGGTCTGCGGGGGACGGCCGGTGCGCCTCGCGGTGGTGCATCCCCGGCCGTTCACCGACCGGCTCGTGGCCAAGTTCGACCTGCCGGTCGCCGGCTGGCGCGGCCGTTCCGAACGCTGAGCCGGGGCGTCGGGAAACGGCGTCGGGAAAGAGCGTCCCGAACGCCGAGCGAAGCGGGCGGGGGGCACGGGACATCCAAGGATGTCGGGCATTGCGGGTGTCGGACAGTGAGGATGTCGGGGAATGCGGTGGTGCGGCTAGAGTTCGGGGCGTGCTCGAGGAGATTCGCATCCGCGGCCTCGGGGTCATCGACGACGCCGCCCTCGACCTCGCCGCCGGCCTCACCGTGGTCAGCGGCGAGACCGGCGCGGGCAAAACCATGATCGTCCAGGGGTTGGGGCTGCTCACCGGCGGGCGGGCCGACTACGGGCTGATCCGGCCCGGGGTCGAGCGGGCGTTCGTCGAGGGGCGCCTGGTCATCCCGCTCGACTCCGGCGTGGCCGCCCGGGTCCGCGAGGCCGGCGGTGATCTCGACGAGGACCCCGGCGGCGCCGTGCTCGTCCTCGGGCGGACGCTGAGCGCCGAGGGCCGCTCCCGGGCGC
Source organism: Frankia sp. R82 (assembly GCF_023716925.1). Classification (GTDB taxonomy): domain Bacteria; phylum Actinomycetota; class Actinomycetes; order Frankiales; family Frankiaceae; genus Frankia. Next base: position 1,538 of record NZ_JAMQQG010000362.1, read on the forward strand.
AGGTCGCCGGCCGGTCGGTGCCGGCGAGTCTGCTCGGTGAGATCGCCGAGGACCTCATCGCCGTCCACGGCCAGTCCGAGGCGCAGCGGCTGCTGCGCCCGTCCACCCAGCGTGACGCGCTCGACCGGTTCGCCGGCGAGACGGTTGCGAAACCCCGCTCGCGCTACGCGGCGGTGTACGCGGAACTCGCCCGGGTCAGTCGGGCCCTCACCGAGATCACCGAGCGCTCCCGGGAACGCGAGCAGGAGGCCGAACTGCTGCGCATCGGCCTGGCCGAGGTGGAACGGGTCGAGCCCGATCCCGGCGAGGACGTCACCCTCGCCGCCGAACTGAGCCGGCTCGAACACGCCGAGACGCTGGTCCGCGCCGCCCGCACCGCCCATGCGGCCCTGCTCAGCGACCCGGCGTCGGGCTCCGACGAGCCTGGCGGGGTCGACCTGGTCTCCGTTGCCCGGCGGGTCATCGACGGTGACGCCGACCTCGACCCCGAACTCGCCGCGCTCGGTGCCCGCCTCACCGAGATCGGGATGCTGCTGACCGATCTCGCCGCCGACCTTGTCTCCTACGCCGAGGGCATCGATGCCGACCCCGTCCGCCTCGCCGACGCCCAGGACCGCAAGGCCGCTCTGACCAGCCTGACCCGCGCCCACGGCACCGACATCGACGGCGTGCTCGCCTGGGCCGACCAGGCCGGGCGTCGGCTGCTCGAACTCGACGGCAGCGCCGAGTCCGTCGAGTCCCTCACCGCCCGCCGCGACGAGCTGATCACCGAGCTTGCCGGTCTCGCCGCCGAGGTCAGCGCCGCCCGCCTCGCCGCCGCCGACCGTTTCGGCGAGGCCGTCGCCGCCGAACTCGCCGGCCTCGCCATGCCCCGCGCCCGCGTCCAGGCCGCCGTCTCCCAGCGCGATGACCCCGCCGGCCTGCCTCTGGACGCCCGCACCGTCGCCTATGGGCCGTCCGGGGTGGACGACGTGGAGCTGCGGCTCGTCCCGCATCCGGGGGCCCCCGCCCGGCCGGTGCACAAGGGCGCCTCCGGCGGTGAGCTCTCCCGGGTGATGCTCGCGATCGAGGTGGTGCTCGCCGCGGCCGACACCGGATCCACCATGGTCTTCGACGAGGTCGACGCCGGCGTCGGTGGGCGTGCCGCCGTCGAGATCGGCCGGCGCCTGGCCCGCCTCGCCCGCACCCACCAGGTCATCTGCATCACCCACCTGCCGCAGGTCGCCGCGTTCGCCGACCGCCACCTCGTCGTGCACAAGGCCGACGACGGCTCGGTCACCCGCAGCGGCGTGATCACCCTGGACGACGCCGGCCGGGTCCGTGAGCTGTCCCGGATGCTCGCCGGCCAGGAGAACAGCTCCCTGGCCCGCGGCCACGCCGAGGAACTCCTCGCTGCCGCCGCCGCCGACAAGGCCCGGCCCTGATCACCCGGCCCTGATCACCCGACATGGAGCTGCGCCAGCTGCGCTACGTCGTCGCCGTGGCGGAGGAGGGGCACTTCGGCCGGGCCGCCGAGCGGCTGTGCACCGGGCAGCCGGCGGTCAGTCAGCAGGTGCGCCGCCTAGAACGTGAGCTCGGCATCGACCTGTTCGACCGCACCCCACGCGGGGTGCGGCTGACCGCCGCCGGTGAGCTCTTCCTGCCCGAGGCCCGCGCGGTCCTCGCCGCCCAGGATCGGGCGCGGGCGGTGGCGGCCCAGCTCGCCGGCGAATACACCGGGACGCTACGGCTGGGTACCAGCCGGGGCCTCGGCGAGCGGCTGGCCGCCGTCCTCGAACGGCTGCGGTGGCGCGCTCCGCATCTGGAGGTCGAGCTGGTCGCGGCGCCGACCCGGGCGCGGCTGGACCAGGTTGCTGCCGGCACGCTGGATGCCACCTTCCTGCGCGGCACGGACGGGGGCGCCGCCTGCCGGGCCATCAAGGTGTGGGAGGACCCGCTGGTCGTCGCCCTGCCGGCCCGCCACGAACTCGCCACCAGCCCCAGCTCCGACTCCGGTGTCGACTCCGGTGTCGACTCCGGTGTCGACTCCGGTGTTGAGCTTGCCGACCTTGCCGGCCTGCCGCTGCGCCTCGTGCCCCGGGCGCGTAACCCCGTCCTGGTGGATCTGGTCCTGCACGCCTGCCGCGACGCCGGCTTCCAGCCGGTGCCGAGCCCGCTGACCGGCACTACCCTCGAGGACACCCTGGCCGCCATCGGCGCGGGCACCCCCGCCTGGACCGTCCTGTACGCGGCGCACGCCCACGCGCTGAACGCCCCGCGGGTGGCCTTCCGAACGCCGCGTGGGACTCGGCTGTCGGTGCCGACCACCCTGTGCGTGCGCGCCACCGCTGCGACGCCGTACCTGTCGCTCCTGCTGGACGCCTGTGCCGCCGCTGACCATCACGATTCGTGATACCGACCAGCGCCGAACGCGTCTGTGCGGGTGGCCGCGACCGGAGTGAGCTGATACCTGCACCGGCCGCAGCTGGCCGGCCGCCGGCGCCCGATGCGACCGCGTCCCGCCGGCCTGGACAGCAGTTCGTTCACGACAGGAGATTCGCCATGCCGATCGTCACCGTGCAGCAGGGCCCGCGCGACATCGAGCTCAAGCGCCAGCTCGTCCGGCGCATCACCGACGCCTTCGTCGACACCCTCCAGCTCCCGGCCGAAACCGTCCAGGTGTGGATCCAGGAGGTGCCCACCGACAGCTGGGCGATCGCCGGAAAGCTCACCGCCGACGCGTAACCGCCCGCCGGGGCCGTGGCCAGGCGCCGACCTCGCCTGCCGACCGCCATCGCCGCGGATCAGCGATGGCGGTCGAGGAACCCTCGAACGGCGTCGGCGACCAGGCCGGGCGCGGTGGCGGTGACGAAGTGGTTCTGCCCGGGTAGAACCACCTGCTGGGCCTGCGGCAGGGCCTGCGCGAGTGCGTTCATGGTTTCCGGCAGCGGTGCCCAGGAATCGGCCCCGCCCAACACCAGCGTTGGTGTTCGGACGGCGGACCAGCGGAGGATGTCCTCGCTGTCGGCGGCCATGGCCTCGAGGTCGTGCCGCAACGCGCGCAGGCCCGAGTCCAACCCGGCATCGACTTCCTCGGTGGTCCTGGCATCGACGTCGGTCCTGGCATCGGCGTCGGCGAAGGCAGCCAGGATTGCCGACGGGACGCGCGCGACGCGGCGTGCGAACAGCAGAGCGGCGCCCTGGTGGTCACCGGCCTCGAGGAGCGCCGTGAACTGGCCGACAATGGGGGCCAGCTGCTGGCCGGCGGCGAACAACGGTGGCTCGAACAGGCTGAGAGTGGCCAACGCATCCGGTTCCGCGAGTGCGGCATGCAGGGCGAGAGTCGCCCCGTAGGAAGCGCCCACCAGATGCGGTCGGCGACCCGAGTATGCCTGCGCGGCGGCCAGCACCGCGATCACGTCGGGAACCTCGGCACCGAACGTGTTGACGTGTTCCGGTGCATCGCTGGGGGCATGCCCGCGCCGGGCCATCAGCCAGCAGCCGAAGGCATCGCCGAGGCCCTCGGCGACCGGCTGCAGGGACTCCAGCCCGCCGTTGGACCCGTGCACCAGCACCACCGGCACGCCCGCAGCAGTACCGACCCGTCGTACCGCGATCCTGGTCCCGTCCGCCGTGGTGACCTGCCCGTCTGTTGTCACACCCCGCCGATCCGTCACCGACTGACCTTCTCATGCCCCAGGAGGGTGCACGAGCAGAACCAGACGCCGCCACCGGACTACCGCTCACCCTGAGCATGCGCACCCGCCACTCGGAGATCACGATCCTTGGAAGGGGTCTGATCTTGCCGGCTGGCGGATGCGCCTTACGTCCCGACCCACGACCATGCCGGATCACCGCACGTCGTTACCGATCGCAGCCGAGTATGCGACGAGGTCGACGTCGCCGACGCTGGACCGGGTCGTCCTACCGATGGGCCGTGGCGCGGCCGGGCTCAGCGGAGGTCGGGGCGTCCTTGTCGGTGGGCCCGGTACCGGGCGCCAGGTCGGTGCGTCCGGCCCGGACGAGCACGGCGGCGATGACAGCAGCCAGGAAAATCATGGCGCTACTGCCGGCGAACGCGATCACGTAGCCGTGGACCTGGGCGTGTGCGGTCAGGCTGGCCGCGTCCATCGAGGTGTGGTGGGCGGTGTAGTTCGAGACCTCCCGGGTGAAGAAGCTGCTGATCAGGGCGAGCCCAAGGGCCCCGCCGACCTGCTGGGTGGCGTTGATCGTGGCGCTGGCCACCCCGGCGTCGTGGTCCGCCACGCCGAGCAGGGCCGTGCTCGCCACCGTGGTGAACGTCAGCCCCAGGCCCAACCCGAACAGGATGAGTGCGGGCAGCACTTCGGCCACGTAGTGGCTGTGCACTCCGATGCGGGTGAGCAGCAGGAGGCCGGCGCCGGAGACGGCCGCGCCGGACGCGAGGAAGAGACGGGGGCCGGTCCGTACGAGTAGCCGGCTGACAAGCCCCGCAGCCAGGAAGACGGCTGCGGAGACGGGGAGGTTGGCCGCCCCGGCCCGGATCGGGCTGTACCCGAGGGTGCTCTGGAGATAGAAGGACAGGTAGAGGAAGCAACCCAGAATTCCGGCTCCCATCAGGAGGGAGACCAGGTAGCTGCCGCCTCGGTTGCGATCGACCACGATGCGCGGCGGCAGCAGTGGATGGGCCGTGCGTCCCTCGGTCAGGGCGAACAGGACGAGCAGGACGGCGCCACCGCTGGACAGCGCGATCGCCTGCCCCGAGGACCACCCGTCCTCGCCGGCCTTCGTGAACCCGTAGACCAGTGCCGCGGTGCCGGTCACGGCCAGGACCGTGCCGACGAGGTCGTACCGGGTGTCGCCGTGCGCCCGGCTCTCCCGCAGCAGGGGCACGGCCGCCAGGGAGCCGAGCACCGCGATCGGCACGTTCACCAACAGGCACCACCGCCAGGTCGCGTATTCGGTCAGTACGCCGCCGAGCATCAGGCCGACGGCCGCGCCGCCTGCGGTGATGCCTCCGTAGACGGCGAACGCCGTCGCTCGTTCCTTCGCCTCGGTGAAGGTGACGGTGAGCAGGGCCAGCGCCGCAGGTGCAAGCAGTGCGGCGAACACGCCCTGCAGCGCGCGGGCGCCGAAGAGCATGGCTGCGTTCTGGGCACATCCGCCGAGGGCCGAGGCCGCCGCGAATCCGACCATGCCGATGATGAAGATTCGCTTGCGGCCCTGGAAGTCCGCGACGCGACCGCCGAGCAGCAGCAACGCGCCGAAGGTCAGCGCGTAGGCGGTGACGGCCCACTGCTGGTTGGCGGTGCTGATGTCGAGCGCATGGGCGGCGTCGGGAAGGGCGACGTTCACGATGGTGTTGTCCAGCACCACCATCAGCTGGGCGACCGCGATGAGGGCAAGTACCCACCACCGCCGCGTGGATTCCTGTTCGGCGTGCAGCTGTCCTGCCGTGGGCTGTTCTGCCGTGAACGTGGACACGCTCTACTCCTGGCGTGAGCTCGAAATCCTCGAGATGTCAACAGGCTGCGTCGGCGTGGGGCGCGAACAGGCGCGCGTCGCGGTGGGTTCCGCCCTGTGGTGCTGCTCGTGGTCCTCGGTCACGGTTCTCTCGCTGCTGCGTCCGACGCCTCATCGATCTCGGTACGAAACGGTATCGTACCCGACCTTGGCCGGGAAGGACCCTGAGCGGGGCGAGCTGGCGCCGGGGTGGTCGGAGGGGTCCTGCGTCCACGCGTCCGGGTGCGGGCCGGCAGCGCCATCGCACCCGCTGCCTGAGGCAGGTCACCGGCGAGCTGTTACCGTGAAGTCCCGTGGAGACGCCGGGTCCGGACCGGCGGCGTGACCACGGGAGTTTCGTGTGGGCCAGTCGCATGTCACCAAGCACATCTTCGTCACCGGCGGGGTCGCATCCAGCCTCGGCAAGGGGCTGACAGCCTCCAGCCTGGGTCGGCTGCTGAAGGCTCGTGGTCTGCGCGTCACGATGCAGAAGCTCGATCCATACCTCAACGTCGACCCGGGCACGATGAACCCGTTCCAGCACGGGGAGGTGTTCGTCACCGACGACGGCGCCGAAACCGACCTGGACATCGGTCACTACGAGCGGTTCCTCGACGTCAACCTGGACAGCAGCGCGAACGTCACCACCGGCCAGGTGTACTCGGCGGTGATCGCCCGCGAGCGGCGCGGGGAGTACCTCGGGCAGACGGTGCAGGTCGTCCCGCACATCACCGATGAGATCAAGGATCGGATCCGCCGGCTGGCCGGTGACCAGGTCGATGTGGTCATCACCGAGGTCGGCGGCACGGTGGGCGACATCGAGTCGCTGCCGTACCTGGAGGCGATCCGGCAGGTCCGCCACGAGGTGGGCCGGGACAACGCGCTGACCGTCCATGTGAGCCTCGTGCCGTATCTCGCGCCGTCGGGGGAGCTCAAGACCAAGCCGACGCAGCATTCGGTGGCGGCGCTGCGCAGCATCGGCCTGCAGCCGGACGCGGTGGTGTGCCGGTCGGACCGGCCACTGCCCGACGCGCTGAAGAAGAAGATCGCGCTGATGTGCGACGTCGACGACGAGGCGGTCGTGGGCGCGCCGGATGCGAGCTCGATCTACGACATCCCGCGGGTGCTGCACCGGGAGGGGCTCGACGCCTACGTGGTGCGCCGCCTGGGGCTGTCGTTCCGCGACGTTGACTGGACCGAGTGGGACACCCTGCTGCGCCGCGTGCACCAGCCGGCGAACACGGTGACGATCGGCATCGTCGGCAAGTACGTCGACCTGCCGGACGCCTATCTGTCGGTCACCGAGGCGCTGCGGGCCGGTGCGTTCGCCACCGACACCCGGGTGGAGCTGCGCTGGATCACCTCGGACGAGTGTGACTCGCCGCAGCAGGCCGCGACGCTGCTGCACGGCGTCGACGGGATCATCGTGCCCGGCGGGTTCGGGATCCGCGGCATCGAGGGCAAGCTGAGCGCGCTGCGCCACGCCCGGGAGAACCGGATCCCGACCCTGGGCATCTGCCTGGGCCTGCAGTGCATGGTGATCGAGGCGGCCCGCAACCTCGCGGGTCTGGCGGGAGCGAACTCCACCGAGTTCGAGCCGGCCACCGACAACCCGGTCATCTCGACGATGGCCGATCAGCACGACGTCGTCGCCGGCACGAAGGACATGGGCGGGACGATGCGCCTCGGGCTGTACACCTGCGTGCTGGGCGCCGGCACCATCGCGCGGCACGAGTACGGCGCCGCCGAGGTGGACGAGCGGCACCGCCACCGCTACGAGGTCAACAACGACTACCGTGACCGGCTGGCGGCGGCCGGGCTGGTGTTCTCGGGGACCTCGCCCGACGGCCGGCTGGTGGAGGTCGTCGAACTGCCCGTGGACGTGCACCCGTACTACGTCGGTACGCAGGCGCATCCGGAGTTCCGGTCCCGGCCGACCCGGGCCCATCCGCTGTTCCGCGGCCTGGTCGCCGCGGCCCTGCTGCACGCGGACCGTCGCCGCGGCGTCCTGCCGGTGGAACTGCCCGTCGGGCTGCCCGCGGAGCCTGCCGTCGAACCGTTCACCGAGTCGGCGGCGGGGGGGGGGGGGGGGGGCGGGGGGGGCCCCCCCCCCCCCCCGCGCCCGGCGCCCGGCGCAAATCGAAAGGGAGATCCGATGACCGAGCGTGCCTATCACTGCCCGGTGGAGGTGACCC
>NZ_JAMQQG010000363.1 GCF_023716925.1 Frankia sp. R82
CGACGGCCCGACGGCCCGGCCTCCTCGGCGCTGCCCGGGCTGGCTCCCCGCTCCCCGCAGCCCGGGACGGGCGCCCATGGCGACGCAGACGGGCTGTCGGCGGCGGCCGCACACATCGACCAGGCCCAGGTCGACGAGGTCACCAGGGCGTGGCTGGCGCGGCAGGAGTCCGTGCTCGACGGCATCGACGTGATCTGAGCCGGGTACCCGCGGATCGCGGTCCGGCGCGGCGCGTCGTCCCCCGCCGGACGGCTGCGCGCGGTATCCAGGTGCGACCGGCGTCAGGGAGACGACCTGCGGCCACGGACGGTGCAGGTTTGAGGTGCCGGACGAGGAGGCAGGTACGCGTCGCCGGGCAGTGCGCCCGGCGCGAGGACGGCGCCGCGTGCCGGAGTCGTTCCGCTCGATCCCACGGAAGGTGAGGCGTGGCAGGAGCACTGACCGCACGCTTCGACCTGCCCGCCGAACCCCGTGCCGCCGGGCGGGCCCGTCGGCTCGTCAGCGAGCTGCTTGCGGCCTGGAACCGGGCTGAGACCATCGAGGTCGCCCAGCTGCTCGTGAGCGAGGTGGTGACGAACGCCGTCCGGTTCGTCGGTGACCGCGGCGCGCTGTCGCTGAGCGTCACTCTCAGCATTGATCGGATCCGCATCGCCGTCGACGACGGGAGCTCGCTGCACCCCGATCTGCGAGCGGTCGCGGACGACGACGAGTCAGGCCGGGGCATGCACCTGGTCGCCGCGCTGGCCCTGCAGTGGGGAGTCGTGGACCGACCGCAGGAGCAGGGAACCGGCAAGCAGGTGTGGTTCGACCTGCCACGGCAGCCGGATCCCCCGCGGCAGGAAGGTCCCCTCGAAGCCACCTGCGGTGCCTGAACAACGATGATCCGACCCGAAAGGGCCACCACAGCCACACAGTCGTCCGAAATATCGGCTTTTATCTTTATGAAGTAATGCAATCCGGCTCGAACCGACCGAGCGGGAGGTCACATGACGTCGTGGAGAGCAGGTGGCACACCACCGACAGCATCCGTCGGCGGTGCACATGTCCGCAGCGCAGGTGTTTTGGACGGACAGCCGTCAGCACAACAGTGTGGACACTTCAGCCGCTGTTCAGGCAACACGCGTACGGTGATCACAGCTCGCCGCGCCACGACCGTGGCCACGGCACCAGCCCAACGGGGGTTGTCATCGAGATCCCGGTTGTTCTCGGCTCGCCCGGGGGCGAGATCTCCGCGGCCCACGGCGGCGCGGCCATGACCATCACACCCGCCGCACCCACACCGGCCACACGCATCCAGGTCTGTGGTGCGGCCGATCCGCATCGCCACGTGTTCGTCGAGCCCCTGGCCCTGGCCATGCCGGATCCGCCCACGGCCCGGGCCCGTGCCCGTCGGCGCACCGTGGCCTGTGTCGTCGCCGCCGCGGTCCTGCTGGTCATCCTGGGCGTCCGGTTCCGTGGGGACGCGGCATCCCGGCTGTCCGGGGTGCCGGCGCCCCGCTGGCACTGGCTGGCCGCGTGCGCGGGCGCGACGGCGCTGTTCTACGTGGCCAACGGGGTGTCGCTGCGGTCAGCCAGCGGCCTGCGGATGCCGCTACGCACCGTGACCGCGGTCCAGCTCGCGGCGGCCGCGACGAACCGGATCGTTCCCGCCGGTCTCGGCGCGATCGCGATCCACCTGCGCTTCCTGCAGCGGCGTGGCATGACCCGGCCGGCCGCGCTCGCCGCCATCGCGTCCGTGAAGGTCGCGGGTGCGGTGAGCCATCTGGCCGGCCTCGCGATCGTCGCGAGCACCCTCAGCGATTCCGGCATCGGTACGGCGGTGGTGAGCCCCGTGCGTACCACCGTTCATGACCTGGGCGCGGGCCCGGTCATGGTCGCCGGGGTGATCGTCGCGGCGCTGATCACCGGAACCATCGCCCATCCGCGGGTGCGCGTGGTCATCCGGCCGGCCGCCCGGGTCTTCCGCAGCCACCTGTCGACCCTGGCGCACTCGCCCGGCCGGGCGGCGCTGCTACTGGCCTCCCAGGCCGGCAGTCGGCTGTTCCAGATCCTCGCGCTCGCCTGCGCGGTGTGGGCGTTCGGCGCCAGCGTCACGCTGATGTCGGTCGCCACCGTCTACCTGGTCGGCTCGGTGGTGGCCGGGGCGGCACCGACGGCCGGCGGGGTCGGCGCGTTGGAACCGGCGCTCGCGTTCGGCCTGACCGCCGCCGGCGGCGGCGCGGCGACCATGCTCGCCGCCGTGCTGGTCTACCGTGTGATCAGCTTCTGGCTCCCGGTCGTCCCCGGCGCCGTGGCCCTGGCCGGCCTGCGCCGCAGCGGCGACCTCTGATCAGCGGGGCATGCTGGTCGGTGTGTCCTCGATGCCCGGTGGCGCGCCTTCGATGCTGTCGCCTTCATCTGGACGGGGCTGGCTGCGGCGCCGTCGGGGTGTCCAGCGGTCCAGATGGAAGAGCATGAGTCCCAGGGTGAGGCTGGCGGCGGCGATGAGCCAGCAGCCGAGGGCGCCTGGCGGTTGTCTCGTCCAGTCCCACCATCGGTCCGTGCCGTCGGCGTTCTGCTGGAGGAACGTCAGCGGCAGGATGCTGACGAGCGGTAGCACCCAGCTGAGCGTGATGCCAAGGAGTCGGGCGGAGAGAAGCGCGACCCCTGCCCAGATGAGAACGGAGCGCAGCGCGGCGACGCCCGCCGGCCAGGAATCGGAGGCGGCCTCGACTCCCAGTTGCGCCGCAGCGGTCAGGACCACGACGAGGATGAGGTGCACGCGGCGAACATGCTGGTAGCGACCGGTCGCGCCTTGTTCGAAATCGGCCATCGGGCTGTGCAACGTGGCGGCCGGCAGCACCGCGTAGGCTACCGGGATCTCATGACGGTAGGCGATCGGGACATCCGCCAGGGGCAGCACGAGTTCACGGCTTCCGAACAGGACATCGGCGGTTGCCAGAACCACGAGGCCGGCGAGGTACCCGGCGGCGTGATGAGTCCGGCCATAGCGGACAGCGGCACGGAGATGATCAAGCACAAGTGGTGTTCCGGATTGTGGCCATGCGCTGCCGGACCCAAGCCAACTGGCTCTCCTGTGTGGTGTAGATCAGCCTGCCAATCGCCTGGATGTCGACCCCTGGAGGGCCACCATGGACAGATGATGGCTGGGGTGCACCGGTTAGACGGGATTCGAGCCAGGTCCCCAGCTCGAATTCGGCATGGAAGAATGCCGCAGTGTCATCATCGGTCGCCCCGGTGCACGCTTTGGGGAAGGTCTCGCCGACGATCTGGATGGAGATGGCAGTGGCAACCTCCCACATGGCGCCCTCTGGGATGGTGAAGTCGACGTTCCTGTACTGGCTGCCACGCAGGCCCTGCTCGTAGAACCGGGCCGGTACGGTGAACTGACCGGCAGGTAGCTCGCCGAGGCGGGAGGCCATGGCCGACAGTCGCGGGAGGTACTTCTGGTCATCCGGCCAGACGCAGATGGCCGGCATGGTGTCTGTGCACGGGTAGTCCGCCGGCATCGGGCGGATGACCTGTATTGGACCGGCGGTCGCGTAGGCGGCCAGACAGCCGGCGAACGCCATCACCGCGGTGGTTGCGGAGAAGGCCTGTCCACATCCGTAATGCCTGTGTGCGGGGCGCGGAAGCCTGAGCTGAGGCTTCGGCACGCTGACCGCCACCGCCACCGCGGCAACCGTGAGCAGCAGCCGGGTCGCCAGCGGCCAGTACGCGACGCGGGCATCGGGCGGACCGACGAGCACCATGAAACCGAGTGTTCCGCTCAGTGATCCGAGAAGGACGAAGCAGACGAGCGCGCCGAACATCGGCGCGATGATGCGGGACTGGCTCCAGCGGCCGAGCGCATGCCCGACCGCAGTGCAGCCGACGATGACAGTTGCTCCAAGCAAGAGGTAGCCCGGCCAGAGGAAGCCCGGCCCCGCGGAACCGGCGGACGTGACGGCGGCAACGACAATGCCGACGAGGTAAGCGGCCAAGCCGAAGGAGGCGGTCCCGGCAAGCTGCAGCCCCTCGGCCTGCCATCTCGGCCGGGCGGCGGCGGCGAGCTGCTCGTCCATGCCCTGCCGCGAGGCCCGGCCGGCGGACCAGGCCGCGAGCGCCGCGCAGAGGGGCCCGAAGTAGAACGCGGGAATCTGGGCCGCGACGCTGGTCTGGGGCCAGACCCCGATCCACCACCGGCCCCGCTCGTACAGCACGGTGAGATCGGCAGCCACCAGCACCGGCAGCCACCAGCGCAACGCGGAACGCCGTAGCTCCGTCCAGTAGGCATAGATCATCCGCGGACGCCGGTCCGCAGCACACTCATATAGCCACGCTCGATCGCGGTATCTCCCGGGGCATCCGGCGCCGCCAGCTCACTGAGTTCCTCGGTGCGACCACTGAACACCACGCGGCCCCCGTCGAGGACCACCACGGTGTCGCAGAGCGCGGCCACGTCCTCGACAAGGTGAGTGGACAGCACGACCGCACGCGAACTCAGCGAGCGGATCAGAGCACGGAAGTCGAGACGCTGCGCCGGGTCGAGCCCGACCGTCGGTTCGTCGAGCAGTAGCAACTTCGGATCACCGACGATTGCGCTGGCGATTCCCGCGCGCCGCAACATCCCACCGGACAGAGTGCGTAGCCGGTCGTGCATCCGGTCCGACAGGCCCACTCCCTCGATAGCCCGCAGAGTCCCCTCGTGCGCGGCCCCACGAGGAACCTCTCGCAACCAGGCAACGTAACGCACGAAGTCATAGACCGAGAACCCGGGAAGATAGCCGAAATCCTGCGGCAGATAGCCGATCCCCCGCCGCGCCAACCGTGCTTCTCGACCTGTCCTCACCACACTGCCCGCTACTCGCACCTCCCCCTGGCCTGGCGGCACAACGGTCGCCAGCGTACGCAGGAGGGAGGTCTTGCCGGCGCCGTTGGGACCAAGCAGGCCCATCACGCCCTCCTGCAGGGAAAAGCTCACATCCGCAAGAACCATCCGCCTGCCATACACCTGCCGCAGTCCGGTCACGGACACGACGTCTTCTACCACAAAAAATCTCCCTCGCCGCCCGGCCGGGCGGCGCGTGTCTCACACAGCCCGGCCGGCCTTTATGTAAACTAGCCGTGGAAGTCAACCCTGGAGCTGTTGATCTTAAACCAACAGTTCACCTGCCCCCAATCTGGCGCATAGGTGCCTTTCACGAAATATTTCGAGCTGGTCGGATCCGGCTGGGACGTGCAGAAGCCGTGGTTGGTGTACGTTCCTGCTACCGAGTTCGCGTAGCAGTGAGCATTGCTTCCCGTGCTTCCCCATGTCGAGTAGCAGTTGTTGGTCCTCGGGCTTTGACCGGAGGCCAACGCCGACTCGACACTGATACCTACAGGTGCGATCAGGATCGACGCTGCCAGCAATACCTTCACCGCACTCCGTGCACGTAAGCCCATTCAGCTCCCCGTTCTCATTGAACGCCGACCTCGACTGGCGTTCTCTCCGAAAACATTCAACTCGCCATGAAGATTCACTCCGCGGCGAGCCGGCGCAGGCTATCGTTGACACTGGAGCGACGCAAGAAACTTCCGTGCGGCGGTACCCGCCGTACCCGGACGACAAAAAATTGAAGTAACCGAACGCTGCGAACCTCGGTAACGTACCGTGGTTTCCATCGCCTTCGATGGAGAGCAATAAATACCGTGGGACGGTCTGGGCTGAGCTGGTGTCGTCGCCACTTGCGCAGGTGGCTGACCTTTAGACCGCCCCCTTCGGTGGCCTTCCCGGGAAAGATCTGAGACAACAGAATGTAGCCGTCTCGTCCGCAGGTCAGCGGCACGCGTCGCGAAACGTTATGTGTGATGTACGCCATGCTCTGCCCGGTGAACGGCGAGCACTTCGGCCGGAACCTTGCCGCAGATCGGCGCGGCATCGCGGCACCAGCCGTGCGGTCGCCCGCGTCCTATGTCCGCGCCGTCGGCGCGCAGTGGCGCCATCTCGGCGCCGACGTTCGCCGCCCGGTAGTTCCGCCAAGTCGAGCAGGCCGCCGTGCCTCTGCGTTCCGCCCCGTAACCGACCGCCGGTGACGTCCTGTCACCGGTAAAAGGCCCTCACGATGGCCATCCGGACAGGTCATCCGTACCCGTGCGGGAGGGGTGTGCTGGTTCAACACATCGGCAACAGGTGTCTCAAGACATAGGCGACATGTGTCTCGGGTGATCGGCGATGGTCTGGGCGGGCGGGATCGTCCGCGATGTCGACGTCGCGTCTGGTCATCGCCGCCCTGTTCGTCGAAGGTCAGTCTCCGGCCGAGGTCGCGGCCCGCTACGGGCTGCACCGCTCCTGGGCGTATCGGCTCAAAACCCGCTACGAGGCCGAGGGACGCAGCTGTCGCTGACACGCAGCACTCGAACCGCGGTCCCGGCGGCCGCAGCGCTCACCGTGTGCCACGCCTGAGACGACCGTCGAGCTGATCGTCGGCCTACGAAAACAGCTGACCGAACAGGGCTTGGACGCCGGCGCGGACACCATCGGCTGGCACCTCACACACCACCATCAGCGCACGGTCTCCCGGGCCACGATCCACCGGATCCTCACCCGCGCAGGTACGGTCACTCCCACCCCGGCCACACGACCGCGGCCGTCCTACATCCGTTTCCAGGCCGACCAGCCCAACGAGTGCTGGCAGTCGGACCTCACCCACCACCGGCTGACCCGACCGGACGGCAGACCCGGCACCGACATCGAGATCATCAGCTGGGTCGACGACCACTCCCGGTTCGTCCTGCACGTCGCCGCCCACCCGAAGATCACCAGGAAGATCGTCGTCGCGACGTTCCACCAGGCCCGGCCCAAAGCAACCCCGTCGACCGACCGCACCGCCGACAGCCACGACCGGCTCCGCAGCGCCCACGTCGACAGCAACAGCAAACTCACCCTGCGCGTCAGCGGCCGGCTGCACCACATCGGGATCGGACGAACCCACGCCCGAACCCCCGTCCTACTCCTCGTCCAGGACCGCCAGATCCGGATCATCCACCAGACCACCGGCCAGCTCCTCCGCGAACTCACCCTCGACCCCACCCGCACCTACCAGCCCAGCCGCCAGAAATAGATCAGGCCCGAACCCACCGGGGGTTCGGGCCTATACCTATGTCCTGCGACATGACAAGGGTGCGGGAGGGGGGACTTGAACCCCCACGCCCTAGGGCGGCAGGACCTAAACCTGCTGCGTCTGCCATTCCGCCACTCCCGCGTGCCCACCAGGGTAGCCAGACCCGGCGGGCGGCCGTCGAGCCGGTTCGCCGAGGCGTTGAACGCCGGTCACGCTGCGCCGTTGCATTGATCCGGATACGTCCCGATTCGCGGGACGGGGTTTGCCGCATCCGGTGCCAGGACACATAACGGTGCGTCGACGAGGTGACGGCTGTCGGCTGGCCGACCCGCACGGTTGGCCCAGCTGCGGCACGCTGGGCCGAGCCCGGTGGCGCGAGGGTCCCGTTCGCGAAACCGGCAGGTGAGACGGCCGGCGAGACCGGCACGCGAGGACGGGGAGACCCACCGATGACCAGCCCGAACAGCCCGGATTCCGCGGCGCCGACGGCCACCGCGCAGCCGACGTCCACGGCGCAGCAGGCCCTCACCGAACGCAACGAGGCGCTGCACCTGATCCACGATGGACGGGCGACGACGGCGACCGTCGACGCGCTGCACGACACCGGGGCGCGGGTGAACGGCCGGGCCGTCGCGGAGGTCCACCTGCTGGTCGACCAGCCCGGCGGCCAGCCCTACCCGGTGGTACGCGCCGCGGTGGCCCCGGCCACCGACGTCGACCTCGCCGACCTGGCGGTCGCCTCGTCCGGTCGCCCGCGACGCATCCCGGTGCTCGTCGACCCGGGTCGCCCGGACAACGTGCTGTTGCGCTGGGACCTGCGCCCCGCCAGCTGAGCCGGCCGGGCGCACAGCTCAGCCGGTGGCGAGGCTCAGGTCGCGCAGCAGCTTGGCGACGTGACCGGTGGCCCGCACGTTGTACTGGGCGACCTCGATCGCCCCGTCCGCACCGATGACGAAGGTCGAGCGGATCACGCCGACGGTCTTCTTGCCGTACATCGTCTTCTCTCCGAACGCGCCGTAGGCCTGCAGTACGGCGCGGTCCGGATCGGACAGCAGCGGGAAGGTCAGCGACTGTGCGTCGCGGAACTTCGCCAGCTTCGACGGCTTGTCCGGCGAGATGCCGAGGACGTCGATGCCGGCGTCGCCCAGCAGGGCGAGGTTGTCGCGAAAGTCGCAGGCCTGCTTCGTGCAGCCCGGGGTGGAGGCGGCCGGGTAGAAGTAGACCACCACGCGGCGACCCCGGTACGACGCGAGGGACACCTCACGCTCGTCGGCGTCGAGCAGGGTGAACGCGGGTGCGGGGTCGCCGGCGGACAGGCGGGCGGTGGTGGCGGTCTCGGTCATGGCCCGACAAGGTAGTCGGGGCCCGATCAGATCGGCAACCCGGGTGGTGCTCAGGCCGCCGCGGTGACGGCGGCGGTGAACCCGGCCGGGGTGAGCTGGTCGCCGGTGAGCTGCTTCCCACCGATGATCACTGTCGGGGTGCTGTTGATACCAGCCTTCGAGGCGTCCTGGTCGACCTGGTGGACGTAGCCGTCATAGGTGCCGCTGTTCACCGCATCCTTGAAGACCTGCGAGGTCAGGCCGGCCTTGGCCCCCAGCGCGAGCAGCGTCGGGTTGGTGAAGCCACCGGTCTTCTCCTCGGGCTGGTTGGCGTAGAGAACATCGTGGAGCTCGCGGAACCGACCCTCGTTCGCCGCCGCGGCCGCCGCGTTCGCCGCCCGGACCGACTCGGGGCCCAGGAACGACATCATGTGATAATCGATCTTGATTTTGCCGTCGTCGAGCAGCGAGCGGATCGTCGGGCCGGTCTGCTTCTCCAGAGCCTCGCAGGCCGGGCACTGGAAGTCCTCGTACATGTCGACCGTGACGGGGGCATCGGCCTTCCCGACGACGATGCCGTGATAGCTGCCGGTGGCCGGGGCCGGCAGCACCACCGGCTTCGACTCCTCCCGCGAGTTCTGCCAGACGAAGCCGAGCACGCCGACCAGGACGAGCACGCCGACCACGACCCCGGCGACGATCAGATTGCGCCGCCGCCGCTCCGCCGCCACCGCGGCGGCCCGGGCGGCGGCGGCCTTCGCC
>NZ_JAMQQG010000364.1 GCF_023716925.1 Frankia sp. R82
ACCGAGCGCCGTGGCCAGGCCGGACGCCGGCACCGTCGCCACCCCGGCGGCGTGCAGTCCGGCCAGGATCGCGGCCTGCGCCGGAAGGTCGTCCGCCCGGGTGAGCAACGCCCAGGATCCGTGGCCGGTGGGTTCCGCCACCCGGGGCAGCGGCACGGTCGTGGTCGCCGGCAGGGCGGACCAGCGCAGCCGGAACGGGCCGTCCTGCGCCGCCGGCGCACCGGCCAGAGCCGCCGCGGCGACCGGCCGCAGCACCAGCGACTCCACCGTGGCCACCGGGTGCCCGGCGGCGGTGGCGACCACGACGGCCACGCCACCCGACCCGGTCGGCGTGATCCTGACCCGCAGCGCTGACGTGCCGGTGGCGTGCAGCCGCACCCCGGTCCACGAGAACGGCAGGACCCCGCCGTCGCCCTCCTGCATCGTGAAGGCGACGGTGTGCAGCGCGGCGTCGAGCAGCGCGGGGTGCAGACGGAACGCTGCCGCCTCGGCGCGCTGGGCGTCGGGCAGGCTCACCTCACCGAAAATCTCCGGCCCGCGCCGCCAGGCGGCCCGCAGGCCCCGGAAGGCCGGACCGTAGTCGAACCCGTTCGCGGCCAGGCGTTCGTACAGGTCCCCGGTGTCCAACGGCTGCGCATCGGCCGGCGGCCAGCTCCGGAGATCCTCCGCCGAGCCGACCTCCGCCGAGCCTGCGTCCGCCGGTGGTGCGTCCGCCGGTGGTGCCCCCATCGGAGACACGAGGCCGGTGGCGTGTCGGGTCCAGCTTCGGTCCCCGGAGTCCACCGGGCGGGAGTGGACGGTGACCGGGCGTGCGCCGTCCGCGTCGGGGCCGCCGACGGTCACCTGGACCGACACCGCCCCGTCGGGCGCGAGCACCAGCGGCGCCTGCAACGTCAGCTCGTCGACGCGGTCGCAGCCGACCTGCTCCCCCGCCCGGATCGCAAGCTCGACAAAGGCGGTGCCCGGCACCAGGATCGTCCCCGACACCGCATGGTCGGCGAGCCAGGGCACCGTCCGCGCACCGAGCTGGCCGGTGAACAGCCAGCCGTCGGACTCGGGGAGCTCGACGGCAGCGCCGAGCAGCGGATGGCCCGTGGCTGTGAAGCCGGCGGCGGGAGCACCCGTCGGCGGGGGCGCGTCGAGCCAGTACCGCTCGCGTTGGAAGGCGTAGGTCGGCAGGTCGACCCGGCGGGCGTCGGCACCGGCGAACACCGCGGGCCAGTCGACGTCCACCCCGTGGACGTGCAGGGACGCGACCGCGGTCGCGAGCGCCACCGGTTCGGGCGTGTCGCGGCGCAGGGCCGGAACCCACACCGCCGCCTGCGGCGGCCGGATCTGCTCGCCCAGCACGGTCAGCACGGCGTCGGGCCCCAGTTCCAGATGCGTGCGCACGCCGATCCGGTCCAGTTCGCGCACCCCGTCGTGGAAGCGGACGGCCTGGCGGACGTGACGCACCCAGTAGTCCGGCGAGCAGAGCTCCTCGGCGGTGGCGAGGCGTCCGGTGACGTTGGAGACGATCGGGATCGTCGGCGGAGCGTAGTCGAGCGTGCCCGCGAGGGCACCGAAGCGGGCCAGGATGGGGTCCATCCGTGGGGAGTGGAAGGCATGACCGACCCGCAGGCGGCGGACCCGATGGCCCTCGCCCGCCCAGCGGGCCGCCAGGTCCTCGACGGCGTCGGCATCACCAGAGATCACAGTGGTCCGGGGGGCGTTCAGCGCGGCGATCCCCACCCGGTCGCCGAGGCCGTCGATCGCTGCCAGCACCACGTCCTCGGACGTCGACACCGACAGCATCGCGCCGCCGGCGGGCAGCTCGCCCATCAGCCGGCCCCGCGCCGCGACCAGCGCGCAGGCATCCGCCAACGACAGCACCCCGGCCACGTGGGCGGCCGCGAGCTCCCCGATCGAGTGGCCGAGCAGGACGTCCGGGACGATCCCCCAGCTGGCGAGAAGCCGGAACAGCGCGACCTCGAACGCGAACAGCGCCGGCTGGGTGTGGGCGGTGTGGTCCAGGTGCCGCGCCTGCGGGGTGCCCGCCGCGGCGAACATCACCGCGCGGGTCGAGGTGCCGTCGAGATGCGGGTCGAGGTGGGCGCCGATCTCATCCAGGGCGTCCGCGAACACGGGGTGGACGTCGGCGAGTGCCCGGCCCATCCCCGCCCGCTGGCTGCCCTGCCCGGTGAACAGGAAGGCGAGCCGGCCGGCGGGGCCACCCCGCCCCGCGACCACGCCGGCGATCCCGGTGCCGGCCCGTCCCTCGGCGACCACGGTGAGACCCGCACGCAGCCGCTGCGCGTCCGATCCGACGACGGCGGCGCGATGCGGGAGCGTGCCACGCGTCGTCGCGAGCGAGAACCCGACATCGGCGGGGCGCGCCCGCGGGTGTTCGTCGAGCCACGCGAGCAGCCGGGCGGCCTGCTCGGCGAGTGCCGGTTCGCCGCGCGCCGACAGCGGCCACACCACGGCCGCCGACGCCGGGGCGGCCTCACCCGCCGCTGCCCGCGGTGCCGCCGCGCCCTCCGGCACCGCGCCCTCCGGCAACACCGTGTCATCCGGCAACACCGTGTCATCCGGCGCGGATTCCAGCACCAGGTGCGCGTTGGTGCCGCTGATCCCGAAGGATGACACCGCGGCACGACGCGGACGACCGTCGGGTGTCGGCCAGCTCCGCCGTTCGGTCAGCAGCCGGACGGTGCCGGTGGACCAGTCGACGTGCGGGGTCGGTTCCTCGACGTGCAGCGTCGCGGGCAGCATGGCGTGCCGCATCGCCAGCACCATCTTGATGACGCCGGCGACGCCCGAGACGGCCTGGGTGTGGCCGATGTTGGACTTCAGCGCACCCAGCCAGAGCGGCCGGTCGGCCGGCCGGTCCCGCCCGTAGGTCGCGAGGATCGCCTCGGCCTCGATCGGGTCACCGAGCGCCGTGCCGGTCCCGTGCGCCTCGACCACGTCGACGTCGCCGGCCTGCAGCCCGGCGTTGGCGAGCGCCTGGCGGATCACCCGCTGCTGGGCCGGCCCGCTCGGGGCGGTCAGCCCGTTGCTGGCGCCGTCGGAGTTCAACGCCGAGCCGCGGATCACCGCGAGCACCGGATGGCCGGCGCGGCGGGCGTCGGCGAGCCGCTCCACGAGCAGCAGGGCGACGCCCTCCGCCCAGCCGGCCCCGTCCGCCTGGGCCGAGAACGCCTTGCAGCGGCCGTCCGGCGACATGGCCTGCTGCCGGCTGAACTCGACGAACGTGCTCATCGTCGACATGACCGTCACCCCGCCGGCCAGCGCCAGCGAGCATTCCCCGCGGTGCAGTGCCTGCGCGGCCAGATGCAGTGCCACCAGGGCCGACGAGCAGGCGGTGTCGACGGTGACCGCCGGCCCCTCCAGACCGAAGGTGTAGGCGATGCGGCCCGAGGCGACGCTGCTGGCACTGCCCGTGGCGAGGTAGCCCTCGAACCCCTCGGGGGCCCCGTCGAGCCGCGTCCCGTAGTCGTTGTAGCTGGCGCCGACGAAGACCCCGGTGTCGGTTCCCCGCAGTGTCGCCGGGTCGATTCCGGCCCGTTCGAGGGCCTCCCACGAGGTTTCCAGCAGCAGTCGCTGCTGCGGGTCCATCGCGAGGGCCTCCCGCGGGGAGATCCCGAAGAAGCCGGGGTCGAAGTCGGCCGCGTCGTACAGGAAGCCACCGCCGCGCGCGTAGTAGGTTCCCGCCACCTCGGGGTCGGGGTCGTACCGGCCGGCGACGTCCCAGCCGCGGTCGGTCGGAAAGTCGCCGATGACGTCGACGCCGTCGCGCACCAGCGACCACAGGTCCTCCGGCGAGCGGACCCCGCCGGGCAGGCGGCAGCTCATCGCCACGATCGCGACGAGGTCGTCGTCGGGGGCCGCCGTGCCCACGGCCGGTCCACCGGCGGCCGGTACGGCGGTGCTGGCCCTGGTTGCGCCGGCGGCGATCGGGACCACCCCGTCGAGCAGTTCGGTCTCGAGATGGCGCGCCAGCGCGGTCGAGGTCGGATGGTCGAAGACCAGCGTCACCGGCAGCCGCAGTCCCGTGGCGGTGGCCAGCCGGCTGCGCAGGTCGACGGCGGTCAGCGAGTCGAAACCGATGTCGCGCATCGCCCGGTCCGGGTCGATCTCGTCCGGTCCGGCGTAGCCGAGCACGGCGGCGACCTGCGTGCGCACCAGCTCGGACAGCCGCCGCTGTCGGTCGGCCTGCTCCAGCCCGGCGAGCTCGTCGACCAGCGACGAACCGGCTGCCGCGGTGACACGTCCCCCGGTCCCGGCGGTGGCGGCGGTGGGGCGTTGGTGGGCCGCGGCGAGGTCGGCGACCGCCGCCGGTGTCCGTGCGGAGCTCAGGGTCGCGACGAGGCGCTCCCAGTGGATGTCAGCCACCACCGCGAACGTGTCGCCGTGGTCGAGCAGCTCACGCAGTGCCACGACGGCGAGGGACGGATCCATCGGGGGCATGCCCTGGCCGCGCAGCCGCTCGGCGAGCTCGTCGGTCAGCAGACCGCCGCCTCCCCAGGAGCCCCAGGCCACGGAGGTGGCGACCAGACCATCGGCGCGGCGGCGGCGGGCCAGCGCGTCGAGGTAGGCGTTCGCCGCGGCGTAGCTGCCCTGGCCCGGACCGCCCACCGTGCCGGCGAAGGAGGAGAACAGTACGAAGGCGGACAACGGGAGATCGCGGGTCAGCTCATCCAGGTTCGCCGCGGCGATCATCTTGGGCCGCAGTACCGCAGCCGCCCGTTCAGGGGTCAGGCTGTCGATCACACCGTCGTCCAGGACACCGGCCGTGTGCACCACCGCCGTCAGCGGATGCTCGGCGGGCACACCGGCCAGCAGTGTGGCCAGCGACGAACGGTCCGCGACATCACAGGCGGCGACGGTGACCGCCGAGCCGAACGCGGACAGCTCGGCGACCAGCTGTGCCGTCTGCGTCGCCTGCGCCGTCCCCGCCTCGCCTGCCCCCCGCCGGCTGACCAGCAACAGGTGTGGGGCGCCGTCGTGGGCCAGCGACCGGGCGACCAGTCGACCGAGGGTCCCGGTACCGCCCGTGATCAACACGGTGCCCGCTGGTTTCCAGGCGTCGAGCTCGGTGACGCCGGCCCGAGGGGTGGCCCGGGCCAGCCGCCTGCGATACAGCCCGGCCGGCCGCAGCGCGAACTGGTCCTCCACGACCGGAGCCCGGTCCTCGTGCGGCCCGGCGCCGGGCCCGGTGACCGATCCCGGCCCGGTGACCGCCGCGCGGAGCCGGGCGGCGCCACGGGCGTCGAGGGAAACGCCGTCCCCGGCCGGGGGAAGGTCGACAAGACCACCCCAGCGTCCCGGGTACTCCATGCTCGCGACGCCGCCGAGCCCCCAGTACAACGCCTGCCCGGGATCGACATGGGTGTCCGCTCGCCCGACCGACACCGCCCCTCGGGTCAGGCACCACAGCGGCGCGCCGATTCCGACGTCTCCGAGTGCCTGGAGCAGGCCGATCGAGAGGGCCAGGCCGATGGGTACCGCCGGCCGGCCGGTCCCATCGGTGCCGTCCGCCGGGTCGGTGCCGTCCGCGGCCAGGGCCAGCAGGGACAGCACCCCGGCCGGCGGCCGGTCGGGGTCGGCGAGGCCCGCCCGCAGGCGTTGCGCGATCGCGGCGCGGGCGGTGTCGAACGCGGTGACGGTGGGCGGTGGCGTGCCGTCCTGGGCCGCGAACGCGGCGACGACCCGGTCGACCAGGTCCGCGTGTTCGGTGGCCGCCGGCACGACGACCAGCCAGTCGCCGGCCGACGGTGCCTGCGGTCCCGCTGGTGTCACCGGTACGGGTGACCAGGTCACGTCGTAGCGCCAGGACGAGATCGCCGACTGCTCGGCCTGACGGCGGCGCCAGGCCGACAGCAGCCCGAGCGCCGGGCGCAGCGGTTCGACCGCGTCGGTCCCGGCGAGCTCCATCGTCGTGGCGACAGCCGCCAGATCCTCCTGTTCGACCGCCGCCCAGAACCGGCCGTCCACCTCCGCGTGGGAGCCACCGGGCCGCGACGTGCCACCGGTCGGCCCGGACGCCGCCTCGGCCGTGGTGTCGACCCAGTACCGCCGCTCCTGGAACGGGTAGGTCGGCAGCGGCAGCGGCACCGGCGGCCGCGGGACGGGCCCGGCGAACACGGCCGGCCAGTGCGGTTCCGCTCCCTGGACCTGCGCCTCGGCAAGGGAACGGAGCAGACGAGCCGGGCCGCCGTCATCACGGCGCAGCGTCTCGACCACCGCCGCGGCGCAACCCGCGACCGTGTCGATGGTCTCCTGCACGCCCATCGTCAGCACCGGATGGGGGCTGATCTCGATGAAGATCTGATGCCCGGCCTCGAGCAGGGCCCGGGTCACCGGCTCGAACAACACCGGCTCGCGCAGGTTGCGCGCCCAGTACTCGCCGTCGAACGCGGCCGAGTCCAGTAGGTCGCCGGTGACCGTGGAGTGGATCGGGATGTCCGGCTCCCGCGGCGTGATCGGGTCCAGTGCCCGCACCAGCCCGTCGCGGACACCGTCGACCTGGGCGGAGTGCGACGCGTAGTCCACCGGCACCCGGCGCACCCGTACCCCGTCCGCCTCGCAGGCGGCCAGCAACCCGGCCAGCGCGTCCGGATCACCGGAGACGACCGTGGACGACGGCCCGTTCACCGCCGCCACCGAGAGCCGTCCGGCCCAGGACGCGATCCGCTGTTCCACCTCGGCGCGCGCCAACGCCACCGACGCCATCGCGCCGAGCCCCGACAGCTCCGCGCCGACCACCCGGCTGCGGACCACCACCACCTGCGCGGCGTCGCGCAGGCTCAGCGCGCCCGCGACGCACGCCGCCGCGATCTCCCCCTGCGAATGACCCACGACCGCCGTCGGCGCCACCCCGAACGACCGCCACACCTGCGCCAGCGACAGCATCACCGCGAACAGCACGGGCTGCACGACGTCGACCCGGTCGAGGGACGGCGAGCCCGGTTGCGCGCGCAGGGTGTCGAGCAGCGACCAGCCCGTCAGCGGATCCAGCGCCGCCGCGCACTCCTGCATCCGGGTCCGGAACACCGGGCTGGCCTCGAGCAGCTCCACCCCCATCCCGGTCCACTGCGCGCCCTGGCCGGGGAACACGAACACGATCCGGGGGTCGGCGACGGCCACGCCCCGCGCCGTGTTCGCGGCGACCTCGTCGCCGGCCAGAGCAAGCAGCGCGCTGCGGAAGTCCGCGCGGTCCGCGGCGACGACGACCGCGCGGTGCGCGAACGACGATCGGGTCGTCGCCAGCGCGTACCCGATGTCGCGCACATCGTCGTGCGGCCGGGCGTCGACGTGCTCCAGCAGACGGGTGGCCTGGGCCGCGAGGGCGACCGGGCTCTGGGCACTGAGTACCCACGGAACCGGCACCGCGGCCTCGGCCGGCGGTTCGGCCTCGGCCTGTGCCGCCGTCGGTGCCGGTGTCCCGCCGGGCTCGGCGCCGGCAGCCGGCTCGGCCTGCTCCAGGATGGCGTGCGCGTTGGTGCCGGACAGGCCGAAGGAGGAGACACCCGCACGGCGCGGACGCCCTCGCCGCGGCCAGGGTTGAGCGCTGGTCAGCAGTCGCACGGCGCCGGCCGACCAGTCGATGTAGGGCGACGGCTCGTCTGTGTGCAGGGTGCTCGGCAGCACCCCCCGGTCCAGGGCGAGCACCATCTTGATGACGCCCGCGATGCCGGAGGCGGCCTGGGCGTGGCCGATGTTCGACTTCACCGAGCCCAGCAGCAGCGGCGCGGCGGCGGGGCGGTCCTGGCCGTAGGTCGCCAGCAGCGCCTCGGCCTCGATCGGGTCGCCCAGCGTCGTGCCCGTCCCGTGTGCCTCGACGGCGTCGATGTCGCCGGGTTCCAGGCCGCCGCTGGCGAGTGCCTGGCGGATCACCCGCTGCTGGGCCAGCCCGTTGGGTGCGGACAGGCCGTTGCTCGCCCCGTCCGAGTTGATCGCGCTGCCGCGGATGACGGCGAGCACCGGATAACCGGCCCGGCGGGCGTCCGAGAGCCGGGCGAGCAGCAGCGTCCCCACTCCCTCGCCGAGTCCCATCCCGTCGGCCCCGGCGCCGAACGCCTTGCAGCGCCCGTCGCGGGCCAGGCCCCGCTGCCGGCTGAACTCGACGAACGACACCGGAGAGCCGATCACGGTCGCGCCGGCGGCCACGGCGAGCGAGCACTCCCGCGACCGCAGCGACCGACAGGCCAGGTGCAGGGCCACCAGCGACGACGAGCAGGCGGTGTCCACCGTGACCGCGGGCCCCTCCAGGCCCAGGGTGTAGGCGATCCGTCCGGACAGCACGCTGGTGGCGGAGCCGGTGACGAAATGGCCCTCGCTGCCGGCCGGGATGCGGTCCATCGACCCGCCGTAGCCCTGGTAGGCGGCACCGACGAAGACACCACTGGTGCTGCCGTGCAGCGTCGTCGGGTCGATGCCGGCCCGTTCGACCGCCTCCCAGACGGTCGCCAGCAGCAGGCGCTGCTGGGGGTCCATCGCGGCCGCCTCCCGCGGCGAGATCCCGAAGAACGCGGCGTCGAACGCGGCGGCGTCCAGCAGGAAGCCGCCGTCGCGGACGTAGCTCTTCCCGGGACGGTCGGGATCGTCGTCGAACATGTCCGGATCCCAGCCGCGGTCGGTCGGGAACGGCGAGATCGCGTCGACCCCGCCGGCCACCAGGTCCCACAGGTCCTCGGGTGTGCGGACGCCGCCGGGGAAGCGGCAGCCCATCGACACGATGGCGATCGGTTCGTCGGTCAGGGCGGCGTCGCCGGCCGGCGCGGGCGGCACCGGGACCGGGACCGCGGCGGGTTCCGCCGCTACCTGCGCACGCAGATGGCGGGCCAGCAGCTGCACCGTCGGATGATCGAAGACCAGGCTCACGGGCAGCCGCAGGCCGGTCGCCGCGCTCAGCCGGTTGCGCAGGTCGACGGCGGTCAAGGAGTCGAACCCGAGCTCACGCAGCGGCCGGCCGGCCGCCACGGCGTCGGCGTCGGCGTGGCCGAGCACCGCGGCGGTCTGGGTCCGGACGAGGTCGAGCACGGCCCGGTCGCGGGC
>NZ_JAMQQG010000009.1 GCF_023716925.1 Frankia sp. R82
GCGCCCACTACTACCGCAACGAACTCACCATCGCCGCGATCTTCATCTGGCTCAAAGATCCACGAGAAACGGCCTAGTCCGCCCGCTCAGCCATCGTCGCCGTCCTCCAGATCCTCGTTCGGCCACGCCCATGCCGCACGCTACAGGCCAGCCGGTATCAGCACCATTTTCTCCGGCAATGATGCCCCGGAATGTAGCCACCGCTGACATGATGGCTCTCGTTGTCATTCAGTCCCGACGATCCGCTGTCGTATGTTCCCGCCGGCGGGTCGGCGGATGCCGTGTAGGTGGGCTGAGGTGTTGGCTTGAGGACGACGGTGATCAGGCGGCCGGTCCGAACGTGCTCGCCTGGCCGAGGGAAACTGTCTGCCACGGTAGCGGTTGACGTGTAAGTTGTGGCCGCGAGAACTTCCCGAGAGGCGCGTTCAGATGCCGGTTCAATTGATGGATCGGCAGATTTTTCTGTCGCCCCTGATGCCGGCTGAGTGCTGGGTGTGCTGGTAGGTTGGGACGCGGTTTCTGTGCTGGGTGTGCTTTCAGTTGGGACTGAACGGTAATCGATGAGTTCGCGGATGCCTTCGAGCTGGGGGATGTTATCTCCGGGTGTGCCAAGGGGTAGTTCTGGCATCGTCGAGTGCTGCTGAAACCAGGTGTACTCGTCGTTCCGAAGATAGTAGAGACGCACACTTTCGGTGCTCGAAACAGGAAATCCAGGTGCTGGTACTGTTGCTGCCACCGTCCAGTTGCTCGTCAGCCAGACGCCCCGGCCGCGTGGTGAGAGATCTTGAGTCGTATAACCGTGAGGGGCGGAATTCTTGACTTCGCCGAGCCTCATGCCGACAAGATTTGGCATCCTTGGTGAACTCGATGACTGGGTTCCGGCCGGCTGTGCGGTGAGGTCCGCGAATCCAGTGCCCGATGCTTCTTCGTTACCATTCTGTCCCACTATGATACCGATAATGAGTAGGGCGGTGATGGTAGCAGTCCAGCGAGGATGGCGCGATACCCATTGGAATATCGACCGAATCCTCGTCTGGCCGCTCATGAAAGCCGACCATATTTAATAGTTATCAAAGCTCCCCCGTAGCTTCGCGTCTGTTCAAGGTGGCGCATGCTGAGCATAGCGGGCGCGGGTTTCGGGTCGGACTACGGGTGACCTGATCGCGATGACGTGGTCGCGCGACGAGAGGATGAGCCGTCCTAATGCTGCCCTTCGACGTAACGGGTAGGGATGAAGGGGCTCGGGGCTGCATGCCAGGTGACCAGGAGAGCATCTCGGGCTCGGGTCGCAGCGACGAAAAGCAGGGAGCGGTCCTTGCGGCGCTCGCGCTGGTAGCGATGGGGGTCGGAGTCCTGCAGGCGGTCGAGGAAGCCCCGGGGAATGAGCCCGTGGGCGGCGCCGGCAATGATGATCTGGCGGTATTCGAGCCCTTTGAACCGGTGCATCGTGCCCACGTGGACGGCCGCGGTGTCTCCGCCCACGGGCGGGCCGTCGGGGCCGATCTCCGCCGCGCTGATGCCGTCAGCTTGGAGGGTGGCCAGGACATCGGCGGCAAGCGCTCGGGTGGGGACGCAGACGGCGAGCTGGCCACTGGTAGACGTGCGATGGGTGGGTTGCGGGACGTCGAGCCAGGTGCGGATCTGCGCACTGATGGTGCGCTGTTCGTCGGACCAGGTGGTGCGACCGATGAACAGGGGCTGGTCGCCGTTGAGAAGGCTGCGGTAGCCGGCGAGGTTCTCGGCTCCGTCATCGAGATTGTCGTAGCTTTCGCCGTGTAGAAGATCCAGAGCGACGCCGAGAATCTGACGGGTGGTCCGGTAGCTGAGGGTTAGCCGATGCGACCGGCCGCGGATGTTCACGCCGAGGCTACCCAGACTGACGACGTTGTCATAGATCCGCTGGTGGGTGTCGCCGACGAGAAACAGGTCGTCGACACCGGGTGGGACCATGGCGCGTAGGAGCTTCCAGTGCGCCGGGCTGAGATCCTGCGCCTCGTCGACGATCACATGCCGGTAGCGGTAGCGCGGAATCGATGCGCCGGATTCGCTGCTGGCGGTGTCGCCGCTGCGGGCGGCCCGGGCAGCCCGGGCCATCTCCAGCTCAGCGGCGCGTTCAGCGACCTGCTGCCAGGTCCAGACCCCCCGGTCGGCAAGCCGTTTGGTGAAACGTTCGATGAGCTGCCAGATGGCATCGCGGTCCTGGCGGGCGAGCTGTCGGCCGCGGCCAGGACGGCGGGCCCGAAAATAGTCGGCCCGGGACCGCAGGACCTGGCCGAGGATCACCTGCGACCACTCGGCGGCGAGGAACTCCGCGCTCCACCGGGTCTCGCCGAGCTCGAGTAGCATCGCCGACCATTCCCTGATCTCGGCGTCCTGGCCGATGGTGCGACGTCGGGCGTCGTCGGCCTCCGAGACCACCCGGGCAGCCAGGCTATCGATGTTGATGATGTCCACGCGCGCGGTGTGTTCCGGTCCGGCGAGTTCCAGCAGCCGCGCCCGCAGATCGCCGGCGAGGTTCCGGTTGAACGTGGTGAACAGGATCGGCTTACCGTTGCTGCCCGAGGGCAGGTGCGTGATGAGATGTCGAGCGCGGTGCAGGGCGACGATCGTCTTGCCGGTGCCCGGCCCGCCGCTGACGCGCGCCGGGCCGCTGTAGGTGGTGTGCGCGAGTCGGTGCTGGGTCGGGTGCAGGAACACCTGCCACCGGGCGAAGGATTCGGCGAGGATGGCGCGCAGCGCCTCGTCGTCGGAGGTCACCGGGGTGGACGGGCGGCCCACGGCGGTCGCGAAGTCCTCCCGGTCGACGAGGCCCGGTGCCGCCACCGGCCGAGTGACGATGTCCAGGACCTCGTCGACACTCTTACCGTCGTGCAGCGCGATCAGGACATCCGAGGTCAGCTGCGGAACGCACTCGACGAACTGGAGCAGCTGCTCCTCGGTGCGCAAGGTGCGGACCGACGGAAGCAGCGTGGCGGCGACCCCGAGGTCGAGCAACGTCTGGTCGTCCAGACCGGAGAACAGCCTCTCGGCGGGAGCGGGCACCTGGTCGGGAGCGGGGGAGTGGGCCGGAGCCGGCGTTGATCCGGGCTCTGCGGCGGCGAGCATGCGGCCAGCGAGACTGTTGGTAACGGCGGACAGGTCGATGACCTCGATGCCGCCAGTCACCTGGTTGATCTCATAGCTGTAGCGGGTCAGATCGTCATAGGCATCCTTACGGTCCTTCACCGAGACCAGCAGATAGTCGGAGTTACCGGCGTGCAGCAGGAGCGCTCGATGGTCCTGACCGACACGCGCGGAGCACAGCCGGCTTCCCTTGAGTTGTTTGAAGCGCAGCGATGGATGCTGCGGATCGGCGCGGAACTTCGACTGGAACTCGTAGACCGCACCCTTGACGACCCGGGGCAGCGCGAGAATCTCCTTGTCGGCCCGTTCGAGAATGCGAAGGGTGACCCGGCCCTGAGTGTTCACCGTGCTCCCCTGTCGGTGGTGGCTGCCATGGTGTCGGCCGCTGGGGTGTTGGGGGTACCGATCCGGCGGGCGAGTTCGGTGGGTGTCCAGGCACCGGGCGGGCGGACGTCCCAGCCAGCCGATCGATAGGCGTGATCCCGCCCGGCGGCTTCCTGGTCGTCGGCGCCGGCTGGGGCGAGCACGACACCGACGCGGGCCGCCGGCCAGGCCAGCTCCGCCTGCCAGGCGGCATCGCCGAGCTCAAATCCGGGGGTCGGAAGGGCCAGGCGAGGCACCGCCTCCGGTCCGTGCGGGCCATCCAGTGCCACCAGACCACGCACCAGGTCCACCAGGCCGGGTTCGTCGGGGAGCAGATAGGCCAGCACCTCTCGCCAGCGTTCGCCGACGGCCGTGGGTGCGTCCAACCGCGCGGTGGACCTCTCGGGCAGCGGCGGTCGGCCAAGCCAGGTGGACGTCTCCGAATCCAGCGGCTGCCTGGCCCGGACCTCGGCGAGGCCGCCGCCGTCGGCCGCGGCGAGCAGGGATGGGTCGACGTCGTCCATCCCGGTCACGGTGAGTTGTAGGGCGTCGCCGCCGCCGTCGTCGAGGAACTGGATCAGGTTCGTCCAGGCAAGCCAGGACCGCCACCGGCGCCGGTGCGAGGAGTCGTTTCCCGCGGGATCTGCGCTACCCGGCTCCCCGTCGCCTCCCCACTCGTCGAGGCCCAGCCCCACACCGGCGGAGCCGTGGTCGGCGGCCACCGTCTCAGGTCGGTCGTCGATTAAGACCAGCGCGGAGAAGACGCGTTCGGGCAAACCCCCTGTCCTGGTATCGATGAGCACGGTGATCGGGCAGCCGGCGTCGTCCCGCGCACGCACCACGGAGATCTTTCCGCCGGTTCGCGATGCGGGTAGCGGCAGGCCACGAAGGGCTGCCGTTACGGCGGCCGGAACACCAGGGGGATCGGTGCGGATCCGAGCGTTGCCCGGGGTTTTTAGCAGGCCACCCAGTGCAGCCTCCGCGCGGCGCCGCCACAGCCGCGCGTTCGGGTCGGCGAGGTAGGCGAGCAGCTGATCGACCGGGTTGGTCCAGGCATGGCGATCCAGGTCGTCGGCGGGCCGCGGCGGGTCGCTCACCTGCCGGTAGTAGTTGTGTGCCACGCCTTGGGCGAGGCCCTGGTAAGGCGGGCGGACAGTCGGTGGCGCGCCGGGCTCGCGGGTGCGCCATTCCTCGACGTCCCACCATGTCAGCTGGAAGACCCGCAGGCCGTGGGCGCGTAGGCGGGCGCGTTTGTCGGCATCGTCGGCGAGCCGGTTGTGTTCGGTGCTGGCGTGGTAGCGGAAGCCGTCGAGGTAGACCGCGACCTCGGTCGGTGGGCCATCGAGCCGGGTGAAATGCACATCTGGGCGGGTGCCCTGGACGGTGTGCTGCAGCCGCATCCGCCAGTGGGTGATGGTGCCGTCCGGACCGCTCAGGCGCAGTTCGGCGACCCGGCCGTCACCAGCCGGGTCGGCTCCGGTGGTGACGCTGCCGGCGGTGTCCGGGCGGGTACCCCAGGCTCGCAGGCCGCCGAGGAAACGGGCCTCCAGTTCGCTTTCCACCAGCTGGACGAGCGACATCTGATCGGTGGGTGCGCTGTCGGTCACCGCCCAGCCGTCCAGCAGCTCGCGTAGCACCGCGATCGCTTCCTGTCGCTGGATCTGGGCGAATTCGTCGCCGCGGGCATACCGCAGCAGGCAGCGGGGGCAGCCCGCCCGGCCGGCGTCGACGCAGGCACACGTCTCGATGGCAGTCAGCGCGGTGGTGAGCACCGCGTGGAAGCTGGCTGGATCGGCCAGCCGGTGCAGGTAGCCGGTGCCGCCGGGCTGGCTGTCGTACAGGACGAGGAACTGCCGGGAGTGCCCGGTGGTCGCATCCGGCATGACGGCCGCGGTCAGCCGCAGATGGTCGGGACTGCCGCTATACTGCCGGGCGATCCCGAGCCGCAGCGCCGCCGCGAAGGAGTGCCGCCGGGTGGTGATCGACGTGGTGAGAGCCGGGACGAGGATCCGTACTGCCTCGGTGTGCAGCTCGTTGGCCAGCAGCAGCGACTGGTGGGTGGCGGCCAGGGGCGAACGCCGGTGGCGGCACCACAGCCGATGATGTTCGTGCCCGCGTAGCTCGTCCGCGGACTCGGAACGTTCTGCGCCTGCAGTCCCGTTACCGAACGCATCGGGCAGGACCGGCTGGCCGAAGCCACCGCCCGCATGGGTGGTCGGGGGACCGTCCACGCTGGTTCCGCCGCAGTCGACGCAGACGTGAAACGGGTTGAGGCTGACCGGCTCGCCGGCGAACATGTCGGTGGCCGTCCGGTCGACGCGGCTCGCGCCCAGGTTGAAGGTGCGGATGACCGCCGAGCGGGCGTAGTCGACCCCGAACGTGGCGTGGGAATGCCGCCAGGAGCGGGCGATGCGGGCCGGGTCGATGTCGACGGTGGTGACGGTCGTATAGGCGCGGCTGTCCCGGTCATCAAGGTCGTCGCGGATGCGGACGTCGTCGCGCCGGTCGACCGCGGTAACCCGGGTCGGCCGCAGCACCGCGAACCGCGCCCCGGCATCGCCGATCCCGGCATGCTGGCACCGATCACACGGGCTCGCGTCGTCGGCCACCTGCGCGGGACTGGCGTCGGAACCCGCGCCGGTGGTGCCCGTGTTCGAGGCCGCGGCCAGCGCGCTCTCACGAGGGGTGCGAACGTAGCCGCAGGCGGGGCAGATCCGCCAGAACTCCCAGGCCGGACGGGCCCGCGGGCCGATGTCCAGCCCGGTGATCCGATGGGCGAAACCGCGCACGTAGTAGGTGTTGCCCGGGGCGATCTCGGTGAGCGCCTGGCTCACGGGACGGGCGTACTCGCGGACCTCGCTGCTGTAGAGGCGTTCGCCGTCCGGGCCGTCCTGCTCGCCGGTGAGCGTGGCCTCCAGGATCGTCGATCCGTCGAACAGGGCGTAGTTCGGCAGCAGGCCGAGCTCGACGAGGGTCGTGTGCGCGGATCGGCGGGAGAGCTCACCGGCGAGTTTCGCGAGGGCGCGTCGCTGCGCGGACAGCGAGCGCAGATCGCGGCGCTGCTCCTCATCGGAGCGCAGCAGCGCGTCGCGGGCACGGTCGATCGCGTCGAGCCGGTCGCGTAGCCCGGCGATCCGGGTCTCCCACAGCCGTTCGGCCGTGCGCGCCGCGTCGGAGAGGCCCGCCCGCGCGTAGGCGCGCAGATCGGCCGCCGCAGCGTCACTGACGTATTGGTCGGCCGGAGGAACGCCGAACAGGGCGAGGAAGATGTCGACCTGCGTCGGACCAGCCCGCAGACCTGCGGTGACGAACTCGGTCAGCCAGCCGTCCGGACCGAACAGCGCGCCGGTGACCCGCGGCAGTGGCCGGGCGCCGGGGAGTCGCTCCCGGGCGGCCAGATCGATCAGATGGGCGGTGTACTGGCGGCGCAGCAGTTCGATCGCCGACAGATAGGTCCCGGGCGGCGCGATCTCACCGGCGATCATGTCCCGCGGTTCGGCAAGGTAGTACTGTTCCCGCTCCCCGCGTTCGAGCAGGGTGAGGATGAACGCGTTGCCGCTGGCCCGTCCCGCCCGGCCGGCACGTTGGACGTAGTTCGCCGGCCCGGTCGGCAGTGACGCGAGCAGCACGGTCGACAGCGCACCGATGTCGATGCCCAGCTCCAGCGTCGGCGTGCAGGACAGCACGTTCGGATCGGTGTAGGTCGTACCGCGGCGGAAGTCGTGTTCGACAGTCTCCCGCTGCTCGCGGGTCAGCAGGCCGGTGTGCTCGGCGGTCACCACCCGGAACGGGCCGCCGTCGCGGTAGAGCCGTCGATAGTAGTCACCCGCCGCGCGGGGCAGTGGTGCGGGTCGCAGCCGGCCCGGGCAGCGGTAGCGCTGGCAGGGCTGGCCGGTCCAGCCGGCGACCCGGGCCGGTGGCACGGTCTGCGTCCAGGAGCATGCGTCACAGCGCACACCGGCTTCGACCGCGTCGTCATCATCGAGCCGCATGATCTGCAGATGTCCTGGTTGCAGGCCATAGACGGTGATGCCGGCGGCCGGGGTCGATCCCGCGCGGCCTCGACTCCGGCCACCCACGCGCCCATTGCCGGTGGGGCGGATGATGACCCGCCGGGCCAGCACACCCACGTCGGCGAGCCGTGGCAGGAGCACCCGCAGGTAGTCCGCTGCCTGGTCGCGTGGTAGGCCGAGGCAGCGCGTGGTCCAGTCCTGATACCAGTTGCCAGTGTTGGACAGCACGTCGAACTGGGTACGCGGGCGCGGCGCGGTCATCAGGAACGCCGGTGCGGCAAGACCGCGAGGAAAGGCGGGCATGCCGTCCGGGCGACCGCCCCAGATCCGGTAGCGCCGTCCGGCCTCGTCCAGGTACCGGCCGAGCCACTCGTGGTTAACACCACCCCGGAGTCGCAGCCGCTCCACCAAACCCCGCAGGTAGGCGTCGAGGCGGGCGTCGGTGAGGTCGCCGTGGTCCAGCGCCTGGACCTGCGCCTGCAGCAGCGTGTCCCGGGCCAGCGCACGGGCCATCGTGAGCTGCGGCAGGGCAGCCTCGGCGGCCACGGTGCGGGTCAGTTCCAGCGTGCGCCCGTTGCGGGAACGCAGCCCGAACTCCAGGACGGTGGCGAACCCGAGCCGGTTGCCGAGCAGCCGCCAAGTGGGCCGCCGCCCACGTTCCCGGCCAGCGAGCAATGCGTCCACATCGTCGACGTCGTGCAGTTCCGGTGGGACGATCGCAGCCAGGATCTCCCGGTCGCCGGAGGCGTCGATGAGATCGGCGATCAGGTCGTTCAGCGCGACCGGCATGGTATCGGTGAGCTGCGCGGCCAGCAGCGCGCGCAGCGAGAACGTGAACGCCCGCGCCGCGACGAACCCGGCCCGGTGCGCCGCATCCTGCACCGAATCGTTGAACAACAACGTCCGCTGGGATGTCCGGTCCGGTAGCTCACCGCCGGTGAACAACTGGCTGACCGCCACCGACGCGAGGGCGGCAAGCCCCGCCCCCAGATAGCGGATGCCCTGTTCCAGCCCGCACGCCGGGCAGCGGTCCGCCTCCGCCCCGACCGAATCGTCCAGTGCGCACAGGACGGGAATCCCCGCCTGGTCCGAGGCCGGATCGAAGATGTGCAGCTTTGTGCCGGAGACATCGAGCATCATCAGCGGACTACCCGCCGGCACACCGATCTCCTGTTCGGTCGCCCGAATCAGCGCCCGCACCCGTCGTTTGTCCCGACCGACACTGGCCCGGTAGACCTTCGCCGCGGTCGATTCCAACTCCTGTGGTTCACGTTCGGGGGACAGCGCCGCCCAGCCCGAGCGACCGCAGTGGCGGCAGTACACCGCGGGCAGCATCGGCTGCCCGCTGTCCGCGACCATCCAGGCCGCACCGTGCTCGCTCGTGTCCAGACCGAGCGGGTCCTCTTGTGGATGCCCGTCGCCGTCACCCGGGGTCAGTGCGGCTTGAGAATGACCGCCTGGTTCGGTGGCGGCCGTGAGGTCGAGCGTGGGAACTGGTGCGGGGCGCTGCTCGCCCTCCCAGGCGAACGCCGGCTGGGGGCCGACCGCGCGCAACAGCCGGGAGACGGCCCGCGCCCACAGATGCGTCTCGACGGTGACCAGCGGACGGCGTGCATCGTTGGGATCGCGGGCCACCGACAGCAGGGCGATAAACCGTGCCAGGCCCGCGGCCGCGACTGCCGGTTGGGTGGCCACCGCGACACTCCAGTCGCGCAGGTCCTCTCGGGCGAAGCCTTCCAGCGCCTCCTGTGCGGTGCGCGGCTCACCACCGAGCAGGTTCAGCACCGCCCGAGTCAGCTTGTGGCGGCGCAGCTGGGCGCCCAGCGCAGCCGGGCGCAGGTCAGCGTCGCGTAGCCCGGGGCCGAGGATAGCCTCGGCAAGAATCCGGGTCGAGGCGGGGTTGTCTCCGTTGATCTGCAGCGCGGCGAGCACGGCCGGCGTCGGCTCGTTCAGCGTGGCATCGGGCTCGCCCAGCACCTCGGCCGGAGCAAGCCGATCCTCTCCGATCACCGAACCCTCATCGAACCCGACGCCGAACACCTCCGTGGCCACCGCCCGGATCGCGCCCGTCGTGTCCTCGTCCAGCGAGCCGGATCCCAGCGTCGCCGAGGTGGCGACCGGGCAGACCGTACCCAGCGGCTGGCCGGGCCGGGAGACTCCGGTGACCGCGCCGAGCCGGCGCAGCAGCATCGCGACGTCGGTACCTTGCGCGCCGTCATAGGTGTGGAACTCGTCGAGTACCACGTAGGCGAGGCTGTTGTTCTCCCACAACGGCACGTCCTCCGGGCGCTGCAGCAGCAGGTCGAGCATCTTGTAGTTCGTGATCAGAATGTCCGGCACGGTGCGGCGGATCTCGCCCCGGTCCGTCATCACCCGCGGGTAGGACTGCGCCGGGCCTTCGCCGATGTAAAGGCCGGCGGTGACCTCGGCCAGCGCCGGATCCTGCAGGAAGGCATTGAGACGACCGGCCTGGTCGGTGGCGAGCGCGTTCATCGGATACAGCAGCAGCGCCTTCACCCCCGACTGGCCTTCGGCGCGAGCCCGTCGGCAGTGATCGAGGATCGGCATCAGAAACGCCTCGGTCTTGCCCGAGCCGGTACCCGTGGTCACCACGGTCGGCTTCGCTGTGCCACTCTTCGTCGACAGCCGTGCGAACGCCGTCGCCTGGTGCGCATATGGTGTCCACCCGTCCGGCGCCCAGGCGAGATGCTTCCGCCAGCCTTCGGCTGCCACCCGAAACGGTGTGCGGACCCGTAGGTAGGGGCCCCGGTAGATGCCGTACTCCGGATCGTCGAGGAACGAGGCGAGCGCCGCCTGCTCCGCCGAGTCGGCCAGTGCGAACGTCGTCGTCAGATACTGCGTCAACGTCTTTCGCAGCTCATCCGCCGCAACCGTCGGCCTCATCGGCTGGGCTCTGGCTGCGCGGTAGCTGGCGTATCAGTCCCTCGGTCTACTACTGGATTCATCCAGCCGCTCGAGGTTTCCCGCCATCCCTCTTCTCGTGACGCCTCCAAACGTTTCGAGAAGACGGCATGTGCCGCTCGCATCTCATTCTCTCGGTCGGCTTTGTAAAAGGGAGGCGAATAGCCGGATGGCACCTTTGAATGTGGGGACTTAAAATGCGCTTGAAGATCGATCCAGTCTTGCTTTATCTGCCCATGGCCAAAGGAATTGAAGTTTGCGGAAATTTTCCGCCCATGAGCATCAAAAAACATTTCGGATTCATAGTCAAAAATTTGCGGAAATCGCGACTTGTAGATTGCCGCCAGCGCGTCGGCGGATATCCCGAGCCATACGGAGACCAAGGCATCGAGTTCAACTAGTGCCGCCCTTCTTGCGTATTCCGATCGCAATGGAGTTAGTCGACTCCATTCCTGGTCGACACGCTCTAGGGGCGCCATTTTTGGCCAATCTATTGCCCATTTATCAGAATTTTTCCAAACTGGATCGTAGACCTCATGCCATAGCTCTTCGTAGGCCTCGGTAAGGCAGTTCAGTCGAAGAGTCCGTAGTAGGAGAGACGTCATTAGAGGGTGTTCGGACTCGCCGGTCGGCATAACCCTTACGTCGGAGCTTCTTAGGTCTCCGCGCCCGCTTGCGCGCATCAAATAGTCGAGTGGAAGAGCACTCCAGAATCCGGCGGCCAGTACAAGCTGCTTCTTGGTTGGAAGTGTAAGTGAGTGGATTGAGTCCACGTGGGCCGGCCCTGGGGGCAGAATAGCGGCAAAAAGTGACCTTTCTCCGTTAGTTGCGATCCGGCGCCGCCAAGCTAGCCTGTAGTAGCTCGTGTACGGCCGTCCAGCCCAAATATCCTGCGTTTCAAAATACCGCTTTTCGGGGCAGTTTCTGGTGAAGTCACTCGCGGGAACAAAGTCGTTTGAGATGCGCGTCAAATCGGTTGACTCGTCGTGAGATCCCAATGCCGGTGGCTGTTTGGCGATTGGAGTTCCAACGGCAATTTGAGGGCCGCGTAGAATTACATCTCTCCACTGTTCGCGCGCTCCGGTGTCTTTTCTAATTATTCCCCTCTTTTGCGCTCCGGTCTCATGGTATCCGGGGCTTATCATTGGAAGATCTCCGAGTCGGATCTTCCATGCGGCGAGGGCGGATATTGCAGATCGCTCTTCTTCTCCAACGAGGTAGAGAACGCGGGCAGAAAATATATCTCCTGCGGATTCTCCTGTTATAAGTTGCCATTCTCGGAGAACTTCGTGGTTGACAACGATAATTCGTTGTCGGTGTGGTCTTAAATCCCACGATCCATTGTGTTTGATACCTGGCGCAGGGCCATTGTTGTCATGAATGAGTGAGCCCGATAGTACTGAGGCATCGAAAATCCACGCTGCGTGCATAAAATTGATTGATTGTGGCGGTCCGTAAATGTGTAGGCCGAACTCCTGTGTGCGGCTCAGATCCGCAAAAGCCCAGTTTGCCACGTTAACAAAATGTGCGTGCGCGCGTAGGCGAGGAAATGCCTCTTTGCGTATTCTTTTTTCTCGGACACCGTCAAGATGGGAGTCTGGATGGATCATTCCCACAGTCCCGGTCGGCTTGGCGTGTAGCCAGGCGCGGCACATAAATCCGCGATAGAGGTCTGGCTGTGTCCCTGCAAGAAGAGGATAATTGGTGACATCGCTAAGAAATCTATCAAATCCTGCATTTGCGGTAAGTTCATGAATGACCATTTTGTGCCATTTTGAAATGCCAAAAATCCCTTCCCGGCGGACTTTCCACTCGTCGGTTTGGGTGCCGCGGGACAGCGCAAACCATGGGTCCGCCTCGGCGTATATTGAGCTTTCATGCCAGTTCGGGCGAACCCATGGTGGGTTTCCTACCTGCAAGTCGAAACCTCCGTCGGCGAAAGCTGCGGAAAATTCGACTTCCCAGTGGAAAAAGCCGTGTTGGTTGGCAGCAGTCTCGACGGTGTCGAGCCAGGGGAAGAGTTCGGCCAGGCGGTGCCAGGCCTCCTGGCCGAGCCAGGTGGCTAGGTCTTCTTCGTGGGTTTCGAGCTCGTCGAGGGTGGAGAAGTGGGTGGCGAAGGTGTTCTGTCCGACGTCTGCGGTGCCGATCAGGGCGGTGGCGAAGCGGATCCAGTCGTCCAGGTTAGCAAGCGGGAAGGGACCACGGAGCCGTTCGGCGGGCCGGGCCGACTGGTTTCCTTGCCGCTTGCCGGCGGGGCTTGTGGTTCCGGCCTCGGGTGCGATGAGAGCGGCGTTTTCGATGGTGCCGTCGTCGCCGAACATGGAGGCCGTCTCCCAGGTGCGGGGCGAAACCGCCTCGAGTGCTGGGGCTGGAATTGGGGTCGGCTGGATGCGAGCAGGCGCGGCGGCATTTGTGACACGCAGGAATGTGCGTTGGTAGTCAGGGGCGGTGCCGTCCAGCAGGGAGGCGCTGTCGACGGGCCAGAACCAGAGGGCGCACCAGGTGTCCATCAGCTTTTTCAAGCGCCAGTAGGGCGTGCCAGGGGCCTCGAGGTCGGCGAGGATCTTGGCGCGGGGAACGACGTCGCGGACCTCGGGCAGGTCCTCGGCGCCCCAGACGTCGATCTGGCGGCGGATCTCAGCCTCGGACAGGGCGAGGCGCTGCTGGACGAGGGTCCACAAATACTCGGCGCGCCGGGTGAGCGCAGCGAGTATTGCCGCCTGGTTGGGCTTGCCCTTTGCGGCTTTCGTCGTGGGGGCCTTGGTGATGACGCGGCGCCAGGCGGCGAGTTTTTTGGCGTCGACCTCCGCCAGGTCCTTGGCTTCCTTTTCGGCGGCGACCGCGCCCCAGCCGGCAGCCGGGAGCAGGAAGTGGTGGATGGCGTCCTTCGGTAGGTCGCCGTCGCGGAAGGGATGGTCGACGGGGGCGCTTGTTAGCCAGGAGCGGTCGGCGAGGGTGTCCTGGGTGTAGTAGCGGCGGCCGGCGCCGACGAGGGAGTTACCGCGGCGCAGGTGCAGGCCGAACCAGGGGGCCTGCAGGCCCGCATGCATGACGTTCAGCCAGAGGGAGACGTCAGCGAGTTCGATGGCGGTCGGGTTCAGGTCGACGCCGTAGCTGTTGTGCAGAGCGATGTACGCCTTGACCTTCTGCAGTTCGACGGCGTAGCGCTCCGGGTCGAGCGGCTCGTCGAGCGTACCGTCGGCGCGCTTCTCCTCTTGGCGGCGGCTCAGGTACTCGGCCGCGACCTGGTTGATGGCCTCGTTGAGGAACGCACCAGAGCCGAGGGCCGGCTCGCAGATCGTCCAGTCGAGCATCTCCCGGGCCTTGAAGTCCGGTCCGGCCTCCTTGATCCGGTATTGCAGCGCCAGCTGGACGGTGACCTCGGTCAACGACTGGGGGGTGTAGTACGAGGCGGAGGTCTGTCGGTCGCGCCCGGATAGGCGATAGACGAACGAGCCGGCGGGGTAGCGGCGGCGCCGGTCGGTGCGGTGGCCGTCCTCGTCCACCTCGTGGACGAACACCTCGGGCGGGTACTCGTCGGCACGTGAGGTGGGAACGGTCCAACTGCCGTCCTTGGGATCGCCGCCCTTGGCAACTTCGTAGAGCGCCTCACCAGCAATAAAGCCGGTGTAGGACATAAGGCCCTCGTAGACTGCGCCGAGCTGGGGGATGCCGAGCTGCCGGTAGGAGATGAACCCGCCTCGCCGCCGGGCACCACCGCGGGTCCGCCGACCACCCTTTGTGATCATTAGGCGGCGCAGAATCGCGTACAGCACGTCGTTGCGCAGGCGGGTGTCGAGGATCGCGGCGCGGCCGGCGGGCGCCGTCCCGTCCTCGTCGTCGTTCTCGGGCCAGGACAGGGACTGGCCGATGAGGGTGATGGAGGAGGGTTCGAACAGGTCGGAGCGTAGTGCTTCGAACCGGATGCCCTCACGCTCGCTGGGCCGCCCGCCGGCGGCGCTGCCATCGCTGTCGGAGCCGCTGTCGACAGCGGTAGCGGCTGCGAGGGAGGAATTGGCAGGCTGGCTGGTGCCGTGGGCGTGGTAGCCCTCGTTGACGGCCTTGAAGAGCAAGTTCAGCGAGTCGAACAGGTGGGTGCCGGTGCGGGCCGCCGGGCTCGTTGGTGGGCGGCGGGCAGCCAGGTCACCAAGCCGCGCGAGGCTGTAGCCCTCGGCGTATTCGGGATGGTCGACGGGGAGCATGCCGAGTTCGGGGCGGGCCTCGGCGTAGAGCAGCACGAGGATCCGGTAAAGGTAGCGAAGCGCCTCCCGGGTCAGTCGGTCGCCCAGGGATGTCAGGTCGTCGATCTGCTCCGGTCGCACACCGGCCTCGGCCAGGCGCGCTAGTACCTCGTTCGCGATCAGCTCGACCGATTCCTGCAGGCCGACACGCAGCTCCGCGGTGACGCCGACGGCCTGCTTCCGCGAGCCGGAGAGCAGGTCGGCGAGTGGTTCGGCACCGCCGGTTTCCGGTGGGCACAAGGCATCCGCGCCGAACAGAGCGGCGATCACGTCGATCTCGCCGCCCGGTTTTGCGTCGTGGCGGCTGAACGCCGTATCCAGACTTGCGGCCAAGTAGCGGCCCTCACCCCAGGTCCGCCGGTCGGCGAGGATCACGACGCCGCCAGCGAGCAGCAGCACGTAGCGGGGCGGCTCCTCGACGACGAACAGGTGCGAGGCCAGCCGTATCCCGGAGGTGACCATCTCGCGCGGGCCAAGCACGACCGGGTGAAGCAGCCGGCCGGCGCCCGCCAGGTCGACCGCTGCGTCGGCCTCGGTGGCCCAGCCGCACTCCACTGCCCAGACCCCGTGGACGTCGGCGGCCAGCGGCACGGCAACCTC
Source organism: Frankia sp. R82 (assembly GCF_023716925.1). Lineage (GTDB taxonomy): Bacteria > Actinomycetota > Actinomycetes > Frankiales > Frankiaceae > Frankia. Next base: position 15,263 of record NZ_JAMQQG010000009.1, read on the forward strand.
CACCCCGCCGTGGATCACCGTTCTGGTGTACCGGTGCGTCGGGAAACCGAGGGCACCGAGGACACCGTCGTGCAGCACCTGCAGCACCTCGGCCCGCTTGACGGCGTCGTCGTCCGGGTCGAGCGCGAGGAGATCGCTTTTGCGTTCGTAGTAGTACCGGCGAAACTCCCGCAACCCGGCGCGGGGCGTCACCGCGGTCGCGAAGCCGGCCGGTTCTGTGTCGAGCCTGGCGGCCGGCGAGTCGACCAGGATCGCTCCCAGTTCCGGCCCGATGGAACCCAGCAGGTTCGCGCCACCTGCGGGCAGGACAAGCGTCGGAGTCGTCTGCTCGTGCTCTGGTGACTCCAGGGCCTGTGCGGCCTTCTCCCGCTCGGCCCAGCGGGTCGAGATGTTCTTGCGGATCTCCCCGGGCAGGATTTCCTCGATGAAATACGGCGAGAAGTACTCACCGCGGTTGGTAAGAGCGTCGAAACTCATCGGGCACCCCCCGGTGTCGGTGCGAGGACGGCGAGGACGCGCAGCATCGGCTCGCCGATGGTGTGCAGCCGCTCCACCAGCTCGCGCTGCCGGTTCTCGGTCTCGCGGACGAACCGCGCTCGTTTTGTCAGCGCCGCGACTGCCTGGTCGGTGCTGCCGGGCAGACTGCGGGTCACCCAGGTGTCCAGGCGGGTGAGGTAGGCGCGCAGCGGCTCGGCGATGTGCTCGTCCCAGTCGACCCGCTGGCGCTCAAGGTGGGCGCGGGCGGCTGCGACCGCCGCCGGTACGAGTGCCTGCAACGGCGCGAGGTCCAGGGCAGCCTGGATGTTCGTCATCCCCGGGCCGACGCCGGCCGCGGCCAGCGCCTCGTGCATCGGCCGGAAGCTGGCCGGGCCCGGCAGCCCGGCCAGCGCCATCCACTCGACGACGGTCGGCTGCCCGAACGCGTTGCAGTAGACGCCCTGAACCAGGAACGTCGGCTCGTCGACCGGGACGGTGAGCACCGGTGCCTGCTGCCGGTCTAGGCGCACCAGCACCTTGTCGACCAGCCAGTCAACGACCGGGTGAATGTCGGTCAGGAACCCCTTTTCCGGCCACAGCGTCTCCTTGCCCGCGCGGGATGCGGCCAGAGACGCCTCGGCTTCTTGCCGGTCCACCGTCAGCTGCAGCCGGAGCTGGCCCTGCTGGTCGCGCAGCCTGGACAGGTAGGAGCGGGGCAGGTCGGTGAGCCGGGCCTCCAGATCCTCCGGGGCCGTGAGTGCGAAATAGGTTGCCCGCTCCCGCCCGCCCGTCCCCCGGGCAGCGGCAAATCCGAGGGTCAGGCTGACTGTCGTATCCGCCCGTCCGTCGTAGACCTCGGACAGCGCCTCGTCGACGAACGCTGCCACATCATGGAACAGTCGGGGTGGGCTGAACCGCTGCGGCGTAGGGTCCGCCGCGTGGGCGTCGAGGTCCGGATCGTCCTCCAGCCCAAGCGGATCGTCGGCCTCGACCGTCTCGTCCGCTTCGGCGGCATCGTCCGGCTCGTCGTCGAGTTCGAGTGCGTCCGCGCTGGCCGAAGCGGACGGTGCGCCGGACGTGCTGCGGCGGGCGGCGCTAGCCGCCAGCGACTGGTCGACGGTGCGGCCGGCGAGCAGGTCCTGCAGTAACCGGCGCTCCTCCCGGTCGGCCAGATACTCGCCGGTGACCGCCTCGGCGGTACCCAGGGTGCGATAGGCCTCCTCCTCGGCGGCGAGCAGTCGGGCGGCAACCGCCCGGTCGTCCAGCGACCGCGGGATCGCCGACGTGAGCAACAATGCCCCGAACCGGGGCTGCTGCCGCTGGCCGTAACGGTCGATCCGGCCGTTGCGCTGCTCGATGCGGATGAGGCTCCAGGGCACGTCGTAATGGATGAGCTGGTGGCAGGCCCGGTGCAGGTTCACGCCTTCGGAGGCCACGTCACTGGTGAACAACAACCGCACGGAGGCCTGGGTGAGGGAGAACTCCTCGACAATGCGCTGCTGATCGGCGACAGAAAGGTCGCTGTACAGAATGCGGGCGGCCCCGCGGTTTGCAGGATTGTTGAACGCCTGGTCGAACGAGGCGCCACGCTGCCCGCCGGGCTGCTTCGCCACCGGCAGGTCGAGCAGTGCGGGGACGACGCGGGCCAGCCAGCGCAGGGTGGTCAGTCGTTCGGAGAAGATGACGACCCGGGTGGGCGAGTCCGGCCCGACCCCGGCCGCGCGCAGCTGCGCCAGCAGGTGGCGCAGCTTGCTCGCATCGTCGTCGGACATGGCGGCGGCGAGTTCCTGTAGGCGTTCCAGCCGCGCCCGTTCTTCGGTCTGGTTCTCGCTGTTCGCCAGGGTGGACGAACGCAGCCGATGGTCGATGGACTCCAACAGCGCATGATGCGAGGACAGAAACGCCTTCACTAGGGTGTACGGAAATAGCTGCTGCCTACCGCCACGGCGTGCGCCCGGGCTGCCCGGTGCCGTTGGAGCCGGGTCTGTCGCCTCACCGGGGGCCTGCACCCAGTGGGCGGTCAGTTCGGCAAAGACCCGTTCCTCCACCGGGCCGGCCGCACAGATCAGCCGCTCCGAAGGGCCGCGGTCGGCCCAGACATCGGTGACCTTGTCTCGGACCTCCGAGGACATCTTCGTCCGGCGAATATAAAGGTGTTCGATGTCCGAACGCTGGTAGGTCTTCAGGTTCGCGATCGCCACCGGGTCGAGCATCCGGATCAGCTCACCGAAGGAACGCTTGTTGCCGTTGTGCGGAGTCGCGCTGGCGAGGATCAGCGCGTCCGTCTGCGCGGCCAGCGTGCGGGCAAGTCGGTTGCGCAAGCTGTTCGCGCCGATCAGGTTGTGTGACTCGTCGATGACGACCGCGTCCCAGCGGATGTCCTCCAGATGGTGGCCGTACATGCCAACGTTCTTGAGCGTGTCGACGGAAACAATCACCCGTTTAAAATAGGTGAACGGATTGCGCCCTGCTGGGATCTCCCGCTGGATCCGCTCGATGCCGACCGCATCCAGGCGCACTAGGGGGATGGAGAACCGGGTCCACAGCTCATGCTGGAACTGCTCGAGTACGTGCTGTGGGGTGACCACGAGCAGCTTCTCGCCCCGGCCGCGCCGAATCAGCTCGCCGAGCAGCAGCCCGATCTCCAGGGTCTTGCCCAGCCCCACGACGTCGGCCACCAGCACCCGCGGTTCCAGCCCGCTCAGCGCCATGGCGGCTGGGCGAAGCTGATAGTCCAGAGAGTCAAGCAGGAACGTGTCGGTCAGAGCCAGGCGCCGTTCGGAGCGGGGCAGTGGTGTACGCCGCAGCACTGCCTCCAGGTACAGCCGGCTGCGGCGGAACTGCGCGGACCCGTCGTGGACGAGTTCGGTCTCCTCGGGTAGCAGCGCGTGCACCTCGTCCAGCCCGGTGAAGAACGAGGCATCCAGGCCCCGGACGAACTCCGATGCCCCGGTGACCTTCACCAGGTAGCCGTCCCGGTCCGTCGGCACGACACTGCGGACCAGCCATTCCTCGTCCCGGATGAGTACGCGTGCGCCAGGGGCGTAGGGCGTCGGGGACGGCGCTGTGACCACGGACTGTCTCTTTTCGGATGGGAGGATTCGAGACGAGGGCGAGCAGGGCGTTGGTGCGGCCTGGGTCGGGCGCGCGGTCAGAGCGGGGCGTTGCGGGCATAGGCGGCCCGAAGCTCATTGGCGAGCCAGCCGACGTTGAGCGGCCGCGACCCGCGAGGCCGTGACAAGGGGGTCGGTCCCCTGCCGCCGGCGGCCGCGCCCACAGGCGGCACCGACGCGGGCGGCACCAACGCGGGCGGTGGAACGTCCGGCGGACTGATGATCACTGTCTGATCCGGTTCCGGTTCGGGCTCCGGTGGTTCTGGCTCGTGCTGTTCCGGCTCGTGTGTGGCCGGTTCACGTGCTTCGCCGATCGCGACCGGGGGAGCGGTGCCCTCGTCTGGGGCCGGCGAAGCCTCTGCCGCAAGTTCGGCGGCGATCTCGGGCGGCAACGCGTCGTGGTTCGGCGCCATGTAGGTGCGTTCTTCGAGGAGACGGCGCATCTCGTGCATCGGTCCGGCGGTCTCGGCGACGGCGACCAGGCGCTGCTGGACCTCCAGCACACCCGGGCGGGCGCCCGGGTCGAGCGCGACCATCGTGGCGATCAGCTCGGTCAGTTGGTCCGGAACACCTGCCAGGTCGGGTGCGGTCCGATCGTCGACGATCGCCGCGAGCAGCGCAGCTGCGGTCAACGCCGGGTACAGCGTGTGCCCGGTGGACGCGTAGACGAGCGTTGCGCCCAGCGCGTAGATGTCCGTTGCCGGGGTGAGCTGCCGGCTGCCACTTGCCTGCTCCGGCGGCAGATAGGCCGGGGTGCCGACGATGAACCCGCTGGCGGTCAGGTGCCCGGCCTGACCTTCCAGCACCGCGAGGCCGAAATCAATGACCTTCGGGCCGTCCGGGCCAAGAATGATGTTCTGAGGCTTAAGATCGCGGTGCAGGAGACGCGCATGGTGGAGCTTGGCGAGCGCGTCGGTCAATGTCACTCCGAGTGTGGCGGTTGCCGCCGCGTCCAGGGGGCCCTCGGCCTCGACATGTTGACGCAGCGTGCGGCCCGGGACGTATTCGAAGGCCAGCCAAGGCGGGTCCGTCTCCACCGCTGCCGCCTCGAACCGGGTGTTACGCGATCCGTGCACGAACTGCAGTGCGTCGATCTCCTCGGCGAACCGCTGGCGGATGTCGTCGCCCTCCAGCAGTTCCGGCCTGATCATCTTGAGCGCGACCCGCTCCCCGGTGGGGGACTGCGCGAGGTACACCCGCCCCATGCCGCCTGTTCCCAGGCGCGCCACCAGCCGGTAGCCGCCGACGGTTGCAGGGTCGGACGGCACAAGTGGTTCCAACAGCGAATCCCCCTCGCCGATCGCGCGACTACTCGTGCACGTAAGCGCACAATAGTTACACATCGCATAGGGTTGATCGCTTTAGGGGTATCTCATTGGGGAAAGTTGATGGTTGCGGGTGCTCTGCCCGCCCCCGCCTGGATGTGGTCGCGCCCGCCGCGCTGCTGACGAGGCTCCCGCGGCGATCATCCTGGCGATGGCGCCGCACCGGTGTATCCCACGTGCGGCGAACGGGTAGCAGTGAGATCATTACCGGCAGTCCCTGCGATCTGGAGGATCATCGTGTCCCACGCGCCGAGCGGCTCTGACCCCGATCGCCGCGCCAACCCTGATCAGGACGCGGTGTCCGAGCCCGCCGCGGCGCCGGCGACGGGCCCGGGCAGCTCGGCCGCCGAGCCCCGGCCGGACGGTTCCGCGGAACCGTCGGAGTCTGCTCCGCCTGCCGCCGAGGCAGCGGACCGTCAAGAAGACGCGACCACAGCGCCGAGAAAACCGTTGCGCCCGGTCGACTGGGACGGCTCCTTCACCCGCACCTGGGCCTCCCGCGACGCCAACGCGGTGACCGACCGTCTCGCAGATGAGTTCGAGGATGAGTTGGCTCAGCAGCAGGCAGACCGGTTGTCGCGGAAGTATCGCGACGAGGCGAATGCCCGAGCGGATGCGCGGCAGCGTGTGGAGCTTGACCGGTTGTTGGAGCAGCCCGCGGGCGATGATGCACGGCCGAGCCTGTTTGACCGGCTGGAAAATTTCGGTCGGGTCTGGGACGACGAAGATCGGGGTTCCCCGGATGCTGGCTCCGGGGATTCCGCCGGACCCCGCTGAGGCTTGGTTCTGGCTGATGGTCGACGGTGCCACGCTGGTCAGGGACCGGGGCGGGGGTATCTGATCTCGGGTGCGGCGGGTCGTTCTGCTGGTGCCGGCCGGTCTGGTGAAAACGGTCTGTCTGTCTGCGTCTGGTGCTGGGTGTCGGCGAGGCTGCGGCGGGCGCGAATGGTGTCCTGGTGGAAGGGACCGTGCTCGCGCATCGTGTCGGAAAGGGACGCGCGGTAGAGCGGCGCCGCGTCACCATGCCGGCCGGCCTGCCGGTAGGTGTCGGCGAGGCTGGTTCGGCTTTCGCGGGTGTCAGGGTGAGCGGGGCCGAGAAACTCGCGGCGGGTGTCGAGGACGCGTTCGTGCAGCGTGACGGCCTGGGACAACCGGCCGGTCTGGCGGCATACCTCGGCGAGGTCGGTGGCGGTACGCAGAGTGCGTTCACCGGCGACGCCGTCGGTGCGCAGGCGGGCGGTGAGCTGCCGTTCGAGGTGGTGGTGTGCGCCTTCGGGGTGGCCTTGGTCGCGGTAGTGAGCGGCAAGGTCGTCGCGAGCGCCGATGGTGCGTACGTGGGTCGCGCCCAGGACGCGTTCGTGCCGATCGAGGATGCGTTCCAGGTGCGGGGTGGCATCTGCCGGTCGTCCGACGGCGGAGTATGTCGAGGCCAGCAGCTCGCGGCCACGGACCGTGGCGGGATGATCGGCGCCGAGGGTGCGTTCGCGTCCGGCAGTGGCCCGGTCAAGTAAGGGGATGGCTTGCTCCGGCTGTCCGTTGTCCAGATGGACACGTCCCAGGGCGTCGGCGCTGTTGAGGGTCTTGCGGTGGTCGGGGCCGAGGATGCGTTCGCGGTTGGTGAGGGCGTGGTCGAGTTCGCGGGTGGCGTCGTCGGTGCGTCCGGCCTGGTGGTAGGTGATGCCGAGGCGGTGGTGGCTGGTGAGGGTGTCGGGGTGGTCGGGGCCGAGGGTGCGTTCGCGGGCGGCCAGGGTGGGTTCGGCGTGGGCGAGGGCGTCGTGGGTGGCGCCGGCGCGTTGGTAGGTGGTGGCGAGTTGGTAGCGGGTGGTGAGGGTGTCGGGGTGGTCGGGGCCGAGGATGCGTTCGCGGGCGAGCAGGGTGGGGCGTAGGAGGCGGGTGGCGTCGTCGGGGTGGCCGGTGTCGTCGAGGAGGGTGGCGAGGTTGTGGCGGCTGTCGAGGGTGGCCGGGTGGTCGGGGCCGAGGGTGCGTTGGCGGTCGGCGAGGGTGTCGGTGAACAGCTGGCGGGCGTGGTCGAGGTGGCCGGCGTGCTGGTAGGTGCGGGCGAGGGTGTCGCGGCTGGTGAGGGTGTCGGGGTGGTGGGGGCCGAGGGTGCGTTCGCGGTCGGCGGCGTTGCGTTCGGCCAGTGGGCCGGCGATGTTGAGGTGGTCGGCGTTGAGGGCGGCGCGGATGTGGGTGTCGCGGGCGGTGAGGGTGTCGGGGTGGTGGGGGCCGAGCAGGCGTTGCTGGGCGTCCACAGCGCGGGCGGCGAGGGGTTCGGCCTGCTGGGGGTGGCCGTGTTCGGTGAGGTAGGCGGCGGTGTGTTCGGCGAGCCAGGCGGTGTGGGGGGTGTCGGTGGCCGGTGCGGTGGCGTCCAGGGTGGCCAGGGTGTGGGGGAGCAGTTCGCGCCAGGCGGGCCAGGTGTCCGGGTTGGCGGTGGGGTTTTCGGGCAGGGCGGCGTGGAGCATGCGGGCGAGGCCGTCGCGCAGTTCGGCGGCCTGGTCGGGGGCGGTGTGGGCGCGGGCTGCGGAGCGGACCAGGGCGTGCATGGTGATGGCGGCGCCGTCGCGGTGGGCGAGTCCGGCGCGTTCGAGAGCGGCGGTGGTTGCGGCCAGGTCAAAGGGGTCGCTGGCGGCGGCCCGCAGTCGCGGGTCGGGGATGGTCTGCTGGTCGGCGGTCAGCACCCGCAGCGGGAAGCGGGTGGTGTCGCCGTGGGCGGCCAGGCGCAGCAGCGTGCCAGCGGCGGGATGTTCGGCGTCCAGGCGTTGGATCGTCGCGTCCCACAGGGTCGCCGTGGTCACCTCCGGCCGTCCCGGCACCGGATGATCGCCGAGGGTGGCCAGCAGGCTCTGGCTGGACGGCAGGCGTCCTGGCCCGTCGGCGCCCTGCCGTAGGCCGGTGGGGCCGGCGGCGCGTTCGAGGCTGGCGGCGCGTTCGAGGCTGGTGCGCAGGCCGTCGGCGTCGCCGTGGGCGTCGATGATGCGCCGGGCGGCCTGCTCCAACGCCAGTGGATGATCGCCGAGGAGGTCGGCGATGCGGTCGGCGGTGATCCGGTCGATGGGTGGCTGGCCGCCGCGGCGCTGGTCGGCGGGTAACCGGTCGGCGGGTAACCGGTCGGCGAGCAGGGCGATCGACTCGCCGCGGGTGAACGGTCCGAGGCTGAGGACCTGCCCGTTCCAGGGGCCGTCGAGCTGGCGCTGCCAGTCCCACGCCGACCCCCGTGAGGTCGCCAGCACCCGCCCGGCGCCTTCGGATGGACGCAGCCAGCCGGGCAGCCCGCCCGCGTCGGCGATGTCGTCGAGGACGAGCAGCCACCGTCCACCGGCCGCGTCCAGACGGCCCAGCACTGCGGCGGGTTCGGCGTGGGCCGGAAGCCCGAGGGCCGGGGCGAGCTCGCGGACCCGATCGGCGACGAGTTCGGGTCGTCCGGCGGGCACCCACCAGACGGCCTGGTAGTCCATCCGGTGCCGGCTGACGAACTCGGCGGCCAGGCTCGTCTTTCCGATCCCGGCGAGCCCGGTCACCGTGACCATGCCCCCGTCGGCGAGCGCCGCCTCGACCCGTCCCAGCTCGCTCGCCCGTCCCACGAACCGGGCCGGCGCCCGCGGCACATCCCACACCGCGGGCAGGTCGGCCGGAAAAACCGGGGCGCTCGCTGCGCCGGGAAACCGCACCAGCCCGTCACCAACACCCGGGGCGACACCGACACCGGGGGCTTCGCCGGGGACGGGCGGCGCGTCGCGACCCAGCCGGGCCCGCACCGCCCCGATCAGCACCGCTTCCGCCGCCGACTCACCCCGGTTGACCAGGTCAATCGGTGCGATCTGCCCCAGCAGCCCCGGAATCGGCCGGTCCGTCACCCGCGCCACCAGCAGCGGTCGCTCGGCGGGCGACCCGCCGGCCACCGGCGGCGACCAGGCCGCCCCCCACTGGGCGACCGCCTCCGGCGATTCCAGATAGCCCTCGGACACCACCGCGATCGTGCACCCGGCGCGCTGCATCACCCGGTCCAACCAGGCCACCTGATGCGTGCCCGGGACCAGATCCCAGACCTCGTTGACCACCCCGAGCCCGGCCCGCTCCAACGCCGCGGAGATCCACTCCGCCCACGGCCGGCCATCATCCGCATACGACACGAAACAGTCGACGGCGCCCCCTTCGCCCCCAACCGTCACCCGAACAGCATGGCACGGTCACACAGCCGCAGGAGCGACTACTCTCACGGCCGCAGGAGGGCGCTCCCGGCCGGCGGCGGCGTCGCTGGCGAAGCGGATGTCGTATTCATGGCCGGTGGGCGGCGGCGCAGCGCGCTCTCCGCGTAGGCTGCACTCAGGACTTCCACAGTGGTTGGGATGTCACCGGTTTGCGATCCGGCCCGGGGCACGCAGGGCTGACTCGGGTATGCCAGCCACCGCTCCGCGCTGCGGGATCATCCGGCCGGGGCGATCCGGCTGTCATCAAGGTCGACAGTCGCCTTCCCGTCATCGCGGGAGTCAGCGACAGCCGCGCGCCGTGGATCTGCTTCCTTTTGGGTTCACTCGGTATGGGTGGCGGGCCGGGGGACGTGGCCGGAGCCTGGTGGGGTCGTCCGGATATCGGCTTCGGAGGCGCCGGCGTCGCTGCGGCGGCGGGAGATCTCCGTGTCGATCAGGCGGATGAGCCAGGTGTTCATCGAGACGCCGTCGCTGGCCGCGTGCCGTCTGGTGGCCTCGCGCACCTCGTCCGGCAGGCGAAGGGTGATGGTCCGGATCATGACGGACACGCTATCCGTGTTTGACGGATAGCAAGATCGCGAGTATGCGCCTCGTTGTGGTCCGTTCACTTCCGTCAACCCGGGGGGCGGGCGCCGACGAGCAGGAACGGGTGCGGAAGAACAATGCGGCCGTCGACCGCTTCGCCGCCGCCTTCTGCCCCGGTGCGCCGGACGCTGTCGCCACCAACGCCGATCCGATTGTGGGCGGACTGTTCGTCATTCAGGCAAAGCGTTACAAAAACGTGGTGGGCGTTGAATCGATCCGCGCGCTCGCCGGCGTGATGGAGGATGGGCGTGCCACGAAGGGCATCATGATGGCCACGTCGTGGTATGGGACATCCCGGTCAACGCTCTGGCGTGGCGAGAATCTTGAAAAGCATGGTGTTGACGTTGGTGAGTGTCTGCGTGTCGACCCGGCTGACGCAGGTCTCGAGGGAGGTCTTCAGCACGAAGGTGACCAGGCCCAGGACCGCCCACCTGCCGTCGCCGAGATCGACACAGAAGCCCTCGTCGGTGGCCTGCCTGGTAACCAGCGCGGCCAGCACGGTCGGTTCCTGGGGGATCTCGTTGTAGACCGTGGAGCTGAGGACCAGGACCTCCCGGGGGGCCGCCCGGGTGCGGGTGCTCCAGATCTCGCCGCGGCGCGGTGGTCTCACGCGGCGGGGTTCGCCACGTTGGGGAGCCCGGCATCGGCGAGCGCCTGCTGGTTGGCCTCCCCGAAGGCCAGTGCCTCCTCGATGACGGCGGGATTCGCCGAGATCCAGGCGGCGTGCGCGGCACACCGGCGCCGCATGTCCTCGGCGTCGAGAAGCCCTTCGACCCAGGTGTTCATCGAGACGCCGTCGGCCTGCGCGTACCGCTTGACCGCCTCGTAGTCGTCATCGGAGAGCCGAAGCGTGAGCGTCCGTGGCATGCAGATCATGCTATCAAGATCTGCATCACTCTCTGGATCAGTCGTCGTCGGTGAGGAGGTCCAGGCGGCCGAGGGCCTGGGGGCCGGCGGCGTGGGCGTGGGTGCGCAGGTCGTGATGGGTGGGTGGGGGGACCTCGAGGGCGGTCGCGATGCGTTCGGCCTGGTGGAGCAGGCCGGTGCGGGTGATGCCGGGGCGGCGGGTGAGGGCCAGGGCACGGTCGAGGGCGGCGGTGCGGCGGGTGGCGGCGTCCTCGCACCAGAGCTGGGCCACGTGGTTCTTCGACAGTTCGTACGAGCCGAGGCGGTACAGCTTCAGCGCGGCCTCGCCGAAACCCGACGGTGGCAGGAGGATCCGCCACACTCCGGTGGACGTCTGCCGGACGGTCCCGGTGCCGCCGGCATAGCTGGCGAGCCAGGCCGTCCACAGGGTGCGCGGGTCGGCGGTGTCCTCGGCGTCGATGCGCTGGCGGACCGAGTCGACGTGGCGGCAGACCTCGGCGAGAAACGGGTCGCGTTCGTCGGAGACGTTCGTGTAGGCGAACAGTCCGTGCTCGGCGGTTTCGATGAAGTAGCAGGGCAGGAATGCCTGGGTGGTGCCGAGTTCCTGGATGGGGCCCAGCGCCGCGGGGACGTTGAACTCGGCCCGGTCGGGGCGGGCGGCAAGCTGCTCGACGGATGTGGGACGCAGCGGAGTGGGCGTGTAGACCGGATGGAAACGGGTCCGGCCGGGTGCGCGGTCCGCGGGTATCTCGGCGTTGGGCAGGATAGCGATTTTTCCGTCGTAGTAGGCGCGGGGAAACGGCCAGCCGGTGAACTGTTCGAACATCAGCCGCTGACGGCTTTCCTTCGCCACATAGCGGACGCCGGCCCGCCACGACTGGCGGCCAAGCGACGTCAGCGCCAGACGTCCGGCCGGGCCGCCGGGTGCGGCGGTGATGTGGCCGATGGTGGTGAGGAAGTCCAGGCAGCGCTGGACGAGGGCGATGGGCAGGGAGAAGAACGCGGCGATCTCGTCCGCGGAGGTCAGCCGGCCCTCGGCGAGGGCGCGCAGCAGGAAGCGATCGAGCACCTCGAAAGCCTGTGGATCGTGCACGGACGCGCTGATCTCGATCTGCCACAGCGGCCACAGCACGGGAAACAGCCGCAGTGGGCGCACCCCGGGCACGGCGGCGGCGTCCTCCAGGGCCCGGCGGGCCGGGTAGAGCACCGGTGTGGCCATCAGAAGCCTCCGTCCGCACCGGCACCGCCGTCGCCGCGGCCCCGGCCGTCGCCGTGGCTGCGGCCGTCGCCGTGGCTGCGGCCGTCGCCGTCGGGCAGCAGACGGGCGATCTCGCGCGACGGGCGCAGGTCACCGTAGGCGCGCAGATGGTCGACGAGGCCGCGGGCCATCGTGGCGAAGGGGGCGTCGGTGGCCGCACACAGCGTCGAGGTGTCGCCGACGAGAACGAGCTGCTGCTTCGCCCGGGTGATGGCGACGTTGAGCCGGCGCAGTTCGGAGAGGAACCCGACGGCTCCACGGTCGTTGCTGCGGGTGAAACCGTAGACGATCAGGTCGCGTTCGCCGCCCTGGAACGAGTCGACGGTGCCGATGTTCTCGCCGACCCGCGCCGGATCGCCGAGCCGGCGGGCGAGCGCCGCCTCGATCCGCGCCGCCTGTGCCCGGTAGGGGACGATCACGGCCCAGTCGGCGAAGTAGCGGGCGGCGTGGGCGACGTGGGCGGCGATCAGCTCGGCCTCCAGCTCGTTGACGTAGCCGCGCTGCTGCCACGCCTCGGTGGCACGCAGTTCCAGCTCGGCCCGTTCGGCGGCGGGACGGTCCGAGGTGTCGATCATCCCGAGGGGGCTGCGGAAGATCGGGTCGCCGCCGCCGCCGTCATGGGACGTGCGCAGTTGGCCGTGGTAGAAGGCGCCGGAGACGAACCGGGCGAGCACCTCGGGCATCCGGCGTTGCAGGGTGAGCTCGACCCGCTGCTCGTCGCCGACGCGGGGGAACAGCCGCTCGAAGCCGCTGGCACGCAGCAGTTCGCCGATCTCCCGGGCGTCGTCGCCGGCGGCGAGCGTCTCGGACCAGCGGCGGACGTCCTCGTCCAGGAACGGCGGTAGCTGGTAGTGGTCGCCGACGAGGATCGAACGGCGGGCCCGCACCATCGGGACCAGCATGTTCGGGGTAGAGATCTGCCCGGCCTCGTCGATGATCGCCACGTCGAAGACGATGTCGGTCAGCAGCGGGCTGCTCGCCGTCCCGACGCAGGTGGCGGCGACGACCTGCGCGTAGCGGACGAGTTCGTGGCGCAGTTCGGTCTCGGCGTCGCCGATCCGGGAGCGCCATTCGGCCAGCAGCGTCGCCCGGCCCCGCACCGTCACGATCGCCTGTTCCGCCCAGGCGTGCAAGGACGCCCAGCCGGCGAGGTCATCCGGAGCCGGAAGATCATCTGTGTTGGTGCTCGCGAGGAGACCGCCGCCGGACGTGGGGCCGCCGGACGTGGAGTCGGCGGTGCTGTCGTGTGCGGTGAGCAGGGGGAGCAGGGCGCCGAGGACGACCCGACCGGCCTCGGCCAGGTGGTGGTGGCATTCGGCGATGGTCGCGGCCAGTTCGTCGCGTTCGGTGGTGAGGGCGGCGCAGTGCGGGTCGGCGGCGGCGAGGGCGGCGGTCTGGGCCCGGAGCTGCTCGCGGGTCTCGGCGAGGCGGGCGAGGTCGGTGTCGGCGGCGGCGCGGGCGGCCCGTGCCCGGTCGAGGCGGGACCGCAACCGGTTCAGCCGCCAGCCGCGCCACCACCCCAGCACGCCCACGGTGCCTGTGGTGCCTGTGGTGCTGTGGCCGTCGGCAGCGGTGGTGCCCTGGCGAGCTGCCACGGCGGCGTGCAGTGCGGCGAGTCGTTCGTCCAGCGCGGGTATCGCGTCGAGGATGCGGTCGGCGTCGGTGGTGGCCCGGCGGCGGGCGGCGGCGAGCTCGGGGGACAGCGCGAGGACGGCTTCGTCCACCGTGCGTTCGACCGTGGCCAGCCGGGCCCGCGTCTGCTCGGCGAGGGTGCGCTGCTCGGCGAGATGGTCCAGCCACTGGCGCAGCACCGGTTCGGCGCGGCCGAAGGAGGCCATCAGCTCCGGCAGGCGGGTGTCGGCGAGGACGTCCCGGCGGAACGCCTCGAGCAGGCTGTCGACGGTGCGGGTCCGGGCGGCAGCCGTCATCGAGGCCTCGCTGCCGATCCGCACGGCGTGCACGTCGGCGGGCAGGCCCGCGAGCACGTTGTCGACGGCCCGGTTGGTGTGCGAGGTGACCAGGACCGTCTCGCCGCGGGCCACGCATTCCAGGACGATCTCGGTGATGGTCCGGGTCTTGCCGGTGCCCGGCGGGCCGAGGACCAGCAGCAGGTCCGGCACGGTCAGCGCCCGGCGGAACGCGGTGAGCTGGTTGTCGTCCAGCGGGCCACGGGCGCGCGCCGGCGCGGCCGGCTGGTAGGGCAGGAACGCGCCGTCGACGAGGTTCGCGAGCAGGTTCGGGTTCGCCGCCAGGCCGTCGGCGAGGGTGTCCACCGCCTGCTGTTGGATCCGGTAGACCCGGTCGCTCGGGAGCACCCGCAGCGCACCCTGCGCGGGCAGCGCCCGGAAGTCCACGGCCTGCTCGAACCGGACGACGACCTCCCGGCCGTCCACCCGGTCGACCCGGCCGCGCAGCTCCGGGTGGTCCTCGACCTGCACCTGCGCACCCGCGACGATCCCCTGGGGGCGGGCCAGGTGGAACGCGTAGACGCCGCGGCCGGAGAACCGCTGCTCGCGGGCCGCCTCCCGGCGCGCGTACGGCACCGGTGGGGCCAGCTCCTGGCGGGCGACCTCGATGTCCCGGCTCGCCTCGATGACCTGTGCGACCAGATCGAGGTAGCGCTGGTGTTGCGGCGCGAGCCGCCCGCCAGGACCGGTCCCCGGCCCGCTCGCGGCGTCCGCTGTCCCTTCCCCGGCGCTGCCCGCCGACCCGGCCGCGGTCAGCCCCGCCCAGGCCTGGCGCAGCTGCGCCCACTGGGACGACCAGGGCTGGTCGAACGTGCCGCGTCCGCGCGGCAGGTCCTGCAGACGTTCGAAGATCCGCCATCCGGACGGGCAGGTCAGCACCAGCGCGGCGGCGGTCAGCCGGTCCTCGTCGTGGAACGTCCGGCGGCGGGCATGGCCCAGGCGGTATCCGTCCTGGTACTGGGTCGGGTAGAGCGTCGCGACGTACCGGCTGGCGTAGACGATCAGCCGGCCGCGGTCCGGGTCGTTGCGGTCGGGTTCCAGCCGGGCGGGCAGCATCCCGCGGGCCGACAGCTCGGTGAGTTCCTCGAGGAACCGGGTCGGCTGCCCGTCGAGCGCCTCGATGGCCTTCGCCGTCGGAATCACGGCCAGCGGCCAGCGCACCGTGACCGGCAGCGTCGTCATGAGTGTCCTGTCTCTGCGGCCGGGTCGTGTTCGCCGAGCGACAGGGGGCGCCGGGCGGCCCGCAATGCGTCGGCGAGCTCGTCGAGCCGGGGCCAGTGGCGCGGGTCGGCGGCGGCGGCCCGGGAAAGCACCTCGTCGAGCTGTTCCGGACCGCCGATCCTGGACGGACGGCTGCCAAGCACGCCGCGCACCAGCGCCGCGACCTGCCGGACGTCGGTGGCCGCCGCGTCCGTTTCCCCGCGTTCCTCCATCCCGCCTGCGCCGCCCATCCCGCCTGCGCCAGCGGTGCCGTCCGGCGCGAGCCTCGCGCTCATCCCGACCAGGCCCAGGTCACGCAGCATCGGCGTGGTGCGGCCTCCGCTCGGGCGCTGGCGGGGGCCCCTGCTGCGCGGCTGGTCACGGCCTCCGCGACGGGCATGGGCCCCCTCGGCGGCAGGGAACACGATGTCGTCGGGGGTCAGTCGGCGGTGGGCCTGTCCGGCGCGGTGCAGCACCGCCAGCGTCTCGCACAGCGCCGCCGCGTCTGCCAGCACCCGCGCCGCGACGATCCGATCCGGACCAGTCGGGCTCGCCAGAACGGCGGACGCGGCTGCGGCCTCGCCGTGGACCTCACGCCAGGTCCGTCCCACCGGCGCGGACATGACCAGAACCGCATGGTCGCCGCGATGCCGAGGGGCGATCAGTTCGGGTAGACCCGCGGTGCCGCGCAGCGCCGTGAGCAGCTGGGCCTGGGTCCGTAGGGCGTCGTACCAGCTCGTGGCGTCCGGCGTGCGGTGGCGGACCCACAGATGGCGCAGGCGCACCAGGCGGTCGCCGGGTTCAAGTTCCCGCGCCGTCACGTCGCGCAGCACCCAGGACCTGTCCGGGGCCGTCCACTGCGTGACGGGCTCGTGCAGCAGGTGGACGACACCGCCGACCCGCAGTTCGAGGCCGCCGTGCCAGGGCGTGGCATCCGGACTCGCCGCGTCAAGAACGGTCTCGTCGGCCCGGATGCGCAGCGCCGACCCCGACGCCGCCTCGTGCGCGCGTGTCGACGACGAGCCGTAGTAGATCTCGCGCAGGCCGGAGCACTCCGGCTGGGACAGTAGCGTGCGCAGCCGGGTCTCGTCCCACAGCACGATGGGAACGCCGGTGAGCTGCGTCTGTTCCGCCCGCCACCGTTCGAAACGCTGTGTCCGCGGGCCGTCCATGGTCACCGGAATGCACAGCGTCCATTCCTCGATCCGGTACCTCTGTTCCGACGCCGCTGTCCAGGCCCGGGCGAAGGATTTCCGGATGCTGGCGAGCTGGTCGTCCTTCACGCCGTCGATGAAGTACTTCACCTGCCAGATCCGCCCCTGGTCGGTGAGATCACCGGTGTAGACGTCGATGCCCCAGTCGCCGGGCGCCGGCTCGATGTTGTGCGCCGGACCCTGCAGCTGATCAACCAGCGACGTGACCATCTGCTCGAAGTCATGCCGCCCGCCGGCGTCGTTGGACCGCAGCCGGTGCGCGTGGAAGTTGATGGGCGGCGACCCGACCGGAAGATCCACCCACCGCTCCCTCTGTCGTGTTCGCTCCGTCCGCCGCCGCACCGGAGACGCCACGCGCCATGATCGGATGGGCACTCTGGTCGCCGGGGTGGCGGAGAATCCGTCGTCCTGCACCGTAGCCGTATTCGGTACAGCACTGTGCGAATCTGGCCAGAACATGTCGCTATGGGGACATCTCACCAGGCGACGAGCGGTCGCCTCCGCGCACCGCCCAGCGGCTGTTCTCCATCCCGCACCCGTCCTGGCCTCGTCCTGATCTCGTCCTGGCCTGGCCCTGGCCTTGTGATCGGCTCGCGAGGTGGCCGACCGGCACCGACAAAACCGGAAAAGTCCGTGGTGGTCGGGACATCCACATCGGATGATCGGAGAGCGCAACGGCGTGTCTGCGTCGGGTGACGGTCTCGGACGGTGAACGGGGTGGCGAGGGTGTCGGGCGGGACGTACGCCGCGGTACTGGACGGGACGGCCGCACCGCGGTCCGTCGTGGTGGTGACGGGGTTGCTGGCCCTGCTGGTCGTGCTGGCCAGCAAGTGGGGGGAGCGGTTCGACGCGGCGGTGCACGAGGGTGGGCACGCGCTGGCCGCCTACCTCACCGGCCGGCAGGTGCTCGCGGTGTGGGTCGAGGCGAACGGCAGCGGCGCCACCCTGACCCGCGGGCGTCCGCGCGGCGCGGGGCTGTTCGTGACGGTGGCCGCCGGCTACACCGGCCCACCGCTGGTCGGGGTCTGCTCGGCGGCGTTGCTTGCCGCGGGACGGGTCACCGCGGTGCTCATCCTGGCCGCGTTCGGCCTGGTGACGTTACTGCTGGTCACCGTCAACCGGTTCGGGCAGGGGCTGCTGGTCGGGGCGCTCGCGTCGCTGGTGGTGGCCGGGCGGTTCAGCCCCGACTGGGTGCAGCTCTGGTACGCCCACTTCCTCGCCTGGCTGCTGCTGCTGTCCGGGCCGCAGTCCGTGCTGATCCTGCACCGGGCCCGGCGCGGTGGCGCCGGCGGTTCGGACGCCGACCTGCTCGCCGCCCTCACCCACATCCCCGCCCTGCTCTGGGTGCTCGGTTTCGCCGCGTTCAGCCTGTGGTGCGCCCTGCGCGGCGCAACCCTGCTCGTCCACGCCTGAAGGCGCCCTCTTCTCCTGCACCTGCATCTGGCACCTGGACAGCAGGAAGCGGTCACGCGAGCGGGCTCAGGGTGAACTGCTGTCGATCACGGCAGATGGTCGCCGGACCGGACGCGGGAGCGCCAGGAATCGTCGTTCCGCTCTCGGGCGAAGCGCTCACAGCTGTCGGTGCGACGTCCTGAGCGGATCTGACGGCTGTGCTGGTCCGAACGTCCCGGCCGCTGGTCCGAACGGCTCTTCCGCGACGGGGCGGGGAAGAGGAGTGTGCTGACGAAAGCCAGTCCGTCAGCCGTCGTCATGCCTCCCCGGGAGCCACTCAATGATCAGTCGGGTTCGTGTGGGCGGAGTGCACCACTCGGCGCCGGCCAAGTCCGGGCCGCCGCATGATCCGCCGCCGAAGCCCGTGCCGCCGCCGCCGCCCGCCTGGCGGCGCTGGCTGCTGCCCGTCGGCCTGCTCATCACCCTGGTCCTCCTGTTCGGCCGTGGGCTGTTCGTCGCTGCTCCGTCGACCTCGCTGAGTTACACCGACTTCGTCACCCGGGTGACCGCCGGCCAGGTGCGGGCCGTGACGCTGGATGACAAGGGCGGCGTCGACGGGACCCTTACCGACGGGAAGAAGTTCACCAGCCGGATTCCCACCGTCCTGGACAATCCGACGCTGGTGGGGCAGCTACAGGCGAAGCGGGTGCAGGTCAAGGCGAAGCAGACCGGGAGCTCGCTGCTCTCGGTCCTGTTCAGCTTCCTGCCGCTGCTGTTGCTGCTCGGGTTCTTCGTCTGGACCGGCCGGCAGGCGCAGCGTCAGCTCGCCGGCGGCATCGGCGGGATCGGCCGCTCCAAGGCGAAGATCAACGATGTGGAGCGGCCGACGACCCGGCTGGCCGACGTCGCCGGGTACGAGGGAGCCAAGCAGGAGATCGGCGAGGTCGTCGACTTCCTGCGCCACCCCGACCGGTACGCCAGGGCCGGCGCGGTCGGTCCGCGCGGGGTTCTGATGGTCGGGCCGCCGGGCACGGGCAAGACGTTGCTCGCCCGGGCGATCGCCGGCGAGGCCGACGTGCCGTTCCTGTCGATCACCGGATCGGCGTTCGTCGAGATGTTCGTCGGGGTGGGCGCCGCCCGGGTGCGCGACCTGTTCGCCGAGGCCCGCAGGCGGGCCCCGTCGATCGTGTTCATCGACGAGATCGACGCGATCGGCGGCCGGCGCGGCGCCGGCCGGCTCGTCGGTGCCAACGACGAACGCGAACAGACGCTCAACCAGATGCTGGCCGAGATGGACGGCTTCGACACCGGCAGCGGAGTCGTGGTGCTGGCCGCGACGAACCGGCCGGAAACGCTCGACCCGGCGCTGCTGCGGCCGGGCCGGTTCGACCGGCAGGTGACCATTCCGCTGCCGAACCAGGGCGAACGGGCGGCGATCCTGGCCGTGCACGCCCGCGGTATCCAGCTCGCCGCCGACGTCGACCTGACCGTCGTCGCCCGCGGGACACCTGGCTTCTCCGGAGCCGACCTGGCCAATCTGGTCAACGAGGCAGCGATCAACGCGGTTCGTGCCGACCGGGAGATCGTCACCGCGGCCGACTTCGACACGGCCCGCGATCGGCTGCTGCTCGGCCGCCGCGACGCCTCCAACGCCCTGCTGCCCGACGAACGCCACTCGGTCGCGGTGCACGAGTCCGGTCACGCGCTGGTCGCGGCCCTGTCCGAGCATGCGGACCCGGTCGCCAAGGTGACCATCCTGCCGGCCGGTATGGCGCTCGGGGTCACCGAACAGCTCCCCGAGGCCGAACGGCACCTCTACAGCGAGGTCTACCTGCTCGACTCACTCACCGTCCGGCTCGGTGGCCGCGCCGCCGAACTGGTCGTCTTCGGCCACGGCTCGACCGGCGCCACCAACGACCTGGCCGGCGCCACCGCGCTCGCCACCCGGATGGTGCGCGAGTTCGGGCTGTCCGCGGCGGTCGGGCCGGTCAGCTACTCGACCGGCGAGGCACAGTTCCTCGACGGCGAGGACATCATCGGCCGGCCCTACTCCGAGCAGACCCAGCAGCTGGTCGACAGCGAGGTCGCCCGGCTGCTGCGCGATGCCGAGCACCGTGCCGTCGATCTCCTGACGACCCATCGCGGCCTGTTGGACCGGCTCACGGCCGAGCTTCTCGACCACGAGACCATCGATGGGTCCGTCGTCCAGCGGCTGGTCCGGGGCCCAGCGTCGAACGTCCGGGTCGGCGAGCCCGCCCCGCTCGGCTGACCCCTCGGTTGCGGCCGGTTCAGCCCCGGCCGGGTCCAGCTCTGGTGCGCCTTCTTCTGCTTCATGGTCGGGTCCGGCCCGAGCCCGGTGTCGGGGCACCCCGACGAACTGACTCCGACCGAGACGGCCGAGGCAATCAGGTCCACAGCGGTCGCGGTCTGCTCGGCTGGTGCGCTGTCCGCGAATGTTCACGGGCAGCGCGCTGGTAGCTGTCTGGGCTGGGGCTGGGGCTGGGGCTGGGGCTGGTCGGGGCTGGGGCTGGCTGGTCGGGCTGTCGCTGGCTGGCGTCCACTGCCGTCCGTCGGCACTCTCCGGTGTTGTCCGGACACCATCCGAGGTCGCTCCGCTCCGCGGGGCTGGTTGCGACGGCCGACCTCGCCGCCGTCACGGGCCGTCGTCGGCGTCGGCGGGCCTGGCGGGGCGGATGGGTCCTTCTGTAGGGATGAAACGGACAAAATTTCGGTTTGACCCCTATAGAAGGACCACGTTGATCGACATGCCCGGGATTGTCTCGACCTGCCGAGCCATTCTGGTCACGGTGCGTAATGCCGGTCGCCGGGTGCGGGTCGCCGGTGCCGGGTGGCTGCCTCCGGCCCCGGAGGATGTGCCCGCAGTCACCCGGTCACCCCGGCACCCCGGTCACCCCGCTACCCCTGCCACCCCACCACCCTGGCGCCCGGCCACAACCGGAAACATTCATGGACGGCGCACTAGGCACGCACCCAGGTCGAGATCGGCAGCTTCTTCGACGGTCTCGAGCTCGTCGACCCGGGCGTCACCCTGGTGCGTCGCTGGCGCCCCGACGAGCCGTTGGACGAGAGCCGCACCGACGCCGCCGTCAGCACCTTCGGTGCCGTCGCGCGAAAGCCGTAGTTACTCTTGGTAAAAGCCTGAGGCGTCGGTCGAATGTCGGGAAACCGCATTCTGGGCATCGGCGCTGCGGGAATCGGTGATACGGGCGAAATGATCGTCCACGGCGGTCAGCCAGGCGAGCGGACGGCTGGCATGTGGGCTGTGGTCGGCGCCGGCGATGACGGCCAGCCGTGCCCCGGGAATCGAGTCCGCCATCGTCCGGGCGGAGGCGCGCAGGCTCGAGTCGTGCTCGCCGACGATGACCGTGGTCGGCACCGCGATCTCGCCCAGCCGGGAGACGAGCGACGGGTAGGTTCCGAGCTCCCGGCCGAACGAGGCGAGGGCGTTGGGATCGACCTTCCCGAGTCCGTCGGCCGCCCGCTGCTGTGGTGTCGGCCCGCTGCGTACCGCCTCGATCTCCGCTGTGGCGTGAGAGTCTGCGTCTGCGTCTGCGTCTGCGTCGGCGGGTTCGGCGGGATCCGTGTGTTGGCGGCCGGCGAAGGTGTCGGACACCTTGTCGAGGATCGAGCCGACGAGGCGACGGGCGATCGGGCCGGGGGCGTTGGCCGGTGCGGCGGCGGTGTCGACGAGGATCAGGGATCGCACCCGCCGCGGATGTTCCAGCGCGTAGCGCAGGGCGATGACGCCGCCCATCGAGTGGCCGAGCAGGTCCACCGGTGCGGGTCCGAGGGCGGCCAGAACGGCGACGAGGTCGGCGAACAGCAGGTCGAACGTGTATTCCGACCGTCCGCCGCAGGCCCATCCGCTCGCACCGTGGCCCCGGTGGTCGTAGGCGACCACCGGGCGGCTGGCCGCGAGACCGGTCGCCACCGCCGCCCAGTCCTCGGCGCTGCCCGCGATGCCGTGCACCAGCACCAGCGGCCCGTTGTTGCTGTCCACCGGACAGTCCGTGCTCCCGACAGAGCCGCCGGTCACGCCGGTCAGTCCTGCACCGGCGAAGCCGCCGCCGTCCGGTGCGATCTGCTCGACGTGCAGGCTGAGCCCGTTACCCACCGGTATCCGCCACTGTCGCGTCTCGACCACACCGGCATTCTCCCCCGGTCAGGCCGGACCATCCCCACCCGTGGCCTCGGGGCGAGGACGCGGGCGCGGGCGCGGGTGTCGGTCGATGTCCTGCGGTGTGGATCACATCGACGTCCCGCCCAAGAGGGTTATTCTACGGACTGTAGAAAGTTCGACGTCCCGTAGAAGATTGGTGGTGGGGCGGGATGGAGCTGGCGGCGGGGGTGGCCGGGGCAACGGATCTGGCGCGGGCGCAGACGGCGTTCTCGCTGGCGTTCCACATCTGCTTCGCGGTGTTCGGCGTGGGCATGCCGTGGCTGCTGCTCTACACCGAGGGACGCTGGGTGCGTACCGGTGATCCCGGCTGGCTCGCGCTCACGAAGAAGTGGTCGCGGGCGTTCGCGGTGCTGTTCGCCGTGGGAGCGGTGTCGGGGACCGTCCTGTCGTTCGAGTTCGGCCTGCTCTGGCCGGCCTTCATGGCCCGCTACGGCGGGGTGCTCGGGCTGTCGTTCACCCTCGAGGGGTTCGCCTTCTTCGCCGAGGCCGTCTTCCTCGGGATGTACCTGTACGGCTGGCGGCGGCTGTCCCCGCGCGTGCACTGGCTGACGCTGTGGCCGATCGCGATCGCCGGGACGCTCTCGACGGTCTTCATCATCACGGCCAACGCGTGGATGAACGTGCCCGGCCATGTCCGCGAGGTGGACGGCACGGTGGTGTCCGCCGAGCCGCTCGCGCCGTTTCTGAGCCCCGCCGCGCCGGCGCAGGTGGTGCACATGCTGCTGGCCGCACTGATGTGCACCGGGGGAGTGGTCGCCGGGATCTACGCCGTCGGCATGCTGCGCGGGCGCCGGGACGTCTACCACCAGCGCGGCCTGCGGATCGGGCTGACCGCGGTGCTGGGGTGCGCGCCGTTGCAGTTCGTCTCGGGTGATCTCGCCGCCCGGGTCGTCGGCGCCCGCCAGCCGCTCAAGCTCGCCGCCATGGAGGGCCTGCTCCGCACGCAGCGCGGCGCCCCGCTGACCATCGGCGGCTTCTACGACGAGTCGACCGGCCGCGTCCGGTTCGGCCTCGAGCTGCCGAAGCTGCTGTCGCTGCTGGAGGGCTTCCACACCGACCACCGCATCACCGGCCTGGACGCCGCCCCACCCGCCGACCGGCCGAACGCCCTGCTCGTGCACAGCGCGTTCACTCTGATGGTCGGCCTCGGCAGCGCGCTGCTCGCGCTCGCGGCGCTGGTCACGCTGGTCATGGTGCGCCGCCGCCGGCGCGGCCAACGGCCACTGCTGCCGACCGGCCGGCTGTGGCTGTGGGCGGCGGTGGGGACCGGACCGGCCGCGATGCTGGCGATGCTCGCCGGCTGGGAGGTCACCGAGGGCGGCCGTCAGCCGTGGATCGTCTACGGTCGGATGCGCGTCGCCGACGCCGTCACGTCCAGTCCCGGTGTCGGCTGGACGTTCGCCGGCACCGTCACCCTCTACCTGGGCCTGGCCGGCGCCCTGCTGCTCATCCTGCGCCGGATGGCCACCGGCGGACCGGGTCCGGACGTCCCACCCACTCCCGTCGCACCCATCCCGGTGCCGCCGACTCCCGTGCCGCGCGACGACGGCGAGCACCGGGATGAGCAGGCACCGTCGACCCCGCACCGGCCGAGACGTCCGGACCGGCAGGCTCCCGACCGGCAACGTCCTGAGCGGCAACGTCCCGGGCGGCGGCGCAGGGTTCCCGTGGGCGGGGGGACCGACCGATGACCGCCGCGGATCTCCTTCTGCTCGTGATGGTCGGCGGGCTGACCGCCTACGCGCTGCTGGCAGGCGCCGACTTCGGTGCCGGTGTGTGGGATCTGTTCGCCCGTGGCCGGGACGCGGCCGACCAGCGTCGGCTGATCGCCGCGGCGCTCGGGCCGGTGTGGGAGGCCAACCACGTGTGGCTGATCTTCGTGCTGGTGGCGCTGTTCAGCGGCTTCTCCGAGGCCTTCGGGATCATCGGGTCGACCCTGGAGGTGCCGCTGCTCGCCGCGCTGGTCGGGATCGTGCTGCGCGGATCGGCCTACGTCTACCGCGCCTACGGCGGTGGTGCCGCCGGCCCCGACCACTGGTGGGGTCGGGTGTTCGCGGCAGCCTCCACCATCACCCCGTTCGCGCTCGGAGTGACCGGCGCCGCCCTGGCCACCGGCGATCTGGCGCCAGCCGCCCCCTGGCGCCCGTGCACCAACGCGTTCGGGCTGGTCTGTGGCCTGTTCGCGGTGACGGTGACGGCTTTCCTCGCCGCCGTCTACCTGTGCCGGGACGCGGCCACCGCGCCGACTACCGCGCACCTCGTCCCCGGCCTGCGCCGCCGGGCCCTCGGTGGGGCGCTCGCCTCGGGAGCACTGGCGGCCGTCCTGCTGCCACTGCTGTGGTCGGACGCACCGGTTGTCGCCCACCGTTTCGCCGAGCGCTCGATCCCGTTCGCCGTCGCCTCGGCCATCGGCGGCATGGCTGCGCTCGCCCTGCTGTGGCGGCGCCGGTTCACCGCCGCCCGGATCGCCGCCGGCCTCGCCGTCGCGGGGGTGCTCTGGGGATGGGCCGCCGCCCAGTATCCCGACCTGGTCGTGGGACGTTCCACCGCCACGTCGGCCGCGGCGCCGGAGGCGAACCTGGTGGCGCTGCTCATCGCGATCGGCCTGGGCATGGCCGTCATCGTGCCGTCGATGGTGCTGCTGTTCCGCCTGTTCTCCCACCCCGACGTCTCCGACGGCCACGGACCCGGCTGACGTCGAGAAGAACCTCGTGGCCGTGGCGTCCGCGGGCCGCACGTGGCGCCGGCGGGAAGCACGTGGCGCCGGCGGGTCAGGCCGGCGGGCGGGCGGGCACGGTGGTGAGGGTCGCGAAGCCGGCGTTGAAGGCGCCGACCTCGTCCTGGGGGGTGTCCGTCGCGGTGCACGACTGTGCCTTCAGCACGGCTGACATGTCGGCGAGCGTCGCCTCGCTGGCGACCTCCCGCAGACCGCGGACCTTCCCACCGGCAAAGCAGTTCGGGACGTTCAGGTTGGCGACGGTCAGGGCGGTGGCAGCGCCGCCGGCCTCGCTCGCCGGCCGGCCACCGGCCGCCGGGGCGGCGAGCAGGCCCGTACGGTGCGCCGAAACCCAGGCGAGGACCTGCGTGACGGCCGGACTGTAGTCGTAGGTGTCGCCGAGACCCTCGCTGACGGCCAACGCCGGGATGCCCCGCTGGGCGGCGGCGCGCGCCGCACCGACGGTGCCCGACAGGTTCACCACCGGCCCGAGGTTCTGGCCCTCGTTGACGCCGGAGACGACCAGGTCCGGCTTCAGGCCGAGTTCGTCCAGGGCAACATGGACGGCGTCGGCCGGATAGCCACTCACCGCGGTGGCCTTCAGGCCGCTGGTCGTGGTGGTCTCCTCGTGGCTGACCTGGCCACCGCTGGTCTTCCCGCCGGTCCCGCTCTGGTTCGCCGCCGGGGCGACGACGTGGACCGACGTGTTCGGCAGGGCCGCCAGGGCGTGGGCGACGGCGTCGATGCCCGCCGAGCCGACACCGTCGTCGTTGGTGACGAGAACGTCGAGCGTGCCGTCCGGCGTCCGCCCGGTGCTCGCACCCGCGGTGGCGCCCGCACTCGCCGTGGTGCCCGCGGAGGCCGGCGCCGCCGACCCGGACGGCGCGGCGCCCCCGGAACTCGACCCGCAGGCGGCCACGGTGACAGCGACCAGAAGTGCCGCAACGGGCAGACACCTGCGAGCGAGCTTCGTCGACACCGATCCTCCAGACCTATGCGGACATTCTGACCTTGTGGGGCTTGTGGGGCACTGGCGTGCGGGTACCTGTGGGTTGGACTGCCCAGGTGCAACGTGGCCACAACCTAGCGGCAGCAGCTCGTGGGCGTCCGCGGGGCGTCCGGTACCGGACGTCCGACCTGCGGTGATGCTCGTGTGTCCCGGCCCGAATGTGGGCTGCGTCGGTGATCAGAGCGCCGGGGATGGTCGGACAGTAGTGTGACGGCGCGGGTCGCGGCGCACGACGCTGACCGGATGACGCGGAACGGATCGCACAGCGACGGAGGACAACGGTGACGGCCGAGGCGAAGCAGGCGGCGGACTTCCGGCCACGGCGCTCGGTGCTCTACATGCCGGGCGCGAACGAGCGGGCGCTGGAGAAGGCCAAGGGCATCCCGGCGGACGCGCTCATCCTCGACCTTGAGGATGCGGTCGCGCCGTCCGCCAAGGAGTCGGCGCGCGAGCGGGTCTGCGCGGCCGTCGTCGACGGCGGGTACGGCCGGCGTGAGCTGATCATCCGGGTGAACGGGCGGGACACCGACTGGCACGCCGACGACCTGCGGGCCGCCGCCAAGGCCGGGCCGGACGCCATCCTCGTGCCGAAGGTCGGCTCGGCGGACGAGGTGCACGCCATCGAGCGTGATCTCGTCGCCGCCGGCGCCCCCGAGCACACGAAGATCTGGGCCATGATCGAGACCCCGATCGCCATGCTGCACGCCCTGGCCATCGCCGGTGCCTCGCCGCGGCTCGCCGTCCTGATCATGGGCACGAACGACCTGGCCAAGGAACTGCGTGCCGAGCACGTCCCCGGCCGCGCGCCGCTGCTCACCGGCCTCGGCCTGGCCCTGCTCGCGGCCCGCGCTGCCGGCAAGGTGATCATCGATGGCGTCTACAACAACGTCAAGGATGCCGAGGGCTTCGCCGCCGAATGCCAGCAGGGCCGTGAGCTGGGCTTCGACGGCAAGACCCTGATCCACCCCGGCCAGGTCGAGCCGTGCAACACCGCCTTCTCCCCGACCGAGGCGCAGCTCGCCGAGTCCGCCGAGATCGTCAAGGCCTGGGCCGAGGCGGAGGCCGAGGGCCGCGGCGTCGTCACCGTCAACGGTCGGATGATCGAGAACCTGCACGTCGACAACGCCCGTCGCCTGCTCGCCGCCGCCGACGCCATCAACGCCCTCGCCGCCGGCTAGCAGCCGCTCGCCGCTGGCAGCCGCTCGCCGCTGGTAGCCGGCTGACTCTGGCCGCCGCCGCCGACGGCCGGCCGGCCGAAATCGTCGCCCCCATCACGGGTTGTTGCCCACGCCCGCAGCTTGGCCGGGTGTACGGGTCCTTCTGCAGGGATAAAGCGGACAAAATTGCTCGATCAACCCTGCAGAAGGACCACGACGAGTGTGGCGGGCGGGTCTGGCCGTGGTCGGGATAACCCGACCACGGCCCGGCGGGCGCACCGGCTGGGACGGAGCCGCCGGACGCGCCACTGTGGACCCTGTCCACGCCGCACCGCGACCCGAGGCATCGATGACCATGACCTTCCCACCACCGCCGGATCCAGGTTCACCCTTCTCGCCGACCGCGCCCACCGCGCCCATCCCAGCGACCCGGCCGACCGCGCCGATCCCGTCGACCGCGCCGACCGCCACGGCCGCCACGGCCGCGGGTGTGCATGACCGCCGGGTGGATCCCACCGAGGTCCCGAACGCCGAAACCGGCAGTTTCGCACCGGGGGAGGAACGTCCGGGAACATCTCGGGCGGGAACAGCTCAGGCTGGGGAACGGTCGGCGGTGGAACACCTGGCTGGGGAGCGGCCGATGCAGGAGCGCCAGGCGGGGGAGTGGCCGGCCGGGGGACGTGGACCGGTGGAGCGAGGCCCGCGTGCCGGTGCGTCCGGGGGGTGGTTGTACGGGCGTTTCATGCGGGAGGTCGGGTACACGCTGGTGTGTTTTCCGCTGGCGATTATCGGGTTTGTCTACGTGGTGGTGGCGCTGTCGACGGGTCCGGCGCTGGCGGTGACGTTCCTGGGGATTCCGTTGCTGGCGACGATGCTGGTGGGGGCACGGGGGTTCGGGACGGTGCAGCGTGCCCTGGCCGCGGAGATGCTGGGTGATCGGGTGGCTCCGCCGCGTCCGTTGCGCCCTCGTCGCCGAGGGGTGATGCCCTGGGTCTGGGCGGGGCTCAGGGATGGGGCCGGCTGGCGGGCATGTGTCTATCTGCTGGTGAAGTTTCCGCTGGCGATCACGAACTTCGTGGTGACCGTCGCGTTCTGTTCCGCCGGACTGGGTGGGGTGAGCTATCCGGTGTGGCAGAGGTACCTGCCCCTGCAGCATGACAGCGCGGGACGGCCGCATCGCGGTGCTTCCTTCGGCACCGACTACTTCCTGGACACCTGGCCGCGGATGGCGATGGCTGTCGCGGCCGGCGCCGCGCTGCTCTACCTGGCCCGGCCCCTGATTCACGGGCTGGTGGGGCTGGACCGGCTGCTCATCCGCGGCCTGCTCGGCCCGACGAACCGCCAACTCGCCGCGGAGCGGATGCACGAACTCGAGCTCACCCGGGCGTCCGCCGTCGACGACTCGGCCGCGGCGCTGCGCCGCATCGAACGGGACCTGCATGACGGCGCACAGGCCAGACTCGTGTCGATGGCGATGAACCTCGGCACGGTTCGGGAACAGCTCGCCACCGCGGACGGCGACAGCCTCGACCTCGACCGGACCCGCTCCATGATCGATGCCGCCCACCGCGACGTCAAGGAGGCCCTCACCGAACTACGCGACCTCGCCCGCGGCATCCACCCGCCGATCCTCGACCACGGTCTCGAGGCGGCGTTGGAAAGCCTTGCCGCCCGAGGCACCGGTCGCGGCCAGGCCGCCGGCGGTGGCGGGCAGCCGGTGGCGCTGCATGTCGACCTGCCCCAGCGGCCGTCGGCGGCGATCGAGACGATCGCCTACTTCTGCGCCGCGGAGCTGCTCACCAATGCCGTCAAACATGGCCAGGCCGACGAGATCCGGATCGGTGTCATCGGACGCGCCGGACGGCTCCGCCTCACCGTCGTCGACGACGGGACGGGCGGCGCCTCCCTGGAACCCGGTGGCGGCCTGACCGGGCTCGCCGAGCGGGTCCGCACCGTGGACGGCTGGCTTGACGTCACCAGCCCGACCGGCGGACCCACCCGCATCACCATCGACCTCCCCCTGCATGCCTGATCCTGACGCCGGACGGGTCAGTCACGGCGAACGCGCGGACGTCGACAATCCCGCCGTCGTCGACAATCCCGCCGACGCCATCCCCGCCGACGCCATCCCCGCCGCGGCGGCCCATGACTGCGCCCTCGCCGCGGCCGTCGCCACCATCCCGGGTGATCCCGCCAAACTGATGCTCGTCGCGTACAACGCCGACCCCGGGGCGGTCCTGGCAAACCATGGCGTACCCCCTATGTCGAAATCCCGCCCTGTTGGTACCGCCACGGCGACCTCGTCGAAGCACTGACCACCCCGACGCGCGATTCGACGATCCGGTCCGCTGGCTCGACTGGCTCGCCCGTGCACGGACCCACTTCGCCCGGCGATCTCCCCGCTGCGGAGTCGGTACCCACAAGGAAACCGGCCTGGGAGCGGCCTACGACGACGGCGACTTCGCCGCGTTCGTCGCCAGGCAGAGCGCCAGCACCACAACGATTGCCACGGCCAGAGTCCGAGTATTCCTTACCAGTCGGCGACATCTCCGGACATGGAATGGCGATGAACGAGGAAACTCTCCCGCGGGTCCGGATCAACCTGCTTGTCCTTTACTGCTCCGATCTGCCGTCGTGCCCCGTAATCCCGATCCGGGGCTCACGTTCGACGGCCGGATGTACCCGCCCCGCGACGACTACATCAGTCGTCGGCCCGACGGCGGCCTCGTGGCAATCACCAAGGGCAACAGGCTCGGGATCGGGCCCACCGGCGAGACGACAGTCCTGAGCCGACGGTCCGAAGAAGCCATATACCATCGGCCCGCCGCGGACCCGATCGCAGCACCCGATCGAGGTGCCTCCGACCGGATCAGGGACCTGCAGCACCGACTTGCCCAGGCGCCGCCCGATCCGATGCCGCAGCGGGGATCCGATCCTCCGCGCGAACGATCCGTCCCCGGGACCGGAGCCGGACCGGGACATGGGCGTGGAGGGACCCGGCCTCCCGGGTTGAGACCGCGGTGTCTCGTGTGGAGAACAGTCTGGCTCTGTGGTTGGGCGACGACTGCTCCCTTGCCGCAGCCGTCGCCCGGCCGGCATCGAGGGTGCTCCCGCTCGGCCACCACCCGACCGGCGGAGGACTCCCGTTCCGGGAGAACAGGGGAGGCCCCGCACCCGCGTCGGGTGGTCAGGCGCCCTTGGAGGCCTCGAGGGCGTCGAAGGTCTTCTTCCACGGGAACATGGCTTTCCAGGCGTCGATGTCCGGGACGTCCTCGAGGACGACGTCCTCGTAGTCGAAGATGACCTGGACGCCCCAGGAGCGCAGGGTGGCGATGTTGGCCAGAAACGCCGGGTGCTTGGCGTGGGTCGGGTTCGGCGGCAGGGCGATGATGATCGGGATGCCGGAACCGATGGTCTCGTTGAGCAGGCTCAGCGCCAGGGTGTCGGAGATGCCGCCGGCGAACTTGTTCACGGTGTTGAAGGTGGCCGGGGCGACGACGACGGCGTCGGGGATCGGGCGTTCCTCCTCGTCGTCCTCGACCAGGACGTACTCGCTGCGTACGGCGTAGCCGGTGAGCTCGGCGAGCGCGCCGGTGTCGAGGAACTTCAACGAGGCCGGCGTGGCGACGATCCGGGTGTCCCATCCGGCGGCCTTCGCCTGCGAGACGAAGTCGGGCACGTCGTCGGCGGGGTATCCGCCGCCGCACACGACGATGTAGAGCGCGCGCGTGTCAACAGTCATGGCATGCACCTATCTCGAGGCCGTGCGCACCTCGGAAACCGAGGACGGCCGGGGTGGACGTGGAGCTGTGGAGCTGTGGAGCTGTGGAGCCGTGGCGCCGTGCGGACAGAGCCGTGGGCAACCGGGTGAACGTGAGCCGGGCGGACGTGCGTCGTGGACCGGGTCATGCGGGCCGACCGGGTACATCTTCCGCCCGGATCTGCAGCTTTTCGGCAGAATAGGCAAACGGCGGCCAGGTTCCGAGCAAAAGTCCCTTCTGCGCCAGTCCCGAAGACCCGGTCCGGACGGGTTCAGGGTCCGATGCGGCCACTGCGCTGACTGCCCGCCCGGGTCGCGCCCGACTCGGGCGACGTCCCGGGCGGGACGTCAGATGCGGGTGAAGGTCTGGGCGTCGCGGCGGAAGCGGTCCAGCTCGGTGAGGCTGATCGTCGGACGGGCGGCACGGGCGGCCTCAAGCAGGTCCTCGGTACGCAGCGGCGTCGTCGCGGCGAACGCGCCACCGTGCGGACCGGCCGCGTCCGAGCCGGGCTTGCCGGCCTCCCCTGACTGGCCGGCCGCACCGGTCTCGTCCCTGCTCCCCACCCCGATCGTCGCCACTCCGACGGTGCTGCGGGCGCCGTCGGCCGCCCGGTGGAAGGCCGCGGCGGCGGAGCGTTGCACGACTGCGGACAGGTCCGCCGGGGTGAACAGGTCGGTCGCGGCGACCACGGCGTCCAGGTCGATCTCGTCCTTGTTGGCGACCCGCTCCAACAGGCCGGCGAGCAGCACCCGCCGTCCGGTCGCGTCCGGCGGG
The DNA here is from genome assembly GCF_023716925.1 of Frankia sp. R82. GTDB lineage: Bacteria > Actinomycetota > Actinomycetes > Frankiales > Frankiaceae > Frankia. Next base: position 46,487 of record NZ_JAMQQG010000009.1, read on the forward strand.
CCGACCGGCAGGACCAGGTCGAACCGGCCGGGCCGGACGAACGCCGGGTCCAGCGCGGACACCGCGTTCGTCGCGCAGATCAGCAGCCGCCCGGCCACCCCGCGAAACGCCGGGATGGCCTTGAGCAGCTCGTTGACGACCGACTGGTTCTCCGGCCGGGTCTCCCGGGACTGCGCGATCTCGTCGACCTCGTCGATGAACACCACGACCCGCTCGACGCCCATCAGATCGTGGATGGCCGAGCGCAGCTCCGAGGCCAGCCCCGCCGCCCCGGACGCCAGCCGCGACGGCAGCAGCTCGACGAACGGCCACTCCAGCCGGGCGGCCACGGCCCGGGCGAACGAGGTCTTGCCCGTCCCGGGCGGTCCGAACAGCAGCATCGCCGTGGGAATGACCACGCCGTACGCCTCGGCGAGCTCGCGCTCGCGTACCGGCAGCAGCAGCCGCTGCTCGATGAGCGCCCGCTCCTCGGTCATCCCGGCCAGGTTCGACCACTCGGACGTGCTCAGCAGCGCCCCGCCCCACCGTTCGACGGTCGACACGTCCGCCGGGCGCAGCGGGATCTCCTTGTCGTAGAGCACCTGCCCGGTGGCGGCGAACCCGCGGTGCAGGAACGCCTCCTCGTCGGTCTGCCCCGGAGTGATCAGGGTGGTGATCCGCCGGCAGCCCGCGTGCAGCAGCTGGTTCTCCACCGACTGCAACAGCCCTGACCCGATCCCGTGGTGCCGCCAGGCCGGTGCGATCGCCACGGTGAGGACGCGACCCTGACCGCCCTCCTTGCGTCCGACGGCGGCGCCCACGATGTGCTCACCGGCGACGGCCACCACCGCCGGGCTCTCCGCGTCCGGCCCCTCGTGACGCAGGGCCAACACCGTGTCGGTCAGGTTGATCGGCGGACCGCCGGGTGTGCTGCGCACCTCCTCGAGCAGGCGGACGGTGGCCGCGTAGTCGACGGTCTCGTAGGGACGAATGTGCCAGATGGGCACGCTGGCTCCTCAGGGTCGGTCACCGACGGATCGTCCCTGCCGACTCTCGTTGCCCAGAGTGACCATTTAGCCGGGACCGTTGGGGCCTTCTCGCGGGACCTTAGGACCGCCACCCATGGACGTTGGCGCTGTGACCGCCCACCGGTGGTCCCCCCACGAGGGTCGCCGCCCTTGCCGCACCGCTGTGACCTGCGGCGCTATGGGCCGGGTACCCGCAGGCGGGAGGGTTGCTGCCTGGCCGTGTGACGATCGTCCCCGGCACCTTCGATGTCGGGCCCGCCCTCGGCCCGTTCAGGCGTCAGGTGGACAGTCCGTAGTCATCCCTGCCTCACCGCTCCTGGCCAGACCCGCGGTTCCGCTGTGCCTGGCCGGCTCCGCGGTTCTGCTGTGCCTGGCCGGCCCACCGTAGCCCGTCCGCCTGCCCTCGCGAGGCCGCCGGCGCTCCTCGCTGTTCGACCGTCCACGACGGTAGAGTCTTCCTGCGGTGGCTCCACCCGGCATCCTTCCTGTATGGAATATTTCCTCCATATAGGTGCGACATCCGCCCTCGATCGATCCCTGATCGATCTTTGTGTGTCGCCGCGGGGTGCGCGGAGATCTCATGCGGAGGGTTATTCGGTCGCATGTGGAGGGTTATTCGGGAAATCCGGGCTGATTCCTTGAATAACCCTCCACATGCCCGTCGAAGGCGGCCGACTCTCGCGGTTGTGGTCGCGGCTCGCGGGGGTGCGCGTGCAGGTGGCAGACGGGTGACCTGGCGAGCTTGCAGCCCGTAGCTCGCGGCTCGCAGTCCGTGTCCTCGGAACGGCGGGTTGGGGAGCGGGTTCGTTCGGGACGCGAAGAATCATCGCGATAATCGTGACACTGGCCGCCGCAATCATGGCTGTGGCGGTTGTTTCATGTGGCACGGCCGGATCTGGTCCGGTGAATCCACGGGTTACGGGCGTGGTCACCGTTGTGGGGCAGGACAGGTTTTGCGTCGGCCGCCCGGCCGCGCAGGGTGACTGTTTCCTGGCCGGGGTGTCGATCCTGCGAGGTCTTCAGATCGGCCGGTGTGTCACCGTCGACTGGCTCGGCCAGAAAGGTGGCGAGACTCTGCGGCAGATTTCCGGGGTAGGGGAGGTGGCGGACGATCCGACCTGTGCGGAGGCGGCCGCCCTCTCCGCCGGCAAGGTCAGATAGCGAGGTGTGGCCGCAGGTGGTCGTCCTGCCGGGATGGTGACCGGAAACAGGATGCCAGGTGGACGGTCACGCCGCGGTGACCAGGCAGGTGCAGGAACCGTGGGCGATGAGTTTTCCGTCCGTGTTCACCACGGAGGCCTCGGCGGTGGCGGTGCGGCGGCCGACGTGGACGGCCTTTGCCTCGCAGGTCACCAGGTCGGCCGTCAGACTCACCGGGCGGACGAAGTTGACCTTGAGTTCGAGGGTCGTGTAATACGTGTCGGCCGGAAGCCTGGTGTAGACGGCGCTGCCCATCGCGGTGTCCATCAGCGTGGCGATGACGCCGCCGTGCACCGTGAGCATGGCGTTCGCCGCGGCGGGGGAGGGGCGGAAGGTCCACACGCTGCGACCGATGTCCAGCGTTACGAGGTCGATGCCGAGCGAGTGGCCGACGCCGACGCCCTCGGCGAGCCCCTGCTCGAGCAGTAGCCGCAGGTCCGCGATGCGCTGGTCGACCCCGGCAGGGCCCTCGGGCGCCGGCGCCGGCGCCGCCGTCGGTGGCGGGGTGACTGTGCCTGGCTGACCTGACCTGGCCGGCGGGGTGGGTGTGGCCGAGCGCAGACCGATCCGGTCGAGGATGCTGCCCTGGTCCGCCGCGCTGGGCTGGCCCGCGGTTCCGTTGTGGTCCACGCTTCGACCTCCTGTTGACGGGGCGCCGGCCGGTGGACGGGACCCGCCGTCCGGGCGACATGTGATCGGCCGATATGCCTGGACGATATCCATCTTCCATGTTCTGCGTCCGGGTTCACGGATTGCGTGATGGCGGGTCGCCGGTGGACGAACACCGGCCGAACGCGCGCCAACTGTGCGGTGCCGCGACACGTAATAGTTGGTGAACGTCAGGAAACCGTGGCCGGAGCATTCCGCGAAATGCGAGGTGTGTCCGTCCGGTGTGGCTCATTGCGGACGACGATGGATCGATAGAAGAGGTAGTGCGTTCGTTGACCGCCCGGTGGCCGATTGTCAGTATTGGTGGCGGCAACCGGAACGCTGATGCCCCTCGACGGAACGTGCTCTGCCGCCATACCGGCCTGCGGACCATACCGGTTCGTGGACCAGGTCGACCTCCGGTCCACCCCGTTGCGTCATGAATGGTTCGCCCAGATTGCACCCGCGCGTGGCCATGCCCACCTGAGCAGATGACGACCGACCAGACGCGAAAGGGGTGGTGTCGTGCCGGGATCCCGAACCGTACCGCCGCCGCGGGCTGTGTCGGTGCCGCAGCTCCATCGCGGCGGCGGCGCGCGGCCGGCACTGGAGTGCCATCTGCTCGCGCTGACGGACCTGGCCGCGCTGACGGACCTGGCTGCCGTGACAGAGCGGGCTGCGCTGACGGAGCGGGTGGCGGTGTCGGAGCGGGTGGTCGAGTGGCCCAGGGCGCTGGTGCGCCGGGCCGGGCGGCTGCTGCTGGCCACCGTCCTCGCCGAGGACCGTGGAACCGCTGAGGCCGGCGTTGCCGCACTCGACGTCGCACCAGGCGGCCGGCCGGTGGCGCGGGGTGAGCAGGCGGCGGGTGCGCGGGCCGGGATCAGCCATGACGGGGGCGTGCTGGTCGTCGGCTTTCATCCGGCGGGCTGCGCGGTGGACGTCGAGGACACGCCGGTGCCGTTGATCACCGAGGTGGCCAGGCGGTTCTGCGGAACCGCGGACTGGCCGTCCCTGCCGGTGGGCGCGGCGGTGCGCGGGGTGTGGACGGCGAAGGAGGCGGTCGCCAAGTACACCGGCCTTGGCCTGCGAGCGGGGCTGCGCACGATCACGTTCGACGGCGACCCGCTCGCAGACTGGACGAGCGCGCGTCACCCGGGAACCCATCGTGCGCCGCTGTGCCGGGTGGTCGCGACCGGTCGGCGTCATCTTGCCTTCGCCGTCGGCCCCAGAACGAACGCCGGGCCTGGATCGGGTGGTGGCTCCGGGACGGTGATCGGTCCGGTCATCGAGGTGCACCGGTGGGTGCCGGTCCTCGGCCCGGGTGCGGACGGGGATGCCGGCTCGCTTCGCCTGGTCCGTGCGGGCCTCGCACCGTCCGGGGAACTGACCGCGCTGGCCCACGCCGTCGCCGGGGCCGCAGCGGTGCCTGGCCCGGGCACCGGCCCACAGCAGACCCGCACGTCGCCCACCAGCCCTGGACCCCTCTGCCCTGGACGGGAGCATTCCTGATGCGTGGCCTGACGCTGCCCGGCGCCCTTGACGAGGCGGCGGCGGCACATCCGGACGCCGCCGTGACCTTTCCCAGCTCAGCAGAACGGGTGCGCCTTGCCGACCTGGCGACCGCCACCATCGACCTGGCCCATGGCCTGATCGCCGATGGTGTGGGCTTCGGTGAGCGGGTCGGGGTGTACAGCCGCAACAACGCCGACTTCCTCGTCGCCGTCATCGGGGCGAGCCGGGCCGGCGCCGTCGCCTGCCCCATGCCGATGCCCACCTCCGCCGCCGATCTGGCCGGCTATGCGAGCCGCCTGCACGCCATCACATCCGCGGCCTCGATTCGCCGGGTGCTGGTCGGCGCCGGTGTGGACGGCATCGTCCGCCGGCTCGGCCCCATCCTGCCCGACCTCGACTTCCTCGGCGTCACCACGCTGACGAAGGCCGGCTCCGCCCGCGCGGGGCTGCCGACGGTGACGCCGGCGGACGTGGCGATCGTCCAGTTCACGTCGGGCAGCACCGCGGTGCCGAAGGGCGTGGTGCTCACACACCGTAACGTCGTGCACGGGACGGCGGCGATCGTCGACGGTATCGAACTCGGTCGACCCGGCGACCACGGGGCGACCTGGCTGCCGCTGTACCATGACATGGGGCTGTTCGGGACGCTCGCCGCGGTGCTGATCGGCACGCCGATGACGGTGTGGTCGCCGTCGACGTTCATCAAGAACCCGGCCGGCTGGCTGCGCGCGTTCGCGGCGATGGGCTGCACGGTGGCGCCGTCGCCGAACTTCGGCTACGACGCGCTGCTCACCGCCGTCGGCCCGGACGAGCTGGCCGACCTGGACCTGCGGCGCTGGCGGATCGCGTTCAACGGCGCCGAGCCGGTCAACCCGGTCACCGTCGATCGGTTCGCGGCACGGTTCGGTCCGGCCGGGTTCGCGCCCGAGACGATGTTCCCGGTCTACGGGATGGCCGAGGCGACTCTCGCCGTCACCTTCCCTCAGCTGGGCCGGCGGCCGACGACGACCTGGGTCGACCGCGAACGCCTCGCCCGGGACGGTCTGGCGCTACCCGCCGGGGCGGGTGCGCCCGGGGCACGTGGCCTGGTCGGACTCGGGCGGCCCGTGCGGGGGATGCGGCTGCGCATCGTCGACGAGCAGGGCCGCGAGCTGCCCGACGGCACCGTCGGCGAGATCGAGATCGCCGGCGACGCCGTCACCGCCGGTTACCTGACCGCCGGTGCCGACCCCCGAACCCTGACCGCCCCCGCCTCCGCCCCTGCCTCCCTCGCGGCCGTCGCCGTCGCCGAGCCGGCCCCGGGCCTGGCCCCGGGACTGTCTCCGGCACCGGGCCTGGGCTCGGCATCCGACCTGGTGGTGGCGTCCGACCTGACGTCGGCGACGGTTCCGGTGCAGCCCACCGCCGGCCGGCCGGCCGCGTCGACGTCGGACGACTGGCTGGCCACCGGGGATCTCGGCTTTCGGGTCGGCGACGAGCTGTACATCAGCGGCCGGCGCAAGGAGATGATCATCATTCGCGGGGTGAACTACTACCCCGAGGACGCCGAGGCGCTCGTGCGCGACGCACCGGGGATCCATCGCCGTCGGTGTGTGGCCGTCGCCGACACCGACGACGCGGGCGTCGAGACACTCACCGTGATCGCCGAGACCACCCTGGAGCAGGCCGCCGACCGGATCGGACTGGCCACCGGGCTGCGCACGGCGATCGGCGCGGCGCTGGGCCTGGCCGAGGTGTCCGTGCGCCTGGTCGCCCCGGACGTGCTGCCACGCACCTCCAGCGGCAAGTTCCGCCGCGTGGAGGCCCGTGACCTGGCCCGATCCCAGCCCTGACCGGCCTGGCGCCCCCGCCAGGCCCGGCGACCCCGATGCGCTCGCTGACCCCGGTGACCCGTCCGGCCCCCGACGGAGGTTGATCCCGATGCACGGCTATGACGTCTTCCGCCATTACGAACGCAAACGCTGGACGATCGAGGATCTCCCCTTCGACGAGATAGACCTCGACCAGGTGCGTCCCGAGTACGTCACGATGGTCAAGAGCTCGGTGATGGGGGAGGCGAACTCGATCGCCGCCCAGCACGGCTTCCTCAACGAGTTCGACGACTACGACTTCTCGGCGTTCGTCGCGGTCTGGGGGTACGAGGAGCTCCAGCACCACTTCGCCTTCCGGACCTGGCTGGACGCCGTCGGCGTGACCATGCCGAGCGCCCCGGTCGAGGCGATGCGTGCCCCGTACGGGCCAGGCACCACCCCATGCGCCACCCTCGCCACGAACATCATCTCCGAGCTCACGGTCAACCACGTCTACCGGTCGGTCGCCGCCTGGGTGCAGGAACCGGTGCTGCGCGGCCTGATGCTGCGCGCGAGCCGGGACGAGGCCGGGCACGCCCGGGAGTTCGTCCACTACGCCCGCCGCCGTCTCCAGACGCACCCGGACGAGCTGTCCTCGGTGCTCGAGACGCTCTACGTGTACACGTCCGAGCAGCGCATCAAGCATCCCGTCGGAGTGTTCAAGAGCGGGCTCGCCGAGGTCGAGGACCACGAGACGATCGACACCGCGTTCGACATGTTCCTCGCCGGCATCGCCACCGAGGGCGAGCTCGACCGGCTGCAGGACAACATCCGCCGCGCCTTCTCGGCGCTGACCGGCCTGGACGTCAGCACCAACGGACGCGTCCGCCGTCGACTCGCCGAGGCCCTGGCATGACCACCGTCGAACCACCGCCCACCACCGCACCCGAGCTGCCGTGGGCGGTGCTGGAGGACTACCGCTGCTTCGGCTGCTCGCCGCACAACCCGCACGGCATCGCGCTGCAGTTCACCGACCATCCCGAGGGGATCGCGACCACGTTCCGGCTCGGGCGCAGCTACGAGTCCTACCCGGGGGTCGTGCACGGCGGGCTGCTCGGCGTCGTCGTCGACGAGACGATGGGCAACCTCATCGTGGTGCGCACCGGGCAGGTCGCGTTCACCGTCAGCATGCGGCTGCGCTACCTCGCCCCGGTCAGTGTCGGCGCCGAGTACATCTGCGTGGCGCGGCTGGGTCAGGGTGCCGATGGCCCGCTGACCAGCGCGTCGGCGGAGATCCTCGACGCCGACGGCGCCACCGTCGTGACCGCCACGGCGACCTACCGCAACGTCTCGTTCGGTACCGCCCGGGACCGCATCGCGCTGAGCGCCCCGGAGGCCACCCGGCTCGGCCAGGCGCTGACCACCACCGCTGCCGACGCCTCGCCCGACCAGTCCGACCAGTCCGACCAGCCTGACCAGCCTGACCAGTCCGACCAGCCTGCCCGGCAGGACCATCCGACCGCGAAGGAGCCGCAGTGAGCATCGACGCCGACGGCATTGTCCGTCAGATCACCGAGATCGTCGCCGCCGAACTCGGCGTGACCGTGGACTCGCTTGTCCCCGACACCGACCTGCGTGGCATCGAGGGTGCCGACTCGGTGCGGCTGCTGCGGGTCGTCGCCAAGGTCGAGCAGACCTGGGACGTCGAGCTCGAGGACGACGAGGTCTTCGGCGTCTCTTCGATCGCGGACCTGGCCAAGGTCGTCACCGCCGCACTGCAGGTGCAGGCCGCGTGACCACCATCGCCGAAACCAGCCCCGCGACCGCCGACTCCGCCACCGCCGACTCCGCCACCGCCGACTCCGCCACCGGGCAGTCGCAGCCCGGGCAGACCAACCAGCACTACGACCTCGACCCGGAGATCTTCGGGCTGTTCCTCGACCCGCTGCGCAAGTACTCCTCCGGGCTCTACCGCACCGAGCCGATCACCCTTGCCGAGGCGCAGGTCGCCAAGCTGCACTTCGTCGCCGACCTGCTGCACCTCACCCCCGGGTCGCGGCTGCTCGACGTCGGCTGTGGCTGGGGCTCGCTGATCCTGTTCATGGCCCGCGAGTACGACGCCAGGGTGACGGGCATCAGTCCGGCCGGGCGCCAGCACGAGTTCATCGCCACCCGGGCCGCCCAGCTCGGCGTGATCGACCGGGTCACCACCACCGTCGGCCGGTTCGAGGACGCGGCACTGCCCGAGCGCTCCTTCGACGCCGTCACCATGCTCGGCTCCATCGTCCACATGCCCGACGTCGACCTCGCCGTGCGCCGAGCCCGGGCGATGCTGCGCCGCGGTGGGCGCTACTACGTCTCCGAGACGTGCTTTCGCAACGCCGCCGCCCGCGACGAGTTCGACCGGCGCGCCGGCACCGAGTTCGTCCGCAACTCCATCTTCGGCTGGGGCGACATGCGCCCGCTGTCGGAGCTGGTCCGCGCGGTCGAGGACGCCGGGTTCTCGGTGGACGGTGTCGAGGACCTCACCGAGGACTACCGCCGCACCATCGAGGACTGGCTGGTCCGGGTGGGGGAGTCCGCGGCCGCGATCGACGAGCTGCGCCCCGGCATGGCGGCAGCGCTCACCCGTTACCTCGAGGTCGCGAACGCCGGCTGGGGTTTCACCACCAAGCACTACGCCCTGGTCTGCCGCAATGGCCGCTGACCTCCGCTCCGTGCCCGCCGGCGCCATCCCTTCGGACGCCACGGCACCTTCGGACGCCACAGCACCTTCGGACGCCACGGCCCGCCCGGGCGATGGGGGCGGCGCCGGGTTGCCGGCGTCGGCACTGGCGATGCCGGTGCGCTCGGTCGGGCTGCCCGCGGACGACCTGGACCGCGCCGTCACCGCGTTCATGGCCGCCTCGCCGGTGAGCCGGCGCTGGGACGTCGAGCGGGACTTCGACTGGGCCGCCGCCGACGCGAACCGGCTCACCGACGGGCAGCGCTCCGCCGTCCGGTTCATCACCTTCATCGAGGATCACCTGCCCGGCTACTTCGCCCTCTACGGCAGCAGGTTCCCCTTGGACGCCGACACCGACGTCGAGACGTTCCTGCTCAACCGGGAGATCTACCACTTCACCGTGCGCTGGGCGCAGGAGGAGGACAGCCACGCCCGGGCCCTGTTCCGCTACCAGGTGGAATCGGGGATCTCCGCGGCCGGACCGCTGCGCCGCGAGCTCGCCGAGGAGGGCCGCAAGCGGTTCAGCCTGCCGCACGAGCATCCCGCCGCGCTGTTCGCCTACACCCTGGTGCAGGAGAAGGCGACCCAGATCTACTACCAGAACCTCAAGGCCGTCGTCGGTGATCCGGTGCTCGCCGAGGTCCTCAACCGGCTCAGCCGGGACGAGGCCCGCCACTTCACCTTCATGGCCGACATGGTCGAGACCTACCTGCACCGCTACGGCGACGCCGTCGTCGAGCCGATCCGCGAGGCGATCGCCCAGTTCCGGATGCCTCTGGCCGACACCCTGCGCGGTTACTGGCGCTGGGCGCTGCGCATCGCCGACACCGCCCACTACGACCACACCGAGGCCTACGAGCACCTGGTCCGGGTGGTCCGCCGCGCGGTCGACGCCCCCTCCGACCGGGTCGACGAGCTGGACCACTTCGTCCGTGCCTGTCGCGCCCTGCCCGCCGACTCCCGCTGACACCCGCTCCCGTCCGCTGGCACCTGTTCCCGTCCGCACCCCGCCCATCCCGGGCTGTCAGCGGAATGGGCAAAAGCCCGAAGGTGACTTTGTGTGACAAGGGTGGGGGCGGGACGGGAATGTGCCGCGCCATGTGGTCAGCCCTAATGACGATGCTGTGAGGAGCTCCGCCGTGGACACCTTCGCTGGTCCAGCCCCCACTATCGCCCCAGCCGCGGCCACCACGGGAGACGGCGTCGGCGCGCAGGCAGGAGGTGTCGACGTAGCCGGGATCACACCGGAACAGGCGGCGGTGAACATCTTCGATCCGGCCTGGCATCACGACACCTTTCCCAACTACCGGGTGCTGCGGGAGGCGGGGCCGTTCGTCCCGGCGCCGCTCGGGGGGATGCGGCTGGTCACCCGCTACCGGGAGATCGACGCGATCCTGCAGGACCCGGCGTGGAGCCACGCCGAGGAACGCGACCTGATGCATCCCGACAGCGACGGGTCGGACCTGCCGACGTCCTTTCTGTGGATGGAGCCGCCGGACCACACCCGCATCCGGCGGCTGGTCAGCAAGGCGTTCAGCGGCCGGCGGATCGAGGCGATGCGGGTCCGGGCCCGGGAGCTGGTCACCGAACTGGTGGACGCGGCAATCGTCGCCGGTGAGGTGGACCTGGTCGAGGCGATCGCCTATCCGTTGCCACTGACGATGGTCGCCGAGCTGATGGGTGTGCCAGCGGCCGATCATGCAATGGTGCGTTCCTGGTCGCACGGGCTGGCTCGGGGGCTGGACCCGGACGTCCTGCTGAGCCCGGCCGAGGTCGACAACCGGCAGCGCTCGGCGCGGGCGATCCGCGCGTACTTCACCGAGCTCACCGCGCGCCGCCGAGCCGAGCCCGCCGACGACCTGGTCAGTGCACTCGCGCTCGCCGAAGCCGAGGGCGACCGGCTGACCGGCGACGAGATGCTCGCGACCCTGGTCGTCCTGCTTGTCGCCGGACACGAGACGACGGTCAGCCTGATCTCGAGCATGTTCGACAACCTGATCCGCCATCCCGACCAGTACGCCGCATTGCAGGCCAATCCGGATCTGGCCGGCCCCGCCGTCGACGAGCTCATGCGCTACAGCACCCCGTCGCACCTGACCACCCGCCGGGCGGTGCGTGACACCGAGGTCTCGGGGGAGCGGTTCACCGAGGGCGACGGTGTGATCATCCTGCTGGCCGGGGCGAACCGGGACGCAACGGTCTACGACGACCCGGACCGACTCGACTTCACCCGCTACGCGGGTGGGGCGCGGGTGCCGCGCCATCTCGGCTTCGGCCGTGGGCATCACTACTGCATCGGTGCGCCGATGGTGCGTCTCGAAGTGGAACTTCTGCTGCGAGAGCTCGCCCGCCGGGCACCGAGCATGATTCCGGTGGTCGACACCCCGCCCTACCGGCCGAACCTGATCGTGCGCGGCATCCAGGAGCTTCGGGTACAGCTGCTCCCGACAGCGGTGTTGTGAATGGGTAGTGAATCAGTAGCGTGCTGTATGGATGTGGTGGGAGACACGCTGCGAAGCAGACGTTCGCCACTGTGGAGACCCGTGGTGGGAAGGTGCGGTTCACCGGGGGTTAGTCGGCACCGTTACGCTGAAGCTCGATGCCCCTGTGGAGGTGGCCATGGAGTTGCGGCATCTGGTGTCCTTTCTGGCGATCGCAGAGGAGCTGCATTTCGGTCGCGCAGCCGCTCGCCTACATCTGTCCCAGCCGTCGCTGAGTCAGCAGCTGCAGCGACTCGAACGTAATCTCGGTGTCGAGCTCGTCGCCCGGACGTCCCACGACGTTCGGCTCACGGCAGCCGGAAGGGCTTTCGAGGCCGAGGCCCGGTCCATTATTTCCCAGATGAACAAGGCCACGCACACCGCTCGCGAGGTCGCCGCTGGGCGTACCGGGGTCGTGCGGGTCGGGTTCAATTTCCCCGGCGGTCAGCACGTCGTTCCGGTGGCCATGGCGAAGATGGCCACGGACTATCCCGATGTCAGTGTGAGCCTGGTCGAGCAGCGCACCGGGCCGCAGCTCGCGGGGCTCGCCTCCGGCGAGCTGGACGTCGCCATCGTGTACGGCCGTCCGTCGTCGCCGGAGTTCGCCTCCCGCCGGTTGTTCCGGGTGCCGCTGGTCGCGGTGGTCGGCAACGCCCACATGTGGGCGGGGCGTGGCGGCATTGCCTTCGGCGAGCTCGCCCGCCAGCAGTGCGTGCTGTTCGCCCGGGAGAAGAGCCCGGCCATGTACGACGCGATTCACGCCGCCGCCGAGGCCAGCGGCATCACCCTGACGGTCGCCCACGAGGTCGACGATCCGAGTGCGACGGCGATCGTCGTGTCGGTGAAACCCCTGGTCGGGTTCGCATCGGTGTCCCGTGGCCTGCACATCGGCTCGGCGGTCGGCGGGCCGCGGCCCACCCCCGTCCAGCTGTACGACCCGGTGCCCACCCTCGACCTCTACGTCGTCTGGCGGGCGGCGAACGACGCGCCGCTGGTCGACCTTTTCCTCGAGTACGTCGAGGCGTCACGGCCATTCCAGATTCCAACCTACCGGGCCCCCGAGGTCCGGGCGCGGCGATAGGAAGAAACGACCGCTCGTATCAATCGAATAAATCGCCTTGCTGGCTCATCGGTGTAATTCCACACTTGCTGGTGGAATCCTGGCCGTGTTTCACCCTGAAATGCGGTGCTACGGCTTCCGTGCTATGCAGGAAGGTGAGGGAACGTGCCGAAATCCAGCACGGACGGTGCTGTCATCCTGCCCGATGACCAGGGAATCTGGTCCGCGGTCGAACAGGGCGCCCGGACGTATCCCGAGCGGACGGTGTTCGTCCGGGCGGACGTCCCCGCCGGCGAGCCGGGGGAAATCACCGGTCGTCAGCTTGTCCACCAGGCCCGCACCGTCGCCGCGCACCTGCTCATCGCGGGCGTCGAACCGGGCGACCGGGTCGCGATCATGGGGCGGACGAGCTATCCGTGGGCGCTGCTGAGCCTGGCCGCGCTCGGCCTCGGCGCGGTGATCGTCCCGGTCTATCCGACGGCGTCCGCGGCGCAGGTTCGCCACATCCTCGCCGACTCGGGCGCGAACTGGGCGTTCGCCGAGTCCGAGGAACAGGTCGATCTGGTCACCGAGGCCGCCGGCTCCGGACTGCGGCACCCGGTGTGGCCCCTGCCCGAGGTGGACGGCTGGGTGGCAGCCGACCCCGCCGAGCCGGCCGGGGACGACCGGTTCGGCGACGAGTTCGCCCAGCGTGGCGGCAAGGTCCGTGCGGACGACCTGGCAATGATCATCTACACGTCGGGTACGACCGGCCTGCCCAAGGGCTGCATGCTCACCCACCGCAACATCTGGGCCTCCTCGGCCGGCACCGTCGAGCAGACCGGCGACCTGTTCCGGGTGGATGCCGACGGCGCCCAGGCCACCACCGCGCTCGGCCTGCCGCTGGCGCACGTGTTCGGCCAGACGGTCCTGTTCGCCTGCCTGTACGCCGGCACCCGCACGGTGCTGCTGCCGGGCATCCCCGAGCTCGTCGGCGCGCTGGCGCAGCTGCGTCCGACGATGCTGTGCCTGGTCCCGTACGCGCTGGAGAAGATTCGCAAGCGGGTGCGCGACCTGGCCCACGACGAGGTCGCCGGCGCGCTCGGTGGCCGGCTCACCCATGTCATCTCCGGCGGCGCGTCCCTGGACGACACCACCGCGGCGTTCTACGCCAGCGCCGGAGTCACCGTCCTGAACTGCTACGGGCTCACCGAGGCCGCGACGGCGGTCACGGTGAACGCGCCGGGGACGAACCGCCGCTCGACCGTCGGACGTCCGATCCCCGGGGTCACCGTCGCCATCGCCGACGACGGTGAGGTGCTGGTGGCCGGGCCGAACGTCTCACCCGGGTACTGGTCGGGTCAGCAGCGCGCCGTCGGCCGGGACGCCACCGGGCCGGCCGAGGAGCGCTTTCTGCACACCGGCGACATCGGCCGTCTCGACGATGACGGCTATCTGGTCATCACCGGGCGCCGCAAGGAGATCCTGGTGACGGCCAGCGGCAAGAACGTCGCGCCGACGCCGTTGGAGGACCGGGTCCGCCTGCACCCGCTGGTGAGCAACTGCATCGTCCTCGGGGAGGGGCGGTCGTTCGTCTCGGCGCTGATCACCCTGGACCCCGTCCCGTTCGCCGCCTGGGCGCAGGCCAACGGCGTGCCCGTCGACTCCGAGGCACCGGGGCAGCCGGTGGCACATCTCGAGCATCCGCGGCTGCTCGCCGAGCTCCAGGTCGCCGTCGACGATGCCAACAGCCTGGTGTCACGGGCCGAGTCGATCCGCCAGTTCCGGGTGGTCGAGCCCGACTTCGCCGTCGCCGCCGGGCAGCTCACCCCGTCGTTGAAGCTGCGCCGCGCGACCATCGAACGGGATTTCACCGCGGCGATCGAAACTATTTACCAGTGATGTCGACCACTCGATTGCGCGGTCTTATCGGCCGATGAGATGTCCACCGGCCAGGTGGATTTATCTCCGTCCGATCAGCACGATGACAACCGAGGCCGAGAAGAACGTCTCTCCACCCGCGCCGGATCCGTGACCGAGCAGGATCCGTGCGCACCCGAGGGGAACACCGTACAGCCGGCCGCCGCCGGACGACGACGGGAGGAACCGCAGATGTACGACGTTATCGTGGTGGGCGCACGCTGCGCCGGATCGCCGCTGGCGATGCTGCTCGCGCGGCAGGGCCACAAGGTTCTCGTGGTCGACCGTGCCACTTTCCCCAGTGACACCGTCTCCACCCACTACATTCACCAGGCGGGCCTTTCGCGGCTCAAGTCCTGGGGAATTCTGGACCGACTCGTCGCCACCGGTGTGCCGCCGATGCGGCACCTTACCTTCTCCTACACCGATATCTTTCTCCAGGGTTTCGCCGACCCGATCGACGGGATCACCGAGGTCTACTCGCCGCGGCGGACCGTCCTCGACGAGATTCTCGTCGACGAGGCCCGCAAGGCCGGCGCCGAGGTGCTCGAGGGTTTCACCGTCACCGAGGTCGTCTTCGACGACGGACGGGCCGCCGGTGTGCGCGGCCGGGTGGGCGACGGTCCCGAGCAGGTTTTCCGCGCCCCGTTCGTGGTGGGCGCCGACGGCCGCAACTCCACCGTGGCGAACCTGGTCGGAGCCGAGATCTACCGGTCCGTGCCGGCTGCCTGCTTCGTGTACTACTCCTACTTCAGCGGCCTGGACTGGCCCTTCCACCACCGCACCGGTTTCGGCGAGCAGCAGTTCGGCGCCTGGCCCACGCACGACGGCAACATGCTGCTGGCCGTCATGCGCCGCCGCGAGCGGATGCGGGAGTTCCGCGCCGACATCGACGGCAGCTTCCAGGAGATCTTCGACCAGATCGTGCCGGAGCTCGGCGAGGACCTGCGGGCCCGTGGAAAGCGTGAGGAGAACTTCCGGGCGATGTCCTACCCGGACAACTTCTACCGCCGTTCCGCCGGGCCCGGCTGGGCCCTGGTCGGCGACGCCGGCTACCACAAGGACCCCTTCACCGGCTGGGGCATCACCGACGCCCTGAAGTACACCGAGGTACTCGCCGAGAAGCTGCACGAGGGCCTTTCCGGTGCCCGCCCGGTCGACGAGGCGGTTGCGGAGTACGTGAAGATCCGGGATGCCGAGAGCAACGGCACGTTCGAGCTCACCTGCAGCATCGCGGAACTGAGCCTGACCCCCTACTACGACTCGGTCTTCCGGGCCACCAGCCTGAGCCCGGAATACACCACGAAGTTCTTCGGTCTCATCGCCGGTGGTATTCCCGGCGAGGAGTTCTTCGCCCCGTCCAACCTCGAGAAGCTCTACGAGGAGGTCGACTTCCCGGTCGACCGTCGGATCACCACCCGGTCCTGAACAGCACGTCAACGGCACGTCAACAGCGCGTCGCTTCGCGGCCTTCGAAAGGGGAGACGAACAATGCCCGCAGCACGGTTCACCGCTCTTGGTGACAGCTTCGTCGAGGGCCGCGGCGACGTCGCCACCGACGGTTCCTACATCGGCTGGGCCCGCCGGTTCGCCCGGCGGATGGGCGTCTCCCCCCGGGAGACCCGCAACCTCGGTGCCTACCAGGCGACCACCCAGGTCGTCGTCGACACCCAGCTGCACCAGGCGCTGGCCCGCAAGTCGCCGCTGATCGGCGTCATCGTCGGCGTCAACGACCTGGTCCAGGACTACGCGCCGGACCGGTTCACCGCGAACCTGCGGACCATCTTCGAGTCGCTGTCGGGCCTGGACACCACCGTGTTCACCGCCAGTTACCCCGACATCCCGGCGAACCTGCCGCTGCCGGAGGAGTTCCGCGGCCTGCTGCGCGAGCGGTTCGCCTACGCCAACGAGGTGCTGCGCGAGGTGTGTGCGGCGACCCACACGCTGCACCTGGACATCGCCGCCGACGCCGACTGGTCCGGTCGGGCGCTGTGGAGTGCCGACGGTCTGCACCCGAACACCGGCGGCCACAGCCGGTTCGCCGACGACATGGCGGACCTCGTCGAGCGCGCCTCCTGGCTCACCGCCGCCTGACGGCCTCCCCTCCCCCCCCGGGCCCCTGGCCTCCACGGCCTGACGGCACCGGTCTGATTCCCGCCTGCCTGTTTTCGCCTGCCTGTTCCCGCCTGCCTTCTGCCTGACGGCCGCCCCCACGGCCTGTCCGCGATCTTCGCGCCCCTCCGCCCGGCCACCCCCGTTGCCGGCCCTGAGAAGGGACCTTCGTGACCAAGCCCGCGCGCCCTACCGCGCCTGTCGATCTGGACTCCCGGCGGCTCGCCCGTAACCCGATCGCGATCGTGGGTATGTCGGGCCTGTTCCCGATGGCCCGTAACCACCGCGAGTACTGGCAGAACGTCGTCGACGGCGCCGACTGCACCAGCGAGGTCCCCGCCTCCCGCTGGGACCTCGACGACTACTACGACGCCGACCCCGCCGCCCCGGACCGCACCTACTCGCGCCGCGGCGCGTTCATCCCGGACGTCGAGTTCAGCCCGCTGGAGTTCGGCCTGCCGCCGAACCAGCTCGAGGTCACCAGCACCATGCAGACGCTGAGCCTCGGTGTCGCCCGGGACCTGCTGCGCGACGCCGGCGCCCGGGACACCGCCGGCCGCGACGCCGACTGGTACGACTCCGGACGCACCGGCGTGGTGCTCGGCACCACCGGTCCCGTCCCGCTGATGCACCCGCTGGCCGCCCGGCTGTCCACCCCGGTGCTGCGCGAGGCCGCCCGCAGCACCGGGCTGACCGACGCCGACGCCGACGAGATCGTCCGCCGCTACACCGCCGCGTACGCGCCGTGGGAGGAGAACTCCTTCCCCGGTCTGCTCGCGAACGTCGTCGCCGGCCGGGTCGCGAACCGCCTGGACCTCGGCGGCCTGAACACCACGGTGGACGCGGCGTGCGCCGCCTCGCTGTCCGCGGTGCGCCTGGCGATCGCCGAACTCCTCGATGGCCGGGCCGACACGATGATCACCGGTGGCGTCGACACCGAGAACACGATCTTCATCTACATGTGCTTCTCCAAGGTGCAGGCCCTGTCGAAGTCCGGCACGATCAGCCCGTTCTCCGACGACGCGGACGGCACGCTGCTCGGCGAGGGCATCGGCATGCTGGCGCTGCGCCGCCTCGCCGACGCCGAACGCGACGGCAACCGGATCTACGCCGTCATCCGCGGCCTCGGTTCCTCGTCCGACGGTCGGCACAAGAGCATCTACGCGCCGCGGGCCGAGGGCCAGCGGGTCGCCCTCGACCGCGCCTACACCGACGCCGAGTGCAGCCCGGACTCCGTGGAACTGTTCGAGGCGCACGCCACCGGCACCGCCGTCGGCGACCGCACCGAGCTCACCGCGCTGGGCGACCTGCTGCGTGACGCGAGCAAGGAGACGCAGTTCGCCGCGCTCGGCAGCGTCAAGTCGCAGATCGGCCACACCAAGGGCGCCGCCGGCACCGCCAGCCTGATGAAGCTCGCCCTCGGCCTTTACCACAAGGTGCTGCCGCCGACGATCAACGTCGACCGGCCGAACAGCGCCGTCGACTTCGGCGACGCCCCCTTCTACATCAACATCGCCAACCGGCCGTGGATCCGCGACCCGCACCGCCCGGTGCGCCGCGCCGCCGCCTCGGCGATGGGTTTCGGCGGCACGAACTTCCACGTCGTGCTCGAGGAGTACACCGGCGACCGCACCGACCTGCGCGTGCTGCACCGCACCGCGACCGCCCACCTGTGGCACGCCCCCGACACCGCCGCCCTGCTCGAGCTGCTGCGCGCCGAGGCACCCGGCACCGCCGCGGACGCCGGCGAGCCGATCCCGGCCACCCACGCCCGGCTCGGCTTCGCCGCCCGCGATGACGAGAGCGCCGCGGACCTGCGTGAACTCGCGATCGCCCAGCTCGAACGCGCCCCCGAAGCCACTGAATGGTCGCACCCACGCGGCGTTCACTTCCGGGCCGCGGCGCAGCAGAACCTCGCCGTGGCGGCGCTGTTCGCCGGCCAGGGCAGCCAGTACCTGGACATGGGGCTCGAGGCCGCGGTGAACGTGCCGCCGGTCGGTACCGCCTTCGACGAGGCGAACGCCGCCTTCGACGGGGCCGCCCGACGCCTGGGGGCCGTCGTGTTCCCCCCGCCGGTGTTCGACGCCGCCGAGCGCCAGCGCCAGGAGGTGGAGCTGCGGGCCACCGAGCACGCCCAGCCGGCGATCGGTGCACTGTCCGTCGGGCAGCTGCGCTACCTGCGGGAACTCGGCCTGGACCCGGTCGGCTACCTCGGTCACAGCTTCGGCGAGCTCACCGCGCTGCACGCCGCCGGTGCCGTCGACGCCGAGGGCTATTTCCGTCTCGCCCGCGAACGCGGCCGGGCCATGGCCCCGCCCACCCCGGATGCCACCGGCGCCGAGGACGCCGAGGCCGTCGAGACGGGCAGCATGGCGGCGGTGCCGGCCGGGCGGGAGCGGGTCACCGCGCTGCTCGCCGAGCATCCCGATGTCGTCATCTGCAACCACAACGCCCCCGAGCAGGTCGTCGTCGGCGGACCGAGCGACGCGGTGGCGGCGTTCGTCCGCCGCTGCGCCGAGGACGGCCTGGATGTCCGTCCGCTGCCGGTGTCGGCCGCCTTCCACACCCGCTACGTCGCGCACGCCGTCGACCGGTTCGCCGCCGCGCTCGCGGCGACTCCCGTCACCGAGCCGAAGGCCCCCGTCTACCCGAACACCGACGGTGCCAGCTACGGGCCGGACCCGGCCGCGAACGCCGCGGTGCTCGCCCGTCAGCTGCTCGAGCCGGTCGAGTTCGTCGGCGCCGTGCGGGCCGCGCACGCCGCCGGGGCCACCGTGTTCGTCGAGTTCGGACCCAAGCAGGTGCTCACCCGGCTGGTCCGCCAGATCCTGCCCGACGCGGACGTCGTCGCCATCCCCACCGATGCCGGCCCGCTCGGCGACAGCGACGTCGCACTCAAGGCGGCCGCCGTCCAGCTCGCCGTCCTCGGCGCCCCGCTGACCGGGCTCAACCGCTACCAGGCGGACGTCCCCGAGGTTGCGGTGTCGAAGGGTCCGACGATCACCCTGTCCGCCCCCGAGTACACCCCGCCGGCCCGCCGCGACGCCTACGCGACGGCGCTGGCCAGCGAATACACCATCATCGGCGCTGCCGTCCAGACGGCCCCCACCCCCGTTCTGGCCACGGTCGGTGCCGCCGCCCTCACCACGAACGGCGCTGTCCCGAACGGCGCGACGCCGAACGGCGCTGTTCCGAATGGGACCGTCCCGAACGGTGCGACGCCGAACGGTGCGACGCCGAACGGTTTTGCCGCGAACGGATCAGCCGCCCACGGCGCGACGCCGAACGGCCACGAGACAGCCGGCAGGACCCCGAACGGCCTGGTGGCAGGCGGCGGGTCCGCCCACGGCGCCTCGGTCGACCATGCAGCACGCAACGGAGGCTCGGTGAACGGCGCAGGTCAGTTCCAGACCGGTTCCCCGGTCCCCGCCGGTGCGACCGTGACCGTCCCGACCGGCGCCAGCGCCGAACCGGCCGGATCGGCCGGCCCGGCGGACGTGCTGGCGCAGCAGGTGAGTCTGCACTCGGTGTACCTGTCCGGGCAGCTCGACGTCGCCAGCCGACTCGTCGACGCCCTGCACGACTATCAGCGCACCGGCCGCGACGACCCGCGGTTCACCGACGCGATCACCTCGGTCGCCCACCAGAGTGTCGCGATCGGCCAGGCCCACGCCCAGGCCAACGACGTGCTCGCGCACCTGGCCGAGCTGGAGCTGGCCGCGGGCGGCCTGAGCGTGGGGGAGCGCGGTGGCAGCCTGCCCTTCCATCTCCCGGCCGCTCTACCACCGACTATTCATCCGCCGTTGTTGTGTCGCCCGATCAGGCTGACACCAACGAAAC
>NZ_JAMQQG010000365.1 GCF_023716925.1 Frankia sp. R82
GCCGCCCTGGCTCGGCGGTCCGCCCGGCCCGCCCGGCGGGCAGCCCGGTGGGCAACCCGGTCCGTACGGCAGGCCGCCGGGCCGGACCAGTGGTCAGCCTGGTCCGTACGGTGGGCCGCCTGGCCCACCCGGTCCCTACAGCGCCCAGCCCGGTTCTTACGGCGGCCCGCCGCACCCCGGCGGCCCCATGGCCCCGTCCGCGCCCCCACTCCCACCGGGATGGCAGTCTCCGTCTTCGGCGCCCGGGATGCCGTCCGGACCACAGGTGCCCCCGGTGCCGATGGTCCCGATGGCACCGCCCGGGCCGATGCCGTCCCGTCCACCGATGCCGCCCGGCACGCCTGGGGCGCACACGTCACCAGGAGCATCGGGACGACCGGTGCCGCCCGGCCCACCCGGCGCACCGGATTCGCTGCTGTCACAGGCCGGCCCGCGGGGCGTTCCAGGGATGCCCTTCCCGCCCGGTCCGCCCGGCGGATCGGGGCAGCCCGCGCCCTCAGGCGGCCCAGGTTCGCTCGCCGGGCCACCTGGTCCCCTGTACTACGCGCCGCCCAGCCATCCGTCGCAGGCCGCAGGCGCCCCGCCGGTTTCACCTGCGGGCAGCGCACCGCCGCAGCCTGGTACGACGTCCGCCATCGGCATCGCCCGCGGCGGCCCAGCCGCCAGAGCAGACGACGATGATCTCACCTACCGGCTGACTCCACCGCCGGTGACGATGGCCTCCGCGCCGCCGGTCTCGCCGCCGCCCGTCGCGGGACGGCCCACCCCACCCGCCTCGATCCCACCGTTCCCGTCACGGCCGTCGGGGTCCCCAGCGCCATCGATCCCGTCGAGGCCGTCGGGCGGCGCAGCCGAGCAGGGCAAAGAGTGGAACTTCACCAGCCTTCCGCTGCCGGTGGTGCCGGACCGCGAGGCCCCAGGCCTGTCCGGCCATCCGGTTGCGTATCCAACGCGGCCCGCCCCCGATTCCGACCCGGATTCCGACCCGGATTCCGACCCCGACCTCCAGGACATGCTCCCCGGGCTGCTGCCGGGACTGCCCGCTGCGCCGACCCCGCTCGCGCCCGGTGGTCCGTTCGGATCCACGGAGCCGCCCGACGGCAGCCTGACACCACAATCAGGCGCCGCGGACCGGGCCGATCGCAACAAGATCCTCGTTGACCGACGGCTGCTGTTCGCCGGCACCGGCGTGCTACTCGCCCTCGTGCTTCTCTTCGGGATCCTTGCCTTCTCCGGCGGGGACTCCACCGACACACCGAGCGTGGGGGCAGCGCCGACCACTGCGACGGCGAGTCCTGGCGGGCGTCCGGTCGGTGATGCCCGTGAGGCGTTGCGGGCCTTGCTCAATCCCGCGGTACTGACCGGCTGCACTGCGCCAACCCGCAGCGACAGCGCCTACGCTGATGCCACCCTCATCTGCCGGGCCGCCTCCGGTGACCGACAGGTGTCCGCGTTCCACTTCCCCAACCGGTCGGCGCTCGACCGGCAGATCGGTGCCCGCGAGGCGTTCTACTCCGACGAGGGAGCCTGCGACGACGGTCAGCAGAGTTCGGAGCGGTGGACGTCCCCGACGGACAAGGCGGGCGGCACCCGCCTCTGCTACTTCTTCGCCAACCACTTCTACGAGTTCTGGACCTCCGACAGCCAGCTGGTCGCGTTCTCCGTCGACGACTCGGACGCGGCCCGGCTCAACGTGTGGTGGCACTCGTTCGACCCGCTGCGCCGCTAGATGCACGACGACGAGGACGCCGGCGTCCGTCCATCCGATCCCGATCTCGGTGCCGACCCCAGTGGTCATACCGGCGCCGGCCATGGCGCGCGGCCCGGTGTCCGGCGACGGGTGGTCCTTGGCGCGGCACTGGCCGTCCTCGTCCTCGCGGTGGCCGGTCTCGCCATCGGCATCGCAGGCAGCGGGCATTCGGACGGTGACCACGACGGTGCAGCCACCGCAACGCGTTCGGTTGCCCCCCGCACCGGTACGACATCGGACGGTTCGGTCGCCGCATCGACCCCGACCCTGGACCCGGCCGACGCCGATCTCGTAGCGGCTCTGCGGCCCTTTGCCGCCACCGCCTGTCACTCGGCACCACGTGACGGGGACGGTGTGGTGGCCACGGTGAGCTGCACGCCGGGCAGCGCGACCGCGGCAAGCGCGCCCCAACAGCTGTCCGTCGTCAGGTTCGCGTCCGCCGACGCCCTGCAGTCCGACCTACGCAGGCGTTCTGCCGGACTCGCCGAGTCCGGTGCCGGCGGCTGTGCCGACGGTCGCAGCGGCGTCGAACGCTGGACGCACAGCTCCCACCGCCGCGGGACCTTCGTCTGCCGGGTCACCCCCGGCCATTTCACGGTCTACTGGACGGTGGACGACTCTCTGGTCGGCTTCGCCGCCGAACAACCCGACGCCGACCAGTTCATGGCCTGGTGGCGCAGCTACGACCCGATCTGAGCCACGCCCGCACCCGCCCGCCCACCCGCCACAGGCCAGGATGCGGGCCATTCAGGCCTGTGGCCTGCCAGCAGCAGGTCGCCGCCGGTTCATCCCCCGCGCCGGGGCCGATCCGCCGGCCCGCGGTTTTGATAGGGGGCGGCGAGTTCGGCCAGCGTCTCCTGCATGCGTTCGACGTGCGGCATGCAGGACAATGTGATCCTGCCCCGCTGGCCGGCCGTCTCGACAACGAGACGGCCCGAGCCCACCCACTGCTCGAACAGGCTCTGCTGGATGGTCGCGCCGACGAGCCAGGCCAGCGGGACATCGCGCCCGACCCGGGTGAGCAGACCCTCCCGCACCACCAGCCGTTGGTTCGTGATGACGTAGTGCGTGGTCAGCTGCCGTAGCCAGGGCAGCACGCCCAGATAGCCGATAGCGCCCAGCGCCACGATCAGCACCAGGTACTGGATGGGTTTCTGGACCATCCCGCCAGGGGCGAAGAAAACGCCGAGCACCGCGAAAAGCAGGGCCGCCACCGTACACAGTGCCGGACCGACCAGGCTGACCCAGTGCGGATGGAGGTGGACGACCACCTCTTCGTCCGGGGTAAGGATATCGTCGGGGAACGCCACAACGACGATCGTCGCACCTGTCCCGGTCAGACCACACGCGGCCCTGCTAGGACGTCACCCTCGGCCGTCGGCGTGCTGGTGCCTGCCCCGTGGCGACCCTGTGCCGTGCGTCCGTGCTGTGAGCCTGCGCAGGGGATCCCGCTCAGCGCAGGTGGATGACATCCCCTGCGCTGAAGGCGCGCCCGTCAACCACCAGGCGTCCCTCGGCATCCACATCCGTCGCCGTACCGAGGTGGGACTGCCCGCCGGGCAGTTCGACCCGCACCTGTCGCCCGATCGTGGAGCACACGGCCAGGTAGTCGGCGCGGGCCGTCCGCGGGTCCCGCTCCCATCGCGTCAGGGCCCCGGCCAGGTCGGCCAGCAGCTCCGCGAGCAGCGCGGTGCGATCCAGCACGGCGGGGTGGGCGCCGCACAGGCGCAGGCTGGTGGATCGTTGCGGCAGCTCGTCCCGTTCCGCATGGACATTCAGCCCAAATCCGATCACCACGGAGGGCGCCGACGCGGGGACGGGCACCAGCTCCACCAGGATGCCGGCGAGTTTCGCACCGTCAACGAGCAGGTCGTTGGGCCATTTGAGCACGGCCGGCACGCCGGTCACCCGCCGCACGGTCGACACCAGCGAGGTGCCCACCACCATCGGCAACCATCCCAGCAGCGCCGTCTCGACCGTCAGCCGCACCAGCAGCGAGACGGTGAGCCCGGCGCCCACCCGCGACTCCCAGCTGCGGTCGAGTCGGCCGCGACCCGCCGACTGCCGCTCGGCGACAAGCACCTGACCGCGCGGCCCGTCCGCCGCCCGCCAACGGCGAGCCATTTCCTCAAGCTCCGCGGTGGCGGCCACCATGGTGGTCGTGTCCGCGCGGGCGGCCCGTGCCAGCGCGGCGTTCGTGGAGTCGACCTCGGGCAGGACCGTGAGGCGGTAACCGGTTCTGGCGGTGGCGAGGAGATCCGCCAGACGGGCCGCGTCCAACAACGGACGGTCCTGGCCCGCACCCGGCACCCGCGCGCCGGTCGCGTCCAGGTCGGCCCTCCTCGCATCGGCCACCCGAGCATCGGCCGTCCTCGAATCAGCGACCTGCACGTCGATGGCAATACCAGGGCAGACCGCATCCGAAGGCAGGTGCACCGGGACAGCCTGACAGAAGCAGGCACGCTGCGCCCCGTGGACCACCACATACCCCGGTGCCAGCGCCCCGCGCCCCCCGACCGACGGTGCCGGCAACCGGCCAGTCTGCGAGCAGATCTGCGACGACGCACCAGCACATCGCTCACACTGTGACGCGCGATACGGCCAGACGGCCCTGGTCAGGCCGTAGGCGCTCAATCGATGAGATCAACTCCACATGTCTCCAGCGCGTGGGCACACAGGGGTCGTACGCTGCGGCCTATGGCTCTTCCCGCGTCCGCTGAGGATTCCGCTCCCGACCCGCACACCACCGCAGGGCGACTTGCTCAACTGCGGCGCGTGAACGACGAGGCTGTCCACGCTGGATCCCAGCGGGCCGTGGATGCGCAGCATGCCAAGGGCAAAATGACGGCACGTGAGCGGATCGAGGCATTCCTTGATCCCGGCTCATTCGTCGAGACCGATGCCTTCGCCCGTCACCGGGCGCATGATTTCGACGTCCAGGCCAACCGTCCGTACGGGGACGGTGTCGTCACCGGCTACGGCACGGTCGACGGTCGGCAGGTCTGCGTGTTCAGTCAGGACTTCACCGTCTTCGGCGGCAGCCTTGGTGAGGTCTTCGGCGAGAAAATCGTCAAGATCATGGATCTGGCACTCAAGACCGGCTCGCCGGTGGTGGGCCTCAACGACTCCGGCGGCGCCCGCATCCAGGAGGGGGTCGTCTCCCTCGGCCTGTACGGCGAGATCTTCTACCGCAACGTCATGGCATCGGGTGTCGTTCCCCAGCTCTCCCTGATCATGGGCCCGTGCGCGGGTGGCGCGGTGTACTCCCCCGCGATCACCGACTTCACCCTGATGGTCGACCAGACGAGCCACATGTTCATCACCGGCCCGGACGTCATCAAGGAGGTCACCGGCGAGGACGTCGGGATGGAGGAGCTCGGCGGAGCCACCACCCACAACTCGCGCAGCGGCGTCGCCCATTTCCAGTCCGCGGACGAGGCCGAATGCCTCGAGCTGGCCCGGGCCCTGCTGTCGTATCTCCCCTCGAACAACCTCGAGGACGCCCCGATCTACGACTCGGTGGACGACCTGGACGGGGAGATCGACCCGGATCTCGACACGTTCATTCCGGACTCGCCCAACACTCCGTACGACATGCACCAGATCATCGAGCGGCTCACCGACGACGGCGACTTCCTCGAGGTCCACGCGCAGTTCGCGCAGAACCTGATCGTCGGCTTCGGCCGGATCGACGGCCGTTCGGTCGGCGTGGTGGCCAACCAGCCGATGCAGTTCGCCGGCACCCTGGACATCGACGCCAGCGAGAAGGCCGCCCGTTTCGTCCGCACCTGCGACGCGTTCAACATTCCGGTACTCACCCTCGTCGATGTGCCGGGCTTCCTGCCGGGTACATCCCAGGAGTGGAACGGAATCATCCGCCGCGGCGCGAAGCTGATCTACGCCTATGCGGAAGCGACGGTACCCAAGGTCACCGTCATCACTCGCAAGGCCTACGGCGGCGCCTACGATGTCATGGGCTCCAAGCACCTGCGGGCCGACATCAACCTGGCCTGGCCGACCGCCGAGATCGCGGTCATGGGTGCACGCGGCGCCGTCAACATCATCTACCGCCGCGAACTGGCCAAGTCCGAGTCGCCGGACGCCCGCCGGGCCGAACTGATCGAGCACTACACCGATCACTTCGCCACCCCGTACATCGCCGCGGAACGTGGCTATCTCGACGCTGTGATCATCCCGTCGGAAACACGCCGCGAGATCATCCGGGCGCTCCGGCTGCTCCGGACCAAGCGCGAGTCGCTGCCGCCGAAGAAGCACGGAAACATTCCGCTCTGAGAGTCGCGTCGTATCCGAGAGCCGCGTCGTACCGGCGTCCGGCACGGACCGAACACCGGTACGACGACGCGGCCCCCTATCGCCGGCGGCACCGCCGGTTCACGTCGAGCAGGGAGAGGAACGTGGCCCAGGACCAGGACGGGCAGCCCGACCGGCCGACACTTCGGCTGATCCGTGGAAACGCCACCCCGGAGGAGATCGCCGCTGTAGTGGCACTTCTGGCAGCCCAGGCAGCCGTCGGAGAACCGCCGCCGCCTCCCGTCCGATCCGCATGGGCTGACCCCACGCAGGCCCACCGCGGACCCCTCCATGTCGGAGCAGGTGCCTGGCGTCGTTCCGGGCTGAGTCCGGGCGTGCGCACTCGCGCGGGTTGGTGACCAGATGGCTCCACTCACGTGAGATGTCTGCGGCATCACATCAAGGTTCAACAAGAGCGAGCTGGGCGGGTCGGGTCGCCTAACATCAGGCAGGCCGGAAGAGGACGGGAGCAACGTGCGTAAGATCCTCATTGCCAACCGAGGCGAGATTGCGGTCCGGGTGGCTCGGGCCTGCCGAGACGCCGGGTACACCAGCGTCGCGGTCTATGCGGAGCCGGACATCGACGCACTGCACGTGCGTGTCGCCGACGAGGCTTTCGCGCTCGGAGGCAACACTCCCGGCGACTCCTACCTGCGGATCGACAAGATTCTGGACGCATGTAAGTCGTCCGGCGCCGACGCCGTCCACCCGGGATACGGCTTCCTTTCCGAGAACGCCGACTTCGCCGAGGCCGTGATCGCCGCCGGCCTCACCTGGATTGGCCCGCCGCCCGAGGCCATCCGGCGCCTCGGCGACAAGACCGCTGCCCGTCACATCGCCCTGGAAGTCGGCGCGCCACTCGCGCCGGGAACCGCGGACCCGGTGGCTGGTGTCGAAGAAGTCGTCGAGTTCGCCAAGCAGTACGGTCTGCCGGTCGCGATCAAGGCGGCCTTTGGCGGCGGCGGGCGGGGCCTCAAGGTCGCGTGGACCACGGAGGAACTGCCCGAGCTGTTCGACAGCGCCGTGCGTGAAGCGGTTGCGGCCTTCGGCCGCGGCGAGTGCTTCGTCGAGCGCTACCTCGACCAGCCACGGCATGTGGAGACCCAGGTCCTCGCCGACACCCACGGCAACGTTGTCGTGGTCGGTACCCGCGACTGCTCGCTGCAGCGGCGCTACCAGAAGCTGGTTGAGGAGGCCCCCGCACCGTTTCTGTCAGAAGCGCAGCTCACCTCGCTCTACGACGCCTCAAAGGCAATCTGCCGCAAGGCTGGTTACGTGGGCGCTGGCACCGTCGAGTTCCTGGTCGCTCGCGATGGCATGATCAGTTTCCTTGAGGTGAACACCCGCCTGCAGGTGGAGCACCCGGTGACCGAAGAGGTTTCCGGCGTCGACCTGGTCCGCGCGCAGTTCCGGATCGCCGAGGGTGAGGCTCTCGACTTCACCGACCCCGCGCCTCGCGGCCACTCGTTCGAGTTCCGGATCAACGGTGAGGACCCAGGACGTAACTTCCTACCCGCACCCGGCACCGTCACCTCGTTCGTTTCCCCGGCCGGTCCCGGTGTTCGTCTCGATACCGGAATCGAGAGCGGCAGCGTGATCGGGGGCGCGTTCGACTCGCTCCTCGCCAAGCTCATCATCACGGGTGCCACACGGCAGGAAGCCCTCGAGCGTGCCCGGCGTGCGCTCGATGAGATGGTCGTCGATGGCATGGCGACCGCCCTGCCGTTCCACCGCGCCGTCGTCCGGGATCCAGCCTTCGCCCCAGACGACACAGCGGAGCCGTTTCGCATCCATAACCGTTGGATCGAAACGGAGTTCGACAACACCATCCCCGCATTCACGGGTGGCACCGATGCGGACACCACTGCGCCCGAACGACAGGCCGTGGTCGTCGAGGTCGGCGGCAAACGCCTTGAAGTGGTGCTTCCGGCCGGGCTCGGTGCCGCAACAGCTACCGCAGGATCCGGAAAGGGTGCGGCACCCAAGCGGCGCGCCCGCGGTGCTGCCGCTGCCAAGGTCACCGGTGACGCGCTGACCAGCCCCATGCAGGGCACCATTGTGAAGGTGGCTGTCAGCGAGGGCGACACGGTGGCGACCGGCGATCTCATCATCGTCCTGGAGGCGATGAAGATGGAGCAGCCGATCAACGCCCACCGTGATGGAAAGATCACCGACCTGGCGGCGGCTGTCGGCTCGGTCGTCACCAGCGGGGCAGTCCTTTGTGAGATCAAGGACTAGTACCACCTGTTCGCCGTCCGCTGTCCTCGCTCCGCCCGGCCGCTTCGTAAGCTGCGGGTATGAGCGGCAGCGAGGACAGCTCGACGGCGAGCGGCCAGGATGCGGCTACAGCAGTGGACGGTAGCGCTCCCATTGCCAGCCGGCCGCCGTTGACCGGACGAATCCACTACCTTGTCGGCGGCACTCTGCCCCCTGTGTACAAGGCCTGGGTCTCCCATGATCTGACCGGACCTGGGTGGCGGCTCCGGCAGGCCATGCGCCCGCCGCTCCTTCTACTGCCCTTCGCGGTGGTCTTCGCTCTCCTGCCCGGACAGCCCGCAGTGCGCGGTATCGCCATCGGGTTCCTGCTGGTAGCCGGCTTGGGCCTTGGTTTCGCCACCAGCAGCTACTTCCGCAATCGGCGCCTTGAACAGCACGGTTTCCCGCCCGTTCTCGCTCCGCAGGATGACCCAGAGGACGAGAACTGAGGGCATTCCAGCCTCGGCTGCCGATTAGTTCGCTGTGTAGTTGTCAGGGTGCGTGTGGTGCTGGGCACCGGTGGGGGTGGTCCAGGTGATGTGGCCGGGGAGGGTCTGTTCGATCAGCCAGCTGGCGGGCTGCTGATGATCGGC
>NZ_JAMQQG010000366.1 GCF_023716925.1 Frankia sp. R82
GCGGGGCGGCGCCAGCTGCGGCGGTGGGCCCACGGCCGGACGGCCGGGCGCCCCGGCGGGCGGGATGGGCGGGGTGGTGACCAGCACGGCCCGGTGTTCGAAGCGGGTCCGTCCGGCGAGGGTGTGGGCGACGTCGACCAGGTCGAGCTCCGGACGGGTCCGCAGGTGCGCGGCGAGTCGCCCGGCGGCTGCCCGCAGTGCCGCCTCGGTCCGTCCGGACAGCACCACCCCCACCGGCCGTCCCGGCGCACAGCCGCCCCCGGTGGCCGGGATGGTCGCCTCGGGGGGTGCGTCCTCGGGTGCGTCCTCGGCGGGGGCCTCCTCGATGAGGACGTGGGCGTTGGTACCGGAGATGCCGAACGCGGAGATGCCGGCGCGCCGCGGCCGTCCGTGCGGTCGGCGCGGCCAGGGCGCGGACTCGGTGAGCAGCGTGACCGCACCGGCGGACCAGTCGACGTGCGGGGACGGTTCGCGCACGTGCAGGGTCGGCGGGAGCAGCTCGTGCCGCAGCGCCTGCACCATTTTGATCACACCGCAGACGCCGGCGGCGGCCTGGCTGTGGCCGACGTTGGACTTCAGTGACCCCAGCCGCAGCGGACGGTCGCGCGGGCGGTCCTGACCGTAGGTGGCCAGCAGCGCGGACGCCTCGATCGGGTCGCCGAGCGCCGTGCCGGTGCCGTGCGCCTCGACGGCGTCGACGTCCGCGGCGCGCAGGCCCGCGTTCGCGAGCGCGGTGCGGATGAGGCGTTGCTGGGACAGTCCGTTCGGGGCGGTCATCCCGTTGCTGGCCCCGTCGGAGTTCACCGCGCTGCCCCGCACGACGGCCAGCACCCGGTGGCCGTGGCGACGGGCGACGGACAGGCGTTCGAGCACCACGACGCCCGCGCCGTCCGCCCAGCCGGTGCCGTCGGCGTCGGCGGAGAACGCCTTGCACCGTCCGTCCGGGGCAAGACCACGCTTGCGGCTGAACTCCACGAGGATGCCCGGCGTCGACATGACGGTGACGCCGCCGGCCAGCGCCAGCGTGCACTCCCCCGCCCGCAGCGACCCGACGGCCAGGTGCAGGGCGACCAGCGACGCGGAGCACTGGGTGTCCACGGCCAGGGTGGGTCCCTCCACCCCGAGGGTGTAGGCGACGCGGCCGGCGATGACCCCCGGCGCGGTACCGGTGAGCAGCTGGCCCTGCGCCGGTGTCGGCGCCCCGTGCCAGGACGGTCCATAGTCGGCCAGGGACGTCCCGGTGAACACCCCCGTGCGGCTGCCGCGCAGCGACCGCGGGTCGATCCCGGCATGTTCGAGCGCCTCCCAGGACGTCTCGAGCATGAGCCGCTGCTGCGGGTCGAGCGCCGCCGCCTCCCGCGGCCCGATGCCGAAGAAGGTCGCGTCGAACCGGTCGATCCCCCGCAGGAACCCGCCCCGTCGGGTGGACGACATCCCCGCCCGATCCGGGCCGCCGACGTCAGGTGTGGCATCGACGTCGTCCAGAGCGTCGAGGTCCCAGCCGCGGTCGTCCGGCAGCTCGCCGGTGGCGTCCCGACCGTCGCGCACCAGCTCCCACAGCGCCTGCGGCGAGTCGACGCCCCCCGCCAGCCGGCAGGCCATCCCGACGATCACCACCGGATCCTCGGACGCCGCGACAGCGCCGGCATCCCGAACGGCATCGGTATCCCGAACGGCGCCGGCCGCGGCCGGTCGGCCCGGTTCGGCCAGCAGCGCGTGCCGCAGGTGGCCGGCCAGGGCGTGCGGGGTGGACAGGTCGAACAGCAGCGTGGCCGGCAGGACCAGGCCGGTCCGTCCGGCGAGCTCGGCCCGCAGCCGTTCGGCGAGCTGGCGGTACACCCCGAGGGCCCGCCATGGCGCCCGCGGATCCATCGCCTTCCGGGTGTCCTCGCGGGTGCCCTCGCCGGCGGTGTCCCGGGTGACCTCGCGGACGGTGTCCGCGATGGTGTCCAGAAGCAGGTCGTACTGGGCCTGCGCCGACCGTCCGGCCAGGCGGGCCCGCCACCGCGCCCGCGGGGTGTCCGCGACGTCGCGGGTTGAGCCCGGGACCTGGCGCGACTGGGGCATGCGGAACTCCCACCTGATCGGAAACGCAGCGACGGCGGCAGCACGTGACCAGACACCCGAACGAATGCCTGCGACAGATACTGTCGGAGCTGCCAGAACGTGCATGACGCCCAGCCCGACCGGGCCACCGCACACTGCGTGCCACCGCCGGTGTCGTGCTCCCGGTGCCCGGCGCGTCCGCGCAGGTCCCGCCCTACGCCGTCGGCGCCACGACCACGCTGACCGCCGCGCACCGGAGCTACCCGACAGGTGCCAGCGCGCCCGCCCGGGCTCGGTCGGCCCTACCCGGGCGGTAGGCCGTCCTCGAGGTAGATGGTGGTGCCGGTGCGCAGGGCGGCGAGGCAGCCGGCCAGGCGGCGGGCGATTCTCGGCGGGGTGAACTCGGCCAGGTGCGCTTCGGCGACGAACGTCCAGGCGCCGAGCTCGTCGGCGGGCAGCCGGATGCGGGCGGCATCTTCGTCGGTGAGCAGGCCGCCGTCGTAGATCAGGGCCATGCCCTCGGTCCGCTGCGGCGAGGGCGGCACCCAGTCCACCGCCACCAGCCGCCCGGGGGTACGGACCAACCCCAGCTCCTCGCCGACCTCCCGGCGCGCCGCGGTCCACGGCGACTCGTCCTGTTCCACCACCCCGCCAGGCAGATCCCACCCCGGCCGATAGGTCGGCTTCACCAGCAGCAGTCGGCCCTGCCCGTCGAGCAGCAGACAGGCCGCGCCCATTCGCTTGCGGGGCAACCCGCGCTGCCAGGCGAGCTGGGCCCCGGGGTCAGCGTCGGACACATCCCTTAGAGTAGAGGCATGTTCGCGCGCAGAGGTCTGTGGCGGGCCGTCATCCTGGCGGCCGTCCCGACGCGCGCGTAGCCCGCATCCGAGCACGCGGCCGCCCCTCCGGCGGCCGCTGTCGTTACCTCGGTCGGGCACTGACCTCGGGTCGAGCACCTCCACCCGGGACGTGCTCCCGAACGGGCACCGGTTCGGCCCCGGTGGGCGCCGTCGCGTCCCGTCCGACGAGGTCACCTTTCATGGATCTGCTGCACCGTCTTGTCGCCGCCAGCATCGCCGGCGACGATCCCGGCCCGTTCGCCCTGCTGCGCCGCGCCGGCACCGGCGCTGATGCTGATACCGGCGCTGATGCCGGCGCTGATGCTGATGCCGGCCAGCTGGAGGTGTTGCGCGGCGAGCTGGTCACCGCCACACACCTGGCCGACCTGCCCCTGCCGCTCGGCCCCACCGACCCCACCGGTACCGCCGACCCCACCGGTACCGCCGACCCCACCGGTACCGCTGGCGTCGCTGGCCCGCGCACCCTTGCGGTCGTCCCGTTCCGCCAGCTCACCGAGGCCGGCCTGCCCTGCGTGGACGACGGCAGCCCGCTCGAGGCCCTGCGCATCATTGAGCACACCCACGTCCCGCTGACCGCCGCCCTCGCCGTCCTGCCGGCTCTGCCTGCCGGCAGGCCCCTGGCGCACGGCGGCGGGTTCGACCTCGACGACGACCGGTACGCCGAGCAGGTCCGCGCGGTGCTGCGCGACGAGATCGGCCGCGGCGAAGGCTCCAACTTCGTGCTGCACCGGACGTACACCGCGACCGTCGACGGCCCACCGCTGCCCGCCGCCCTCGCCGCCCTGCACCATCTCCTGCGCCACGAGCCCGGCGCGTACTGGACGTTCCTCCTCCACACCGGCCGGCGCACGCTGGTGGGCGCGACCCCCGAACGCCACGTGAGCGCCGTCGGCGGCCAGGTCACCATGAACCCGATCTGCGGCACCTACCGCGTCCCGTCCACCGCCACCGCTGCCACCGCCACCGCCACCGCCGCTCAGGACGCCCGCGAGCGGCTGCTGCGGTTCCTCGCCGATCCGAAGGAGATCGACGAACTGTCGATGGTCCTCGACGAGGAACTGAAGATGATGTCGCAGCTGACCGTCGACGGCGCCCGGATCATCGGGCCACAGCTCAGACACATGTCCCGCCTCGTCCACACCGAGTACCTGCTGAGCGGCCGCAGCGACGCCGACGTCCGCGACATCCTGCGCGCCACGATGTTCGCCCCGACCGTCACCGGCAGCCCGCTGCACAACGCCCTACGGGTGATCGCCCGCCACGAACAGCGCGGCCGGCGCTACTACGGCGGCGTCGCCGCCCTGCTCGGACGGGACGCCACCGGCCGCCAGACCCTCGACGCCCCCATCCTGATCCGCACCGCCGAGCTCACCCCCGACGGCCTGCTGCGCCTGCCCGTCGGCGCGACCCTCGTGCGCCACTCCACCCCGTCCGGCGAAACCGCCGAGACCCACACCAAGGCCGCCGCCCTGCTCGCCGCCTTCGGCCTGCACCCCACCCCGCCTACCCCCGCCGCCGCCCCCGAGCCCACCCCGACCGACGACCCGATCGTCGCCGCGGCCCTCGCCAGCCGCAACACCGACCTGGCCACCTTCTGGTTCCACCGCCCGTCCCGTCCCACCCCGCCCCAGCCCGTCCCGTCCGGTTCCGCGGAACCCCTCATCCCCGGTTCCGCGGAACACCATGATCCCGGTTCTACGGAACACCATGATCCCGGTTCCGCGGAACACCAGCACGGTTCCGCGGAGCGCTCTCCGCACGGTTGCGCGGAATCGCCGCTGGTTGGACGGACCGCGCTGGTCGTCGATGCCGAGGACGCGTTCGCCGGGATGCTCGCCCATCAGCTGCGGGCGCTTGGGCTGCTGGTCACCGTTCGCCCGTGGTCGCAGGTGGCCCGATCGGGCGATGACGAGGCCGCGGAGACGGATCTGCTCATCATCGGGCCGGGCCCGGGTGATCCCTCGGCGTATCGAAGCGGCGATCCGAAGATGGTCGCGCTACGGCGGCTGGTCGGCCGCCGGCTGGCAACGGGTCGACCGCTGTTCGGCGTCTGTCTGGGCCACCAGCTACTCGCCGACGCCCTCGGCCTCCACCTGCGCCGACGCCCCGATCCCCACCAGGGCCTCGCCCGCACCATCGATCTGTTCGGCCGACCACGCCTGGTCGGGTTCTACTCGTCCTTCACGGCCATGACCACCACGAACACCATGACCACCATGACCGCCACGACCGCCACGCGCACCGCCGCCGCTGCTGCCGGCCCGGCCGGCCTCGCTTCCGGAACGTCCGGCGCCGACCTGCACCGGAGCGTGTACGGGTCCGTCCGGCTGGCCTGCGATCCGGCCGACGGGTCGGTGCATGCCCTGCGCGGGCCAGCCTGCATCGGGATGCAGTTCCATCCCGAGTCGGCCCTAAGCCGGGACGGCCTGGACATTCTGCGCAGCGAACTCGCCGCCCTGTTCGCGGCAGCGACGCCACTGACCGTTCCCATCGGGGCACCTACTGCGATGTCCTCGGCCAGCACGACGACACATCCCATCGTCACTTAGCCAATGAAATTCATCTTCCACACAGGTGGTGAGGCAGAGCATTCACCAACCTTCTGGACGTGACAGATCGCGCACGCTGCGATCCGGTCCGGCACCATGCCGAGGGTCGTTCGGGGCCATGCCGAGGGCTGCTCGGCATGGCGGAGCCCTAAAACCAGAGCGGGCCCCAAAACCAGAACAGCCCTCGGCATGAGGCAGATCGGGTCTGTCCGTGCTCCGGCGTGCCTCCTGCCGCGGACGTCGACCGTGGCAACCCCACGATCCGCGGGTCCGGCCCGACACCGGTGGCCCTGGCCCGTCGAGATGCAGGCATGCCATCACGTTCCCGC
Organism: Frankia sp. R82; assembly: GCF_023716925.1. Taxonomy (GTDB): domain Bacteria; phylum Actinomycetota; class Actinomycetes; order Frankiales; family Frankiaceae; genus Frankia. Next base: position 5,785 of record NZ_JAMQQG010000366.1, read on the forward strand.
GCAGACATGCCGGAGAGTGACCGTCCCGAGACCGGTGGACGTCCCGCCAGAACATCCTCACGCCCATCCGCCCCCGACACCCGTCGATCGACACCTTCCGTGTCACCCACACCACTTCCTGCAACGAAAAGGGCTCGGTCGAGGGTAGCCGAAAACCATGATCCGTTCTTGCCGAGGCTTAGTGAAGGATCCGCGGACCGGAATCTTCACTCCGCCTCGGCAAGAATCCGTGACTTGGCGAAATGGTCGCCGGGCGCGGAGGCGCGGGCGCCGGCCGCGGCGGGCACGGAGGCGCGGGCGCCGGCACGTCGGGACCCTCGGCCTGAAATCCCGAACAACCCTCCGCATGTGGCGGATCGCTGCCACGCTGAGGCCGGCGACGGTGGTGGGTGCGTGCTCCGGTTCAGAGAATGCAGACGGACGGCTCCGAACGGCTCGGGACAGCTCGGGACGACTCGGAAGGTCGCGGCTGCGCAGCGGCACGGATGGAGTCGGGGCGGAGGGCATGGTGGCGATGGTCAGGATCAGGGCTGCGCAGGCGTCGGATGCCGCGGGTGTCCGAGCGGTGTACGCGCCGTTCGTCACCGGGACGGCGGCGACCTTCGAAGAGGAGATCCCGACCGTCGAAGCCATGCAGGCCCGGATGGCCGCCGGCCCTCGTCTCCCCTGGCTCGTCGCCGAAGCCGCGCCCGACAGCGGCACCGACACCGACACCGACACCGGCGACAGAAACTGCCAGCCCACGCCGGCCATTGTCGGCTATGCCTATGCTGCGCTGCACGGGGAGCGGGCGGCGTATCGCTGGTCGGTGAATGCGTCGGTGTATCTGTCGGCGGCGTTTCACCGGCAGGGGCTCGGGCGGCGGCTGTACGCGCGGCTGTTCGCCGAGCTGCGGGCGCTTGGCTATCTGAACGTCTACGCCGGCATCACCCTGCCGAACGCGGCAAGCGTCGGGTTGCACACGGCGGTCGGTTTCACCCCGCTCGGCGTGTACCCCAGGATCGGGCACAAGCTCGGCGCGTGGCGTGATGTCGGCTGGTACAGCCTGCCCCTGGTCACACCGCTGCCCGCCGCTCCGGCCGAGCCACGCCCCTGGCAGCCCGACGCCGCGCCGACACGGCCGACGCCGCCACCGCAGCCCGTCGCCCCCACCTTGCAGGACTAACCGGCTGGACGAGGACGCGCCTCGACGTCCCATCCCAGGGACCCTGAAGGACGTCCGCCGGCCATGGACCGGATATCGGTACCCTGCGTATCGGTACCCTGCGTAACGGTCACGTCTGCCGTTCCGTCGGCGACAGGCAGCAGGGACGGCAGGCGGCAGGGACGGCAGGCGGCAGGGCGGGGCGGGGAGGGCTGTGCGCACGGTCGGGGTGGTGCTGCATCCGCGGCGGGACTCGACGCTGGCCGTCGAGCAGATTCTCACCTGGGCGGCGTCACGCGAGGTGACGGTCCTCGGGGTGGTCGGAGAGATCGAGCGGCTGCACTGCGCGGCGGTGGCCGTCGAGTCGGCGCAGCTCGCCGAGCGCAGCGATCTGCTCGTGAGTCTCGGCGGCGACGGGACGATGCTGCGCGCGATGCGCCTGGCCGACGCCGGACGGGCCCCCGTCCTCGGGGTGAACCTGGGTCGCCTGGGCTTCCTCGCCGAAGTGGACGTGCCCGAGCTGTCGGCCGCGCTCTCCGCGATCGACCGCCACGAGTACACCGTCGAGCCTCGCCTCGCCGTGGACGCCCGGATCGGCCCGGCGACCGTGACCGCGTTCAACGATGTGGCCGTCGTGCGCGTCCCCGGCCATGGGGGCAGCGCCGCCGTCCAACTGCGGGTGGACGGCCGGCCGTTCGTCCGCTACGCGGCGGACGCCGTCGTCGTGTCCACCCCGACCGGCTCCACCGCCTACAGCTTCTCCGCGGGCGGCCCGATCGTCAGCCCGTCCGTGGAGGCCCTGCTGGTCACCCCGGTGGCGCCGCACTCGGCGTTCAACCGGGGCATCGTCCTGTCGGTACACGACTGCCTGGCCCTGGACGTCCTGTCCGGCAGCGCGCAACTGGCCGTCGAGGTCGACGGCACCGTCGCCGGCCACCTCACCTCTGGCGCCACCATGACCCTGCACCCCCGCCCCGGCGCGGTCGAGGTCGTCCGGCTGGGACACACCACCTTCTACGAACGCGCCGCCCGCAAGCTCCGCCTGGCCAGCTCCGCCGAGGTGGACGGCGAGCGCCCCGGCCCCCGCCCCCATCCGGACTGACCACCACCATCGTCGTCACCGGCACCATCGTCACCGGCACCATCGTCGGCACCGGCACCGCGATTCACCTGGTTGGCGCCCTGGTCAGCGGTCTCGGCCGGCGGTCCAGCGGCGGTCCTCGTCGTCCCACTGCTCGTTGCGGTCGTCCAGGCGCTGACGCCAGTTCGCCGCCTGCTCGGCGCTGTCATAGGGCCCGAGCCGACGATGCCCCGGCGCGTCCGGCGGATTCTCCGCCCGGCCGTGGTCCATGCACCACCACCAGCCCGTCGGGTTCCACGCCTCACTACCCACCGTCCCGCCGGCGCCAGCGCCAGCGGTAGCCCCGGCAGCGCCGCCCGAGCCCTTGCTGCCACGTGCACCGTCGTTCGCCGTCCGGGAACGCCCTCGTCCCGACACCGCTCGTTTCAGGCTCGACCACATGACCCGATCTCTACCCGATAACCCGATCACTACCCGCGATCCCACCCCGCGCGCTCCCTCAAGGAGCCACGCCCCCCGAGCTTCCGCACCCGCCGCGACCCGCAGTGATCTGCCGCGATCCGCGGTGATCTGCCGCGACCTGCCGCGACCTGCCGCGACCTGCCGTGGCTCCGAGCGGCGACCACCCCAGCCCATCCCATCGAAGATCGGCACCCCTGGCAGGGCGCCAACCAAGCCCCGACCCCCCACAATCAGTCACCTCTTGCGCCCAGGTGAACACTGAATGTCAGACGTGGGAGCCGGATGACCACTTCCCCAAGACCATGGGTCGCTCCGGCCGTCCTGCCGAGGCTTAGAGCGTGTCTTGCGTGGTCGCTGCGGGTACATATCCGATCATGGATGTGTTGGAGAGCAGCCTCGCCGGGCGG
>NZ_JAMQQG010000367.1 GCF_023716925.1 Frankia sp. R82
CGGCATAACTCAACATCAACAAGAGTGGGACATCAGCCCACGATCACACCCGGTCCAGGCGCGAAAGATCTGGGCTACTGACCGTCAGACACTCCTCACCGTTGCCGATAGTGCTTCGTCGCCCCGCACCGGAGGGATTCGGGAGCGGAAGAAGATAAACATCAGGACGGCTGATATGGCGAAGGACACGTTGCTTTGGCGTGTGCGTGGGCCTGCACCCCACAATGATGCGCACCCGTCCGAGGAGGCGCGTGTGCGCAAGGTCCTGGTCGCAAACCGCAGTGAGATCGCCGTTCGAGTCTTTCGTGCCGCCCATGAGCTGGGCCTGCGCACGGTTGCCGTCTACACCCCGGAGGACGTGTCCGCTCTTCATCGCACCAAGGCGTCCGAGGCCTACGAGATCGGTGGTCCGGGGCATCCGGTACGGGGCTACCTGGACATCGATGCGTTGTTGACGGTGGCCAAGCAGGCCGAGGCCGATGCGCTGCATCCGGGCTACGGGTTCCTGTCGGAGTCGGCGGTGTTGGCCGAGGCGTGTGCGGCGGCGGGGGTGACGTTCGTCGGGCCGCCGCCGGCGGTGCTGCGCCTGACCGGGGACAAGGTGGCGGCGCGGGACGCGGCGTTGGCCGCCGGGCTGCCAGTGCTGCGGGCGTCGGCGCCGCTGCCGGATGGCGTGGGTGCGCTCGAGGCGGCCGAGGCGGTGGGCTTCCCGCTGTTCGTGAAGGCATCGGCGGGTGGCGGCGGACGTGGGCTGCGCCGGGTGGTGCATCCGGCGGATCTCGCGGATGCGGTGGGCAGTGCGTCGCGGGAGGCCGCGGCGGCGTTCGGCGACGGCACGGTCTTCCTCGAGCAGGCCGTCGACCGGCCGCGGCACATCGAGGTGCAGGTTTTCGCCGACTCGTACGGCAACATCATTCACCTCTACGAGCGGGACTGTTCGGTGCAGCGGCGCCATCAGAAGGTCGTCGAGATCGCGCCGGCGCCGGAGCTGGACGAGGCGGTACGGGCGAGTATCTGTGCGGATGCCGTGCGTTTCGCGCGGCATGTCGGATATGTGAATGCAGGTACGGTCGAATTTCTGCTGGGTGCGGACGGCACGTACACGTTCATGGAGATGAACCCGCGGATCCAGGTGGAGCACACGGTCACCGAGGAGGTGACCGGCGTCGACCTCGTGGCCGCGCAGCTGCGGGTGGCTGACGGGGAGAGCCTCGCCGATCTGAACCTGCACCAGGACCGGATCGCCCTGCGCGGCACCGCGATCCAGTGCCGGGTGACGACCGAGGATCCGGCCGATGGTTTCCGTCCGGACACCGGGACGATCAGTTTCTACCAGTCGCCGGGCGGCCCGGGCGTTCGTCTGGACGGGGCGACGTATGCGGGTGCTGAGGTCAGCCCGTACTTCGACTCGCTGCTGGTGAAGCTGACCACCCGCGGCAGCACCCTGGAGAAGGCGGCGCGCCGCGCCCGGCGGGCCCTGGATGAGTTCCGCATCCGCGGCGTCCGCACCAACATCGAATTCCTCGGCCGGGTCCTCGTCGATCCCGGTTTCCTCGCCGGCGGGGTCAGCACGTCGTTCATCGACGAGCGCCCCGAGCTGCTGGTCCCGGGCCGCGGCACCGACCGGACCAGCCGCATGCTCGCCCGCCTCGCCGAGAGCACCGTCAACGGCCTGCTCCGCCCGGCGGGCGTGCTCGTCGACCCACGCACGGTTCTGCCGGAGCTGCCGCTGGCGCCCGTCGGTCCCGGCCGGGTGGCGTTCGGCCCCGGCGCCCTGATCGGCCTGCGCACCACGCCCGGCTTCGGTTCCCCGTCGGGTTCGAGCGCTGACAGCGGGACGACGGCCAGCGGCGGCGCGCTCGGGGCACTCACCCCTGCCAGCGGCCTGAGCCTGGGGCTTTCGGTGCCGAAGGGATCGCGTCAGTTGCTGGCCGAGCTCGGGCCCACGGGGTGGGCGGCGCGGCTGCGGGCGCAGGAAACGCTGGCTGTCACCGACACGACGTTGCGTGATGCGCACCAGTCGCTGCTGGCAACCCGGCTGCGCAGCTTCGACATCCTCGCGGCGGCGCCCGCGTTCGCCGCGCTTACCCCGAACCTGCTGAGCCTGGAGGCCTGGGGCGGGGCGACCTACGACGTGGCGCTGCGGTTCCTCGCGGAGGATCCGTGGGAGCGCCTCGCCGCGCTGCGCACGAGCGCGCCGAACATGTGCATCCAGATGCTGCTGCGCGGTCGCAACGCCGTGGGCTACACCCCCTACCCGGACGACGTGGTGCGCGCGTTCGTCGCGGAGGCGGCGGCCACCGGCGTGGACATCTTCCGGGTGTTCGACGCGCTCAACGACATGGAGCAGATGCGCCCGGCGATCGACGCCGTGCTCGCCACCGGAACCGCGATCGCCGAAGGCACCCTGTGCTACACCGGCGACCTGTCGAACCCGGCCGAGCAGATCTACACCCTGGACTACTACCTGCGCCTGGCCGAGCAGCTCGTCGCCGCCGGCGTCCACGTCCTGGCAATCAAGGACATGGCCGGCCTGCTGCGCCCCACCGCCGCCTCGACGCTGGTGACCGCGCTGCGGGAACGGTTCGACGTCCCCGTGCACCTGCACACCCACGACACCGCCGGTGGCCAGCTCGCCACCCTGCTCGCCGCCGCGGCGGCCGGCGTGGACGCGGTCGATGCCTGCGCCGCCCCGATGTCCGGCGGCACCAGCCAGGTGAACATGTCCGCGCTGGTCGCCGCCACCGACCACACGCCGCGTGCCACCGGCATCGACCTGGGTGCCCTGTCGTCGATGGAGGCCTACTGGGAGGCGGTGCGCGACCTGTACGCGCCGTTCGAGGCCGGCCTGCGCGCGCCGACCGGCGCCGTCTACCGGCACGAGATCCCCGGTGGCCAGCTCACCAACCTGCGCCAGCAGGCCATCGCGCTGGGTCTGGGCGACCGGTGGCCCGCGGTGCAGGAGGCCTACGCGGTCGCCAACGACCTGCTCGGCAAGCCGATCAAGGTGACTCCGACCAGCAAGGTCGTCGGCGACCTGGCCCTGTTCCTCGTCGGCGGCGGCGTGGACGTCGACCTGCTGCGCGAACACCCGGAGCGCTTCGATCTGCCCGCCAGCGTCCTGGGCTACCTCGCCGGGGAGCTTGGCACCCCCCCGGCCGGCTTCGCTGAACCGTTCCGCGAGCGTGCCCTGGCAGGACGCCACCCCGAACCCCCGTCGGCCGTCCTGGACGACGCCGACACCACCGAACTCGCCGGCGGCAGCGCCCGGCGCCGCGCGGCCCTGTCCCGGCTGTTGTTCCCCGGCCCCTGGAAGGACTACCTGAGCGCCGTCGAGACCTACGGCGACACGTCCGTCATCCCCACCGAGGGCTACCTCTACGGCCTGCGCCCCGGCGTGCCGTTCGCCGTCACCCTCGAACCCGGTGTGGAGATCATCGTCGAGCTGGAGACCCTGTCCGAGCCGGACGACTCCGCCCTGCGCACCCTGTACCTGCGGGTCAACGGCCAACCCCGCCCGGTGCGCGTCCGCGACACCTCCATCACCGCCACGACGGCGGCGTCCCGTCGCGCCGACCCGAGCGACCCGAACCAGGTCGGCGCCGGCCTGCCCGGCATCGTCACCTTCGTCGTCGGCGTCGGCGACACGGTGACCGCCGGCCAGAAACTCGCCGTCGTCGAGGCCATGAAGATGGAGGCCGCCGTCACCAGCCCCGCCGCCGGCACCATCGCCGAACTCGTCCGCGCCAGCGGCGATTCCGTCGAGGTCGGTGATCTGCTGCTCACCCTGCGCCCCTGACCAGCTAGCCATTCGGTCCCTTCCCGCCTCTCTGGTGCTGCTGGCACCGTTCGTGCTTGCTTCCTTCTTGCTGCCTTTATCCGCGCCGGTTGCCTCTGTCGCCCCTGCCCTGCTGACTCCGCCGAACTGGCGGGGTCCTGCTTCGGGCCGGGGTGGCCAGGGCGCTGCCCGGTGAACCGCGGTCTTCTTGCCGGGCAGCAGCGGCGATGCTGCACCGACGGCGACCCCGCTACGCCCACGTCTGCGGTGATGTTCGGGCAGCCGATATCGACAGACGTCGGCTCGGCGGCCGCCAGCCATCGGATCCGCCAGGACACCAGCCCGAGCTGGGACGATCTCGGGCTGGTGTCCAGCCGGATGTTCGCCCGAATATTCCGGGGAATGCCATCAGCGTCTTGTATCGCCGAACAGATCCGGGAGTGGCTGACAGTTCGGATTCCGTCGCGGGCGGCGTTGCGGATCGATGAAAGCGGGCGGGATGAACGAGGGCCTTCGGTCCTCGCTCATGACGATCTCCCATTTCTCCTGATGCACTCGATCATGATGGTGATCGCAGAGCAGAACAAGATTGTCAAGCTTTGTCAGGCCGCCCTCCAACCACGTCTTGACGTGGTGTGCCTGGCACCAGGACGGCGGTCGATCGCAATGCGGGAACGTGCACATCTGATCCCGGTTTACCAGCGCCCGTCGCATGTTCGTGGGAACGATTCTTTCCGACCGACCGACGTCGAGGGGAACACCATTCGGATCGAGGATGATCCGAGTGACTTCCGCGTCGCAGCAGATTCGCTTGATGACCTCTCGGGGTAGCGGCAGCCCCCAGTCGGTCATGCCCGGCTCGGCAGCGTGAGCGAACAACGTCTCCCAGCTGATCGTCACGTTGAGATGCGGCCGAGTGCCACCGGCAGCCGGGCCGACGTTGGCCGACAGCGCCCGGCGGACGAACTCGACCAGCGCATCCGCCCGGCGCCGTGCGGGGCTGCGCGGATCACGTTCTCCGTTCTGCGCGGGGGCAGGAGCGGACAGCGCGTCGAGGGCGGTGCGTAGCAGCGCGGCGCTTTCGGCGTCGAGTTCCCCGTGGATCACCGTTGTGCCGTTCGAAGTATCCGAGAACGTAAGTGACCGAGCCGCCCGCGGATCCCGCCCACTCGTTGTGCCGCCACCCGTGCGACCGGGAGGCTCATCTGCGTTACCGCCCGCACCGTTTCCACCGGCCTCGCCGCTCTCGCTGCCGGCCGAACCATCATTGCTGCTCGTGTTCGAAGTACGGCGCCGGTTGCTGGACCGGGAGTGTTCGCCGGTACGGCCATCCTCGTGGGGGTCATCTCCACCGGGGGAGGTATCGACCGCGGTGAGCTGCTCGCGGAGCTTGATCGCGGCCTTCTTCAACCGCTTCCAGTCCATCAGTCCGGCCTGCTCGACCAGGAACAACTCCGCCTGCACCCGCACCGCATCGGGCAGATCGGCGGGCATGGCACGCATGCACTCGACGATGACCTGGGCATGGCTGGGACTGATCCGGGCGGTGGCCAGGGCCTCGCCGGTTGCCCGATAGGGGCTTTCGAACAGATCCCGGGCCTGGGCAACCATTCGATTCGCCTCGAACTGCGGCAACAGCAGCCGTTCCGCCAGCCACCCTGCAAGATCGGAAGCTCCCACCCGCCCGGCCGGGCCTCGTGTCCGTGCTTCCACCAGCGCCAGGCCGCGGAGTGCGGAGAGCTGAGCTACCACCTCATGCACCGTGATGATCGTCTCGCTGACGTCGTCAGGCGACCAGCGCCATGTCTGCGCCGACAGCAGGCTCTCCACCGTCGAGGCCAGCATCCCCAGCAGCTTCGCCGGATCCCGCGCACCGGCCGGCCGGTCGGCATCCTCCCCGGGCCAGCCGCTCTCGCTGGCCGCGGAATCCTCGAACGGGCCGTCCCCGGCCACGGCACAATCCTCCGGCCAGCCGGACCATGCTGCGGAGGAATCCTCGAAGAAACTGCCTCTTCCCTCATCGGGGAGGCCCTCGTGAAAGGAAAGGGAGTCGCTGTCACCAGACCCTAGGGGAGCATCCTCGTCCTTGCTGGGAGCGGCGTCGGTAAGGCTGGCAGAAAAATCGTGAGCCGTGCTGGGGGGAGGGCCACCTGCGGGGCTTCCGGGCGGTTCAGGGCCGGCGGCGCCATCCGGATGAAAAAGCATGATCCGACGATAGCTCAACCCACCCAGGATGTCGAACATCTGTTTGAATCTGTGGAAAATATAGCCCTGTGGATAGCGTCTGCCCCAAACGGACTATGCGAAATGACTATATGGGTGTGTCCTGTGGAAAAGTGCTGTTCCGTCGGATCCGGCTGGGATAGTGGTGATGGGGCCACGGCCACGTCAGCGGTGGATGAGGAGTACCAGCCCTCATCCACCGGTGTCGGTCGTCAGCCCTCGGTCGTCAGCCCTCGGCCGTCAGACGTCAGACGTCAGACGCCGGACCGGCCCGTCCCAGGGGAGTCTGGCTGGGAGCGGAGCCGGCCCGGCGTCGAGCGCGCAGGGCAGAAGCGAGTCGGTGGAGTAACGGCTTGACCGGAGCATGAGCGTCGACCGTGATCGGAGTGCGAGTGCCAGGGGTGATCGGAGTGCGAGTGCCAGGAGGGGTCGGAATATGGCTGGCGTAGGTCAGGAGGGCTGGCTGGCGGCGGGGCGGGGGCGGAAGACCCAGGCGCGCATCAGCAGAAAGCGGATGATGGTGGAGAGCAGGTTCGCCAGAACGAGGACGGTGACTTCCAGGCCGCGTCCGGGATGAGCGCTTCCGGCGTGCAGTAGAGCGAGGGAGCCGCTGGTCAGGCCGAGGCCGATGGCAAAGACGACGAGGCCCTGCAGATGGTGGCGGCCGGCCTGCTCAGGGCCGGTGAGGCCGAAGGTGAGCCGGCGGTTCGCCGCGGTGTTCGCCACTGCAGTGATCAGCAGGGCGAGCAGGTTCGCGGTTTGGGCGCCGGTGGCCGTCCGCAGCAGGACGAACAGGACAAGGTAGGCCAGGGTGCTGGCAACGCCGATCGCGGCGAACCGCACCAGCTGCCGTGGCAGCCCCCGTGGCACTCCCGGAACCTGCACGCCGCCTCCTGTGTCCGCCGAACCATCGGTGTGCCCGCCGTTCAGAGCGCTGCCGGCCGCGGCGGTGAGCGGTCCGCGGCCGAACTCGCGGCGCAGGTCCGCCAAGGGAAGCGCGCCGCTGCCGAGCGCGCGCAGCAGGCGGGTGACGCCTTTGAGGTCGGCGACGGCCGTGGCAACCACGTCGACGCGGCTGTCCGGGTCGTCGACCCAGTCCACTGGCACCTCGTGGATGCGCATCCCGGCCCGTTCCGCGAGGACGAGCAGCTCGGTGTCAAAGAACCAGCCGGTGTCCTCGACCAGCGGCAGCAAGGCGGCAGCCGCGTCCGCGCGGATCGCCTTGAAGCCGCACTGGGCGTCGGAGAAACGGGCGGCCAGCGTCCCTCGAAGGATCATGTTGTAGCAGCGGGAGATCACCTCGCGCCGCGGCCCACGCACCACCCGGGAGGCGCGGGACAGCCGGGTGCCGATCGCGAGGTCGGAGTGCCCGGTGATCAGTGGCGCGACCAGAGGAAGAAGGGCAGCCAAATCGGTGGACAGGTCGACGTCCATGTAGGCGAGTACCGGTGCGGACGACTCGCTCCACGCTGACCGCAGCGCCCGGCCGCGTCCCTTGGCGTCCAGGTGGAAGGCCCGCACGCCGGGCAGTTCCTCCTGGAGGACTTGGGCGATGGCCAGGGTGTTGTCGGTACTGGCGTTGTCCGCCACCGTGATCTGGAACGGGTAGGGGAAGCTGTCCTGCAGGTGCGCATGCAGCCGGCGCACACAGGGTGCAAGATCGTCCTGCTCGTTGTACACCGGGACGACGACGTCCAAGACGGGGACGGGGACGGGGTGACTCTCGTCCACAGAGTGCTCGTCCTCCAGGATCGCCGCCCTGGTGCGCGCCCACCCGCCGGCAACGCGCTGCACGGGGGCGGTGGTGGAAGTACCGGTCGCCGGGGATCGCATCGACGTCGTCATGACACTCACTCTCGGTCGGTGAGCTGTGGCACCCGTGTGCCGATCCTGTGCGGCACCTGTGAAAGGTGCCGGGGTCACCCATGCGGGTGGGTTCTGGTGAGCGGATGTGACAGGGCCCGAGGACGCAAGCGGGCCGCATGCCCCAGCCCGAGAGGGAAGTTGGCTGGAGCATGCGGCCGGCCGACCTGACGGCCTGACGGCTGCCGGGCCAGGCAGCGGGGCCTGGGCAACAGTCCTGGGTGGGCTGACCCATGGGCTCGGGCAGTCCGGGCAGTCCGGGCAGTCCGGGCGGACCGGCGAGTCAGGTGGTCCTGGGATGGATGGACTGTGGGGCAGGCAGTCCGGGCCCCGGCGGCCGGTTGGGTCGGCCGCCGGGGAGACGGGGACGTACCCGCCGGGACCGGTGGATCAGGTGGTCCGGGCGGTGGAGGTGCCGGAGGTCGAGGACGAGGAGGTCGCCTTCGGAGTGGTCAGGTCGTAGAGGGTGACCCCGCCGACCGTCTTGGTGGCGAAGTTTGCCTCGATCCAGGTCGCGATGTCGCCGGAGTCGCTGCTGCCGCCCATGGACCGGCCGAAGCCGCCGCTCGCGATGAAATAGTGGATCTTCTTCTCGCTGACGTACTGCTTGAACTGGGCCAGCGTCGGCGACGGGTCGCTGCCGTTGAAGCCGCCGATCGGCATCACCGGCTCACCGGTAGCCAGCTGGTACCCGGCGGCGCTGTTGGAACCGACCGCGGCGGCGACCCAGGTGTACCTGTCGGCATCCGCCTGGAAGAGGTTGACGATCTCCTGGCTCGGCTTCGCCGCGTCCAACAGGCCACCCATGCCACCTCGGCCGCCAGCGCCAGGTGTGGTGCCGGTGCCGCCAGCGCCAGGAGCAGTGCCGGCGCCGCCAACACCCGGGGTGGTGCCGGTGCCGCCCTGGCCCGGTGCGGTGGCGCCGTTCTGGCCGGGGAGCGCGCCGGCCCCGCCC
>NZ_JAMQQG010000368.1 GCF_023716925.1 Frankia sp. R82
GGCCCCGGCGGCCCGGCCGCCCTCACCGCCACGGGCGCCGGAACGATCACGGTCGACGCCGGTCGCCTTCGCCTCCGCCGCCGCCTTGCGCTGCGCTGGGTGACCGGGACGCAGATGCGCGGGCGGGGTCGCTCCTCGGCCCTCCAGCGCCCGACGGCCCTGCCCGCCGCTGCCGTTCGCGGCACCCTTGCGGTGCGAGCCGGCCTTGCCTGCCCGGCCGCCCTGGCCGCCGCGGGCGATCCCGCCGCCACCCCGACGCCCCCCGCCGGCCATTCAGCACCACCCCGGGGTGAATGCACCGAACCAGAACATTCCTGGCCCGAACGGGCCGGCTCCGGACGAGCCTGGTCCGGACGAACCTGGTCCGCGCCATGGCGATCCGGCAACGGACGATCCGACCTCGGGTGATCCGGATACGGGTGATCCCGACACGGATGCCCCGCGCGGACGTGAGACGACCATGTGACCACGGTATCTGGCGTGACGCACGGTATCCGGCGCCAGCCGGGGAATCCCTCGGCGCGGACCCACCTGGCCGATCGCCCGGACACGTCCAGGTACCCCGGCCGCCGGCCTCGGCCGGGGACCCCCACCCGGGGGGCCGGCCGGACCCGTGCCAGCGACCTGACCCGACATTGCCGTTCGCGGCGGCATCGCGCCCTATCCTGATGCGGCGGTCCCCGCCGGGGGTCGTCGACATCGGACCCTTACGCTCATCAAAGCTCGCGCCGACGAAGGAGAACACGCCGGACAGTGGCCTGCCGGTAGCGGTCTCGGTCATCGACGCACCTCGGTGAACCTGGGAAGATACGTCCCCATGAATCCGTGATGACCAACGTGATCCGATCGACCAGTCCGCCACGGGCGTCCGGCCATCCCACACCGGCCGGATCGCCGGGGCACCACCCGGGCGCGGCCGGCACCGCGGCCACGGTGGCGAGTTCCGACGACCGGACCAGCAGGGGCAGGAGGCACCAGCACATGGCTCTGCGCACACCGCCCGTACACGGGCGTCACCTTCCGGCGGCGTGACGATGGACCTCAACCCGCACGACGACGCCCCGACGGTGGCCTACCAGTTCGCCGGAGCCGGCGCCTTCGACCCGGAGGACGAGCTCAGCCGCTGCCCGGTCTGCGCGGCGCCCGTCTACGCCGACGACCGCTACTGCGAGGTCTGCGGACACGCGCTGGAGGGGCCCGACCCGGCCCACGGCGACGCCGACCACGCCGAGGTCGACCTCGGCGAACTGGCCGGTGTCTGCGACCGGGGGGTACGCCACACCACGAACGAGGACGCGATGGGCCTCGCCGTGGTCTACGGCACACTGATCGCGGTGGTCTGCGACGGCGTCTCGACGACCCCCGGCTCCGGTCAGGCGTCCGCGGCGGCGGCGGCCACGGCGATGGCGGTACTCGCCGACGCGGTGCGGGCGCACGGGCCGGGGCATCCGGTCCACCACGACTCGCTGCCGCCTCGTGGCTCGGGCGGGCGGGCCGACGACATGCTGGACATCCTCGAGCCCGACTATCCGACCTACGACGAGCCGCGCACCGCCCCCCGGGCGGTCGTCGGCGGCTTCTCCCCGGAGGATGCCGAGGCCGTCCTGCACACCGCGGTCAACGCGGCCCAGGACACGATCGCCCAGCTCAGTGCGGCGGAGGGCCGGATGGCGCCGTCCTGCACGTTCGCCGCGGCCATCGTCACCCCACCGACGCCCGACGGCCCGGGGATGGTCACCGTCGGCTGGGTCGGGGACAGCCGGGTCTACCTGCTCGGCCCACGCTGGTGCGAGCGACTCACCTCCGACGACACCTGGGCCGCCGAGGCCGCCCGGGCCGGCCTCATCCCGGCCAGCGAGGCCGAGACCCACCGGCGGGCGCACACCCTGACCCGGTGGCTCGGCGGCGACGTGGAGGACGTCGCCCCGCACACCGAGGTCTTTCCGATCGAGACGCCTGCCACGGTGCTGGTCTGCTCGGACGGTCTGTGGAACTACGCCTCCCGGCCCGACGTCATGGCCTCGCTGGTCAACCAGCTGCCCGCGCACAGCACGGCGATCGAGGTCGGTCGCCATCTCGTCGAGTTCGCCATCGACGCAGGTGGTCACGACAACATCACCGCGGTCGTCGCCCGGGTGGATCACTGATGTCCGCCCCGTCGCGGGAGCACCGAGGCCGGTGGGGCCGGGCCGGGCCGGAGGCCCGTCGTCCTCTCGGCACGACCACTGCGACACTGTTGGTCGGCCCGTACGGTCGAGGTTTCCCCGGCCGTCCGGGGAGGCCGCGCTGCCGGCAAACGGGGGCACGCACCACCTCCTACGGAAGGCGGTTCACAACGACGAAGACACAACAGGTACGGTTCGGTGCAAGAAGAACGTTGAGAAGATCGATGAGCTGATCATCGATGGAGTGGTCATCGATGGAGCGGTTCATCGATGAGATGGTCCTGGACCCACGGTCGACGAGGACCCTCCGGGTGAACCGGTGATCAGGTGATGGCGCTGGGCTTGCGCGAGCGCCTGTCTCACTACCCGACTACTGCGATCGGTGCGGAATTGGGATCATGACTGGTCAGGAGAGGTACGAATACCGTCCGGACGACGGCGGTCGGTCTCCCTACGGAGTCGACGAGCCGGGCGGGAGCCGTCGGCGCGGCGCGGCCGCACCGGACGGTCCCGACTCCGCGGGGGCCGGGGGCTACGACCCGCTGGGTATCCGGCGGTCGCCGGCCGATCTGGCCGGAGTGGCAGATCCACCGCGCGGCGGCGACCCCTACGGCGGATACGACCGGGACGGCTACGCCGACCAGCCGCGCGGCGGCCGGGGCTACCAGGCGGACCCCTACGATGCGCCCGGCGGGTACGACCGCGACCCGTACGCCCGACCGCGGGACGACCGTTCCAGCCCCGACGAACGTGCCGGCGCTGACGGTCGCGGGCGCGACGGCTACGACCGTGGCGGCTACGGCGGTCAGGCGGATCGCGGTGGCTACGGCGAGCCCGCCGACCCGTACGGCCGCGGGGCCGACCCGCGGGCCGATCGCGGTGGCTACGGCGAGCCCGCCGACCCGTACGGCCGCGGGGGCTACCCACCGGGCCGGGAAACGCCCGACGACCGCGGCGCCGGTGGTTATGCCGACCGTGGCGCCTACAGCCGCGGCGGCGACGACCGCAGCGACCCGGGCGGCTACCCGCCCGGCCGCGACGACCGTGGCTACGCCGAACCCGCCGGGCGCGGTGGCTACGGCGAGCCGGCCGACCCGTACGGGCGGGGCGCCGACCAGCGTGCCGACCCGCGCGGTGGTCGCGGTGGCTACGGGGACGAGCACGACCCCGACGCCCACCGCCGGGCCCGGCGGGACGACGGCTACGGCGGCTACCCAGCCGACCCGCTCGCCCCCGAGGCACCGGGAGCCGGTGCGGACCGAGGCTTCCAGCAGGCGCGCGGCGGCGACCCGCGGCGCACCACCGACCCCCGTTACGCCCGCCAGGGCGGCGGTGACCCCCGTGGCGGCGATCCCGAACTGTCCGACCCGCGGGCCGGTCGGCGCGACCCCCGGGACGTGCTGGACGACCCACGCGCCGCCGGCGGCTGGGACCGCGAGGACGAGCGTCCTGCGGCCGCAGCAGGCGTCTGGGAGGCAATCGTCGAGGCCGAGCGGGAGTACTACGACAGCGGCGACGACCACCGCGTACCGTTCCCGACCTTCTACCCGCGCCGGGTGTTCGCGCTGGCCGGGGTGAAGATGCTGATCGGCCGGCGCAGCGAGTCCCGCGGCATCCATCCGGACATCGACCTGTCCGGTGCGCCGGAGGACCCGGGTATCTCCCGCAGCCACGCCCTGTTCGAGCAGCTGCCCGACGGCGGCTACGCCGTGCGGGATCCCGGTTCGACCAACGGCACCCGGCTCAACGACGAACCGGACCCGATCGAACCCGGCCAGACCGTTCCCCTGCGTGATGGCGACCGGGTCTACCTCGGCGCCTGGACCCGCATCACCCTGCGCGCCCGCTGACCCCCGGGGCGCCGGCCGACCACGTCCGATCGGCCGGCGCCCCAGACAGCTTCCCGGCCGGGGCGTACCAGCAGCGCCAGATCTGGCCAATCCCCCAGGCCAACGGCGTCCTGCGCACCCCCCGGGCAAGCTCACCCGAGAGGTGCGCGCTCCGACGGCGTCATGCCAGGTGCCAGCGCTGCCCTTCGGGCGTGTCCTCGACGATGAGGCCGGCGGCGGCCAGCCGGGCACGGATCGCGTCGGCCTCGGCGTAGTCCCGCCGGGCCCGGGCCGCGGAGCGCAGGTCCAGCACGATCTGCATGACCCCGTCGAGTGCCGGGCGCAGCTCGGCGCCGGCGGTGGGCCACTGCTCATGCGGATCCAGGCCGAGCACGGCAAGCATCCGGCGGGTCACGTGCACCCAGGTGGCCAACGCCCTGCTGTGGGCCTTCGACAGCACCTGGTTGCCCTGGGCCACCGCCCCGAACAACGCGGCCAGCGCCCGTCCGACGGCCAGGTCGTCGTCGAGAGCGGCGGTGAAGTCCGCCCAGGACCCGGCTGCGCCGGCGCCGTGTGGCCCACGCTCGGCGGAGGCCGGCCCGTCATCGGCGGCCAGCGCCGCCGCCTCACCGGGACCGCCGAGGATGTCCAGCGCGTTGCGGACGAACGTCTCGACCCGGTCGTGGGCGGCGGTCGACTCGGCGAGCGCCTCCGGGCTGTACTCCAGTGTCGACCGGTAGTGCGCCGACAGCAGGTGGTAGCGCAGCACCTGGGGCCGCACCACCTCGAGGGCGTCGGCGACAAGCACCGAGTTGCCCAGCGACTTCGACATCTTGGTGCCACCGGTGGTGAGCAGACCCACATGCATCCAGTACCGGGCCATCTCGTCCGGTGCCCCCGCCCCGGGACGGCCGGGCGCACCCGTGGCGGTCGCGGCGCACAGGGTCTGGGCACGTTCGTTCTCGTGGTGCGGGAAGACCAGATCCAGCCCGCCACCGTGGATGTCGAACGTCGACCCGAGGTACTTGCCGGCCATCGCCGAGCATTCCAGATGCCACCCGGGGCGGCCGTCGCCCCAGGGGGAGGACCAGGACGGCTCACCCGGACGGGCGGCCTTCCACAGCGCGAAGTCCCGCGGGTCGGCCTTGCCCGGCTCCGCCTCGGCGGAGGGCAGCATCGCCTCGGGCCGCTGGTGGGACAGCGCCCCGTAGTCACCGAACCGGCCGACGCGGAACCACACGGAGCCTGCGCCCGGGTAGGCGTAGCCGGCATCCACCAGCGCCGCGACGAGCGCGATCATTTCGGGGAGGTGGCCGGTCGCCCGGGGCTGGATCGTCGGCGGCAGGATGCCCACCGTCCGATAGGCCTCGTCAAAGGCGCGGGTCTGCCGGGTCGCGAGCTCCCACACGGACGTGTTGTCCCGCCCGGCATTGACGATGATCTTGTCGTCGATGTCGGTGACGTTCTGGACCAGCGTCACGTCCTGGCCGGACTGCTCCAGCCAACGGCGCAGGAGATCGAACGGCAGCGCCGTGCGCAGGTGCCCGACATGCGGCGCCGACTGCACGGTGGGTCCACACACGTAGACGCCCACGTGGCCGGGGCGTAGCGGCTCAAATGGCCGCACACGCCGCGTACGTGTGTCGTAGAGGTGGAGACCCATCTGTCAAGGGTACGGCCCGAGCCGGCCGGCTGGGCGGTCAGGCCACGCCGGGACGGTGTCAGCCGACTGTCAGTATCCGATCCGCCACGACCCGAATGACCACACGGATCTCCTCGGGGTCGTCCCAGCGGTAGATGTCGCCGGTGTACTTCAGCGACAACCGGTCGATCAGCTCCCGGCCGCCCTCCTCCGCCAGCGTGGCGGTGCCGCGCACCTCGACGTAGCTGTACGGGTCCACCTGGTCGAGAAACATCAGGCTCACCCGCGGGTCACGGGCGATGTCGCGCTCCTTCGCCCGGCCACGCGCGGTGGAAAGCAGCAGGTCATCCTCGTCGCGGTCGACCCAGAGCACGGTCATTCGGGGCGAGCCGTCAGCCTGAACCGTGGCCAGAACGACGTAGGTTCGTGCGTCGGCCAACGCCCGCACCGGCTCGGGAAGTCGGTCAACCATGAGACTCCTCGGAAGCGGCCAGTCACAGCCCAGCCTTTCACCCCGCTCCCCACACGCCACCGTCCGATGACCGATCGGCATATCCAATCGACACATCCGGGCCGGCGAACGGTGGGCTGGGACGCGGACGGTGCGCCGGGGCCGGCGGGTGGGTCAGGCGCGGACAACGAGGGCGGTGGCGATCGCCGCGAGGCCCTCACCGCGCCCGGTCAGCCCCAGACCGTCGGTGGTGGTGGCCGACAGGCTCACCGACGCGCCCAGCGCCGCCGCCATCGCCGCCTGTGCCTCGAGACGGCGCGCGGCCATCCGCGGCCGGTTCCCGATCACCTGCACCGAGACGTTCCCGATCACCCAGCCGGCGTCGGCCAGCAGGCGGGCGGTCTCCCCGAGCAGCACCGCGCCAGACGCGCCGGCGTATTCGGGCCGATCGGTGCCGAACACCTTGCCGAGATCACCCAGCCCGGACGCCGTCAGCAGGGCGTCACAGGACGCGTGCGCCGCGACGTCGCCGTCCGAGTGCCCGGCGAGCCCGGTCTCCCCCGGCCACTGCAGGCAGGCCACCCAGCAGGGCCGCCCCACGGCGAACGGATGCACGTCCACCCCCACCCCGACCCGGGGCAGAATCACCGTCGTGACCGTGCCCGGCGCCGGTGCCGGCCGGGATGTGTCCGCCGTGCTCACCCATGCCTCCGTACATCCGTGGTCGCACAGACCTCTGCCTCGTTCCGGCCGTCCACCGCGGTGGAGGCGCGGGCGAGCAGTGCCTCGGCGAGGACCAGATCGGGCGGTCGGGTCACCTTGAACGCCTCCTGGGCACCGGGCACCGTCGTCACCGGCACCCCGAGCGCCTCGACCAGACCGGCGTCGTCCGTTACTGGAACGTCGTGCAGCGCGTAGGCCGCGGCCAGCACGTCGCGTCGGAATCCCTGGGGGGTTTGCACCGCCCGCAGGCCGTCCCTCGGCGGGGTACGGATCACCCGGCCGTCCGGCCCTACCTCCTTGACGGTGTCCGCGAGGCCGAGCACCGGAATGACGGCCGGATGCCCGGCGATCACCGCCGCGGCCACCGCGTCCACCAGCGCGGGCGGGGTCAGTGGCCGGGCCGCGTCGTGCACCAGGATCACCGAGATGTCCTCATCGAGCGCGCTGAGTGCCCGGCGGACGGAATCGACCCGCTCCGCGCCGCCGGCGATGACCTGTACGTCCCGCCCGAGCAGCTGGGCGACCACCTCCACCAGTGTCGGCGGGGCCGCCACGACGATCTGGGACACCAGCTCCGAACGGCGCAGCGCCTCGACCGAGCGCACCAGCATGGGCCGGCCGCCCAGCGACCGCAGCGCCTTCGGGGTCCCCCCGCCCAGCCGCTCACCGCGACCAGCCGCCGGCACGATCGCCGCGACCCGAGCGCCCCTGCCGCGCAGTTGGGGACTCTCGCCCATCACCAGACCTCCCGTGTGCCGTCCACCCACGAGAGCATCGCCCATCGCGGCGACCGTAGGCGAACCGGCCGACCGCTGGGCGCAGTACACACGTGGCTGGACGGACCTGAGTCGCCACCGCGAGGCACCGCTGCTGCGGCCCCGCACGCCACGCCGGCCGGCGAACCGGCCAGACCGGGCAACCTGCACCCGACCCAGCGGATCCGACGGCCGAAAACAAGATTTTCTGGAGATATCCGGGCCGATCAGCGCTTACTGACCGGAGCCGGATTCACCATGCCGAGATCGGCTGGTTCGCCGATCAGCCAGCGAGAACCTCGTCGAGGACTGCCTCGGCCTTGTCCTCGTTGGTGCCCTCGGCGAGCGCGAGCTCACTCACCAGAATTTGCCGAGCTTTGCTCAGCATCCGCTTCTCGCCTGCGGAAAGACCGCGCTCGCGATCGCGCCGCCAGAGGTCACGAACAACCTCGGCAACCTTGTTCACGTCACCCGAAGCGAGTTTTTCGAGATTCGCCTTGTAACGCCGGGACCAGTTTGTGGGCTCCTCGGTGTGCGGTGCACGGAGCACCTCGAACACCCGTTCCAGCCCATCCTGCCCGACGACGTCACGCACCCCGACCATGCCGACGTTGTCGGCAGGAACCCGGACCGTCAGATCGCCTTGGGCGACCTTCAGCACGAGATAGAGTCTTTCCTCGCCCTTGATGACACGGGTTTCAATCGCGTCAATCAGAGCAGCACCATGATGCGGGTAAACAACGGTCTCGCCGACTTGGAACGCCATGTGTCACGTGCCCCTTCCGCCTCTACCAGCGTAACACGCACGCATCGCCGCAGGTCAGACGCGCGCGGCCAGGGGCAACGCCCGCAAGAGCATCCGTGGCGGCCTCGACCGCGCCTTCCAGCGACGTTCGCCGCGACGACCACAGCCGACCCCTGATCCGGGTCGGCTCCACACCAGATCCACGGTCCCGGACCCGTCCGTCCACGCACGCCGTGGCCAACTGCTCTACCAGGTAAAACGTGACGTAGTTCGATCGCATGCACCGCGGGTGGCACTCCCGTGGACGCTAGCGCGAGCCGGCCCCGCCCACCCGCCGACACGACGGCACCCCTGCACACGACCACCAGAAACGATGTCGACACACCCTCCGCCGGATCCGACCCGCCCGGCCGCGGACGACCCACCGGCGCCCCCGAGCCGGCCCCGGTCGCCAGCGCCCCGGCCGGCTCGTCCCCGTCCGGCTCGAGC
>NZ_JAMQQG010000369.1 GCF_023716925.1 Frankia sp. R82
GGCCGGCTGCGCGTCCGCGCCCGACCCGGCGCGCGACGGGCTGGGCTGCGCCTGCGGGCGCGATGCTGCCTGCGTCGGCGTGGGTCGGGATGGAGTGCTCGACTCCCGTCGGACAGACGTCGACGTCACCCCCTCCGGTGGGCCGGCGGAACTCGCCGGACTGTGGTGAGACCTCGGACCAGCAGGCGCGAGCACCAGCATGCGTGAGCCGGTGCTTGGTCGCTTCCCGGGACCGTCCACGCCGGACGGCGAGCGCCGCGCGGTGCGCGCCGATTCACGCCGGTAGGCCGGGACGGTCCGATACCGCAGGTAACGGTAGACGAGGGATTCCGGCCGAAGCCAACCGGCGGTGGCCTGATGTGCGGTCCGCCCTGGTTTGTTTAGATGACGTTAAGGGAGTGGGGTTCTGATGATCCGGATCACCGTTGCCCCGGGCCGGCTCCATAGCCAGGTCCGAAGCCAGGTCCGAAGGCGGGGGAGGCCGCCCACGGTCGGCTGGCCTGGCGCTGCGAGATCAGCCGCGTGTAGCTGCGGCGGCTGCGTTCGGCCAGGACCGCCGACAGGTACGCCCACCCGGGCGTACCAGGTGGCGGTGGTGGGGTGACCACGGCCTGCATCTCCTGGACGAGGCCGCTGCCGAGGCGTTCCAGGGCTGGTGCGGACAGACTGTGCGCCCGGATCAGAAACTGGCGGCTGCGTAGCGCCAGGGAGTCGTCCAGCCTGGACAGATCGAGCAGACTGACCCAGCCGAGCAGGGGCGGGGGAACGAACGGCGGCGCACTGACCGTGCGTGGCACGCTGACCTGCAGCACAACCGTTCCGGCGAACACGTCCCCGAGCCGTTTGCTGCTCCGAGAACTGATCATGCATACGACCGCCGGCAGTCCGAACAGGATGCCCGGCCGTTCGACGACCGCGCCGAGCAGTCCGCGCACGAAGGCGTGCCGAAACCCGATCGGTCCGCCGTCGTCGCGCACGACCCGTAGGCCCAGCGCCATCTTGCCGAGAGTCCGCCCGCGGCTGAGGGTCTCGCAGGCCACCGGATACCCGATCACCACGGTGACATAGGTCAGCAGGACCATCGCGCTCAACAGCGCGTCGTCGTCCGGCCGCACGGCCAGCAGGACGAGCGTGACCAGCAGGCTCAGCAGGTAGAACTGGGCAAGCAGATCGAGCAGCCCGGCCACCAGCCGGGAACCCAGCCGAGCCACCCGCAGGTCGATGGCGACGGCCTCGCCGGTGATGATCGTTTCGACACCCACCGGCACGGCCGGCGCAGTTCGCGGGGCCGGGTAGGTCGGGTCCACCGCACCGGTCCCGGCGCTGCGCCCGGACGGGCTCATGCCGCCGTCGGCATTGTCATGCGGCCCCCGGAGTCCCGATGTGCACCGGGTACGAGCCTACGGTGTTCGAGTCCACAGTGTCTTCTGGTGGTCCGAGGTGTCTTCTGGTGGTCCGAGCTGTTCTCCGGTGCGTCATGGCGTCCTCCGGTGAGCGGTAGGGGCGGTCTCACCGATCCGCCCAGGCACCGTCTGCAAGGATGAAGCCGACATGGATCTCGATGCGTACGTCGCCGTGCACCGAGCGGAATGGGTCCGCCTCGGTCACCTGGTCGACCGTGCGGGCCGCCCGCGCCGGATGCGCGCCGCCGAGCTCGACGAACTGGTCGACCTGTACCAGCGGACCGCCACCCATCTGTCCGTCATCCGAACCCGGTCGTATGACACACACCTGGTCGACGACCTGACGAACCTGGTCACCCGGGCCCGGGCGGCGGTTGCCGGAACGTCGGATCCCGGTTGGCACATCCTGGGCCGTTTTCTCACCGTGACCTTCCCGCTGGCCGTCTACCAGCGGCGCTGGTGGGTGCTGGCCACGGCGGTCGGGTCGGTGCTGCTGGCGTCGGCGATCGGGTTGTGGATCGTCAACGACCCGCAGGCGCGCGCGAACGTGATTCCACCGAGCTCGGTGGAACAGTTGTGCCGCTCCGACTTCGCTTCCTACTACTCCGAGAACCCCGCGTCGTCGTTCGCGAGCCGGGTGTGGACGAACAACGCCTGGGTGTCGGCGGCAGCCGTCGCCGGCGGGGCGCTGCTCGGGCTGCCCACCCTGCTGGTGCTGCTGGTAAACGCGATAAACGCTGGAATACTCGGCGGCTACATGGCCGGCTGCGGGCAGAGCGACCAGTTCTTCGCCCTGATTCTCCCGCACGGCCTGCTGGAGCTGACGGTGGTGTTCGTCGCGGGCGCGGTGGGGCTGCGCCTGGGCTGGTCGATCATCGCGCCTGGGCCGCGCCGACGGGTCGAGGCGCTGGCGGCCGAGGGCCGGGCGGCGGTGCCCATCGTGCTGGGCGCGGCGATGGCCCTGGCCGTCTCCGGTGTGATCGAGGCCTTTGTGACCCCCTCCGGCCTGCCCACGGCGGTGCGCATCGGTATCGGTGCGCTGGCCTGGGCGGGTTTCGTCGGCTATGTCGCACTGTACGGCTCGCGGGCCGCTGCCGCTGGCGAGACGGCCGACCTGGACGCTGAGCACGGCGCCGTCGACCTGGCTCCCGTCGTCTGAGTTCACCCGGGAGCGCGCCACCCGACCGCGCCGCCCATCCCCGGCCGCCCGACCGATCGGCGGCTGTCATCCTGCCGCAGCGCCGCGCGCCGAATCTCAGGGGCCATGGTGGACGGCCTCGACGTTATGGCCGTCCGGATCGCGCAGGAAGACCCCGTAGTAGCCGGGGTGGTACTCGGGCCACTCCCGCGGTGTGTGCAACACCTCGACCCCCCCGGCCACGGCCGCGGCATGCACGGCGTCGACCGCGGCACGGTCCGGCGCGCGGAACGCGACATGCAGCTCCCGGGTCTCGGTGCCGTGGGCCGGGCTCAGCCAGAACGTCGGCTGGCCGTCCGGACCGGACAGGCCCACCACCAGCGCCCCGTCCTGCTCGAACCGGGCGGCCTCCCGCAGCCCGATCGCCGCGAACGTGGTCAGGTAGAACACGCTGGACGCGGCGACGTCGGCTGCCTGTACTCCGATGTGATCAAGCATGCCCGGCACTTTACGGCTGCCCCCCGACAGTTTCCGGGCGACCGCCCGGGCACTGCCCCACGGTTGCCCGCGCAGTGGATGACGGTCGGATGCGGATCCGCATCGAGGGCCAGGCGCTGCCCGGTCGGCGTTGCGGCCCGGCGGGCGAGTCCGGCCACCGCCCACCGCCGCGGGGTTCGGTGTTACCTGGAGCTAGCCGGAGCTGCCCTGGAGCCGGCGGGTAGCAGCCGGCTCAGAGCCGGCCGAGGGACTTCAGGGTGAGGTAGGTGTCGGTGACGGCTGCCGCGTAGCCGGCCGGAGGTTCGTCGACGACCTCCACCCCGCGTCGGCGCAGTGTCTCGGTAAGTTCACGACGGCGCATCCGGGTCTGTTCCGCAGCCGCGGCGGCGTGGACGGCGCGTACGTCCTGGCGGCCGACGGCCAGCTCGTCGAGGCGGGGGTCGCGCAGCGCGGCGACGACCACGGTGTGCCGCGCGGTCAGGGTCGCCAGAGCCGGCAGCAGACCCTCCTCGATAACCGCCGGCGCCAGCTCGGTGAACAGCACGACCAGGCTGCGCCGGGACGTCGCCCGCAGGACGCTCGCGACGATGCCGGTGTGGTCGGCCTCGACGATCGCCGGTTCCAATCCGGCCATCACGTCGCTGATCCGGGCCAGGTAGGCATGGTCATGCGAGCCGGGCAGGGTGGCCCGCGGCACGCTGTCGTGGGCCACGAGGCTGACCCGGTCACCGGCCCGCAGCGCGACGGCGGTCAGCAGCAGCGCGGCGTCCAGCGCGTGGTCGAGCCGAGGGGTGTCGCCCACCCGGCCGGCCGAGGTCCGCCCGGTGTCGAGCACACAGACCACTCGCCGGTCCCGCTCGGGCCGAAAGGCACGGACCACCACCGCCCCGCGGCGTGCCGTGCTACGCCAGTCGATCATCCGGACGTCGTCGCCGATCACGTAGTCGCGCAGGCTGTCGAACTCCGAACCGGCACCCGCCCCGCGGACCGCGACCTCGCCCTCGATCTCCCGCAACCGGGCCAGCGCCGCCGGCAGCGCCCGGCGGGACGTGAACGGCGGCAGCACCCGCACCCGCCAGGGGCAGTGATGGCGACCCTGCCGGCCGGCGAGCCCGAGCGGGCCCAGCGCGCGCACCGTGATCCGGAACGGGGTGCGGTCACCACGTCGGGTGGGCGTCAGCATCGTCTCGAGGAAGCGTCGTTCTCCGGCGGGTACCACGACCCGGTGGATCCGCGGCCGGGCCCCCGCGGACGGCGACCAGGCGTCGCGGATCTGGGCACGGACGGTCCGCGTGCCGTGGTTGGTGACGGCGAGCACGAGTGGCACCGGCTGCCCGAGCCGGGTCGCCGTCGGCCCGGTCCGGCTGAAGGCGAGCGAACGCACCGCACCGGCGAAGGCCACGTCCATGCCGACGAGCACCACAAGCAGCAGGTTGACCAGCACCAGGGTCAGTCCGGGTGCCGGGGACACCGCGACAAGTGCGACCCCGCACAGCGCCAGTGCGACCGCACGGCCGCTGATCGCCACCGTCCCACCGCCTGCTAACGGGGTGCCGGGACGGTGGCCAGGACCTGTTCGAGCACGACGTCGGCGGTGACCCCGTCGAGCTCGGCCTCGGGCCGCAGACTGATCCGGTGCCGCAGTGTCGCCCGGGCCAGGGCCTTGACGTCGTCCGGCGTGGCGTAGCCCCGACCGGACAGCCATGCCCACGCCCGGGTGGTTGCCAGCAGGGCGGTGGCGCCCCGCGGCGACACCCCGAGCTGGACGCTCGGCGCCGCCCGGGTGGCCCGGGCAAGGTCCACGATGTAGGCGAGGACGTCGGGATGCACCGCGACGGTACCGACGGCCGTCCGGGCCGCCGCGAGATCCGCCGGCCCGGCGACCGCACGCACCCCGGCCGCGGCCAGGTTGGTCGGGTCGAACCCGCCGGCGTGGTGGGCCAGTACCCGGATCTCGTCGTCGCGCGGGGGCAGCGGCAGGGTCACCTTGACCAGGAAACGATCGAGCTGCGCCTCGGGCAGCGGATAGGTTCCCTCATGCTCCACCGGGTTCTGGGTGGCCAGCACCGCGAACGGCGTGGGCAGCGGTCGCGGCACGCCGTCGACGGTGACCTGCCGCTCCTCCATCACCTCCAGCAGCGCTGCCTGCGTCTTCGGTGGGGTGCGGTTGATCTCGTCGGCGAGCAGCAGGTTGGTGAAGACCGGGCCCTTGCGGAAGGTGAACTCGGAGCTGCGGCTGTCGTAGACGAGCGAGCCGGTGACGTCTCCGGGCATTAGGTCCGGGGTGAACTGCAGCCGTTTGGTGTCCAGCGCCAACGCGGTCGCCAGGGTTCGTACGAGCAGCGTCTTCGCGACGCCGGGCACACCCTCGAGCAGTGCGTGGCCGCGGCAGAGCAGGGCGACGACGAGTCCGCTGACGGCCGCGTCCTGGCCGACCACCGCACGGGCGACCTCGCCGCGCAGCGCGATCAGTGCCCGGCGGGCCGCATCGGGATCGGGCCCGACCGTCTCGCCCGTGGGCGGTGGGCGGTGCGACGGCGTACCACCGGGCTTGTGGAGGGTTGTCTCCCCCGGGTCGGCCGCCGTCGCGTCGATGTTCGGGGAGGTCACCGTCCACCTACCTGTCGGTCGAGGTCGTCGAGCGCGTGGGCGAGCGCCAGCAGTGCGCGGTCGGCCCGACCGGGCTCACGATCGCCCCCCCGCGGCGCAGCCGCAGGCCCCGCCGGGTCGAGCGCCACCGCGGTGCCCGGACGTGGCCAGACCGGCGGCTCCGGCGGCAGGCCCCGTGACCGGATCTGGTCCATGGCCCGGCCGAAGGGGCCCGGTCGGGCATCGATCGGTGCCACCATGCCCGAACCGTACAGGAGCGATCCAATATCCGAGGGTGACCGACCGCTCTGCTCTGCGACAGAGGCCACGAGAGCCACCGGATCCGGTTCGGGCGTCCCGGCCGGTCCCGCGCGCAGTGGCAGGCCGATCCGCTCGGCCAGCCGGACGCGGAGCGCGGCGCGCAGCACGTCGGCGCTCTGGTCACGGGCCCGGGCCGAGGCGTAGAGCCGGCCGTGCCCCTCGACCGACTCTGCCGCGCGCACCACGACTGCCAGTGGTTCGGGCACCGGCGGTCCCAGCCGTCGGCCGCGCCACAGCCCGAGCAGGAGCAGCACCACCGCCACCTGCAGCACACCCCACCGCACACCGCTGGGCAGCAACTCGAACGGACCGCGGGCGTCCACCGCGTCCCGGCTGGCCGCGGCCGGAATGAGCCAGGTCAGGGTGGTGTGGCGCCCGAGCAGGCCGAGCGCCAGTGCGGCACCGCCATCGTGGTCCAGTCTGCTGTTGGTAAGGAAGTCCGCGGAGCTGACCAGCACCAGCCGACCACCACCCGCCGCCGTGCCGCCCTGTGCCGTGCCGCCGGAGGTGGTGCTCACGGCCGGGGTGAGGACCACCAGCTGGGCCGCTGTGGGCGGATCGCCGTAACAGAGCACGACCTGCATGTCGGCGCGGTCGCGACCCACGCCGCCGGCGCCCCCCGGATCGCTGCGGCCGCGGGTGTAAGCCGGTGAGCCCTCGAAGGGCACAGTGCCGGCCACGGCAGCCTCGGGTAGCGCGCAGCGGGGCGCCGCGGCGCTGCCCAGACTGTCGTCCGAGGTGCGAACCCCCACCTCCAGAACGTCGAGCACGGCGTCGCCGGCGCCGACGAGCACCACATCCGAGCCCTGCCACACCTGGCCGAGCAGTCCGGTGAGCGCATCGCGGTCCAGCCGCCCGGGCTCGAACACGATGACGGTGCCGGGCGATCCGACCGGCCTGTTGCCCGTCGGCACGGTCTCGGCCGGCGTAACGGTCACGCCACGTCCTCGCAGAATCTCGGCCAGTGCGCGGGTGCCCTGCGGTCTGGTAGACCCGACGTCGAAGGGCTGACCGCCGGAGGTTCCCGCGGTGAACACCGCCAGCAGCAGGAAGAGCAGTACCAGCACCCCGATGACCGCACTGACCACGAGGCCACGACGGACCGCGGTCGGACGCGGCCCGGTGCGCAGGGCCGTGGGGCCCGGCCCTGCGGGGCCAGTCCCGCGCCGGTTGAGGGTCAGGTTCGGGCCGGCGATCATGCCGGCACCGCCGGCAGGGGCGATGAGCCGTTGTGCTGGGCGCCGCCGGTGCGCAGCCGCGAGAGCGCCGTATCGGCCTCGACGAGCACTCGGTAGTCCTCGGCGGTTGCCGGACGACCGCCGTACCAGGTTTCGCCGAAGACCGCGGTTGCGGCGCCAAGGGCGGCCAGCGGATCGGACTGCCCCGGGGCGGGCTGGCCACCGGTGACGCGGGCGACCTCTCCGACCAGTTCACCCGCAGTGCGGCCCGGACGGGGATCAAGGACGCCCCGCTCCTGGAGCATCCGCACGACCGCGCGGAGCCGGGAGCGCACAGCCAGGGTGTACTGCCCGGCGGCGGCCTGCTGGTCGGCCTCGTCCCGAAGCTGCGCGGCGGTCAGCGGGCTGGCCAGATCGTCCGTGGTGGCCCGCCGGGCGCGGGCGGTGCGGCGCACCGGGCCCAGCCACCAGCGCAGTGCGACGAGCAGGACCACCGCCACGATCACCAGGGACAGAGCGCCGAGGCCCGGTGCGCCGCTGCCACCGGTATCGCCGCGGGGGAACAACCAGGACCACAGGTCGACGACCCGGTCGCCGATCCAGTTGAGGAGGCGGTGCCACCAGCTCGCGTTGTCACGGTGGTAGATCTCGCGACTGAGCTCGCGGTGCGCCTCCGCTCGTGCGCTGTCGCGGGTGACCGGGCCGCCCAGGGTCATCCGCGCGGCCCCGCTCCCGCAGCGCGTTGGCGAGCAGCCTCGGCAAGCGTCACGTCCAGCCCCTCCCGCCGGATCCGCAGATCGACGTAGAGGAGGACGACGGCGCCGGCCATGATCGGCGCCGACACGGTCGTCGCCACCAGGTTCCCGATGCCCTGGACGATGTGGCCGACGGTGGTGAGATCTCCGTCGAGGAACTCACCGAACACCCCCGGCGCGGAGGCCAGCACGATGCCGGTGGCGATGGCGAACACCGCGTTCAGCATCAGTGCCACCAGCATCGCAAGCAGCAGGATGCCGAAGGTCCGCCACCAGGAGCCGCGCACGATTGCCACCGAACGGCGCAGCGCATGACGGACTCCGGCGCCCTCCAGGACGTACACGGGGGTCGCGAGACTCAGGTACACCCACACCACGATCGCGCCGACCAGCAATGCGACCAGCCCGAGCGCCACCGCCACGAAGACCGCCACGGTGAGGGCGAACAGTCCAGGCAGGCGGGGGGCGATCCGGCGCACCGCGTCGGTCGGCCCGATCCGGCTGCCCAACGTCGCCTCGCTCACCACGACGCTGAGCACTCCGGACAGGAACAGGCTCAGCACCAGCTCCAGCGCGAGGGAGGCAACGGTGCCCAGCGCCTGCGCCACGCCCGAGGAGTCCTGGGTGCCGATGGCGATCAGCGTCGCCACCGTCTCCACCACGGCGGCCGAGGCCAGCGTCACGCCGATCGTGGCACCAGGGTTGGCGCGGATGGTCGCGAACGTGCCGTCCAGGATCTCCCCGAGAGCCAGCGGACGCAGCGGGATGATGCCGGGCCGGGGCGCCGCCGCACCCCATCGCCACGGACCCGGCGGACCGCCGGGCGCGCCGGGCGGCATTCCCCCCGGCGGGGGACCGCCAGGACCCGGCGGTGGATCCCCGGCTCCCGGCGGG
>NZ_JAMQQG010000370.1 GCF_023716925.1 Frankia sp. R82
TAATAAGACCCGGGGGTGGGTGGGGGGGCCGCGCCATGCGGGGCCCGACGTTGGGGGGGGGGGCCACCCGGGCCCCCCCCCCCCCCCGGGGTGTGGCGGGGGCGCTCGCAGGGGGCGGGATGCGGTCAGGTGGGCGGGCGGGTGAGGTGGTGGATCGGGGCGGCCCGGCCGGTGCTGATCGCCGCGCCGGCGAGGGTCAGCAGGGTTTCGGCGATCTCACGGGGCACGAGGGTCCGTAGCCGGATGTCGGCGTAGTCGGCTGTGTAGGGGCCCTCGATGGGCAGCAGGAGTCGGGTGCTGGGTCGTAGCAGGTCGACGGCGAGGTAGTACCGGCCGTCGGCCGCCGGCCACCGTTCGAGGACGAAGCGGGGCGCGATGACGCGCGGCATGGGGCAACCTCCCGGTCAGGCACAGCCGGCGCTCCCGACGGCGGGATCCCTGCGATGAGGCAGAGCAATCAGAAGGGGGGCGTGGGCTGCGCTGGTGTTCAGCCCGGTTGGGCTGCGAGATGGGCACGGCGGCACACGCCGACCTGGCGTGAGGGGTGTCGCGGTGCCCTGGTGAGCGCACGGAGCGCCGTGGCCGGCCTGCTGGGGGTGTGCATGAGGGTGGCGGCGACGTGGCGGCCGTCGTGGACGCGGATCGGGGGTACCCCGGCCTGCGCGACGAGGTCGACGAACGTGGTCGAGATCGATGCGGGGTGCACGAGGTTGCCGTGCAGGGTGGTGAAGACCGGCCCGGTGGGGTCCCAGTCGAGGCCCATGGTCTGTCGTTCGTCGCGTTGACGTTCCCGGTGGCGGTGGAACTCCTCGACGGTCTGGTCGTCGAGGACCAGTTCGCGTATGCCGGCGTCGGTCTTGGGCTGGGTGAGGTGCACGTCCCAGCCGACGACGATGAGCTGCCACTGGATGAGGATCTTCTTGCTGTCGAGATCGACGTCGGGCCAGTGCAGGCCGCACGCCTCTCCTCGGATCGTTCGGGAGCTGACCCGGGAGCTTCCCTCCGGTGGGGCTGACGGCTTGGGTCTGCTGGCCTGGCTGGAAGGCGGCGCGAGGAGCGCATGGTGCCCCGGCGGGACGCTAGGGACACCATGCGCTCGGGAGACGCCGCTCAGCGCCTGGAGAGCAGGGAGTTGAGGCGCGTGAACAGCGCCTCGGCACGCTTGATCGTCGCCGCGTCGATAAGCGGCGCGAGCGTGGCCTGCTCGCGGAGAAGGACCGCCGCCGGCTTGTAATGGTTAAACGGCTTCTCGATCTTCCGCCTCTTGAACGCCGCGTCGATCTGCTGGACGACGCGGGGATCCTTGGAGTTGAGGCCCGAGGTCTTGATCGGGGTTGTGAGCTGGGAGTCGTAAGCGCGGTTGACGAGCCCGAGGTAGAAGTCGCGGTCGAACAGGTCCTCGACGTCGGCATCGGCCGTGCCGGTGAACTCGCTGATCTCGACGAGACCGTTCTTGGTGAGCTGGCCGTTGTCACGCAGGCGCCGGACGGCTCCGACATCCTTGGTGCTGGAGTCGACGAGGACCGCGACGTTCAGCTTGTTCGCGCCCAGGAGAGTCACGAAGGTCGACAGCTTCCCGGCGCCACCGATGGGGGTCTTCACCCAGCGGGGATCGAGTCCGGTGCCCCCGTTCGCCTCGGTGACCGACGCGACGTTTCTGGGCCCGGTCCGCACCGCGCCGCGCTACCGCTTCTGGTCGTTCCGGGACGAATTCCCCGGCCTTGAGGCGGTCGACGCCGACGGCTGGTCCGTCCCCGGCGAGCTGTACGCCGTCAGCTACGTGGTGCTGCGCGACCGGCTCCTTCCCCTCGAACCGCCCGAGCTCGAACTGTCCGTCATCGAACTGGCCGACGGCAGCGGCTCTCTGAGCATGCGGGTCCGCGCGAACGTGCTGGCCGGGGCGGTCGAGATCCGCCACCCCGATGGATGGCTCGGCCATCTCGCCGCCCGGAACGGCAGCTGACCTGGTCGCCATCGTAGTGGCCTGCCGGAACCTCTACGCACCGTTTCGGTCGCCGGTCGGCGTGGCACTCAGGTGCTGGCCGGCGACGCCGGCCAGCACGACCTGTCCGCAGGCTCGACGTTCGCTGCTTTCGCAGCTCACGGGTGTGGCGGCGAATGTCCGCGCCCCGGCCGCCGCCGTGCGGTCGCCGACGGCGGGCTCGCCGGCCTGGAAGATCCTCCGATAACTTTGCGTGACTATTCGTAAATTGCCTCCATCCGGAGTGAAGTTCCCTAATCTGTTGTTCGACGGAATTTTGATCGAACGTCCGGGTGTGGTGAGCGCATCCGTACCAAACCCCACTGCGTGCAACGGGAACTGGCACCGTGTCGCCGGCCACCTGGGACGGGTCCCGGCGCCGGAGTGGCGTGTCCCGAGCTTCATCCTGGTGGATCTTTGCTGTGCGGGGAGACATTGTGGAGCCGACACCGTACAACCTGATGATGGTGGAGGGCAACGCAAGGCTGGGCCATCCATATGGATCAGCCGATGATCTCGTGATCTCCAGTGTTTCGTCGGACGGAAAAAAAGTGCCGAAGAAGCGTGGTAGATCGTGTCACCATGTGGTGCCCTACAGTAAGCTGAGGGACTTCTGGAACAAGCTCGTCGAGAACAACATCATCGCGAGTCAGGAATTTCTGCGCGTGCTGCGGCAGAATCTCGATCGTCGGCAGTATGTCGATCTTCTGGAGCCTCGTGGAAATCTTGGAGGAAACGATGCGCGGGAGATCGTGAACCTGGCGAGGGACATCTATACGGGTGCGGTGTGCCATGCCAAGGAAGCCCGGAATCGCCCCCCTGGATGGGATAACCTCGTGCTGGTGTACAGCTGGCTCCCCGGGAATCTCTTCGTCGGCCCATCAGATCGCTGCGACGACCGCGGAGACGAGTTCGACCAGGCCTTCTTTGGTCTGGGGGGGGCAACGAAAAATCGCGTTTCGATTCTCACCGCGGCAAATACCATGATCCTCGCCTACCTGAAGCAGGGAGCAAGTAACAAGTCGGGTTTCGAGGCTGCTGAAGCTCTCAGCGGGGTGGTCCGGCTCCCGAGATTCATCGATTTCAACGGCAAGGACTGGATCTGGTATCCAGAGGGCGATTCCAGAAAGTCCAGGATAAAAGATATAGATGGGCCGCAGGCTATGGGGAATTCGTGAGCGGTGGACGTGAGGGGAACGTATCCGAGGGAGGAGTCCGGTGGATCTTGACGCCCTGAAGGCGCATCTTCTGGGCCTGGGTGATCCGCCCACGCTGCGGGCCGCGGACACCGCGCTTCCCGCGCAGATGCGCGCCCTGCTGGCGACCTTCCCGGACGGGGTCTGCCAGGGCGCGGCGGGCAGCGGGCAGCCGGCGGTGGACGCGGGGCGGACGACGCTCACACTCTCGCTCACCTGGGCGTCACCCACCTGGCCCGCCAGCGCCGCCGTGGCCGTGGCGGTGACGTGGGTGTCGGTGACCGTGACGAGCGAGGGCCTGGTCACCCTCGCGCTCGACGGCACGTTCGACGGGGTGCCGGTCGTGGCGACGGTCACCGTGGACGACCTCGGGCAACTGATCGCCGCCGTGCGGCCGGTGAGCACCGGCGCCTTCGCCGCGGAGCTGGAGAAGCTCGGCCGAACGCTCGGTGGTGACAGCGGCTGGCAGGCGGTGATGGACGGGCTGCGCGAGTTCGCCCTCGACCCGACCGACATCGCCGGTTTCGACTACCGCCTCGCCGTGAAGGCGTCGGCCGAACCGGTCGCCTGCCGGGTGGACGCCATGGCGCTCGTGGCCTCCCTCGCCATCAGGGCGTTACCGCTGGATATCGCGGTGTGGTTCCCTGGACTTTCCCTCACCGGCGCGCTGGCGACGGCACCGCCGATCTCGGTGCGGTCACTGCTGGAATCGTTCGACATACCCGGAGGAGAGGTGCCCGAGGCCCTGGCCGTCAGTGAGCTGACGTTCGCGGCCGACCTCGGGGACGCCTATCTCCTCCGGATGACGGCCACCGGGGATTGGCAGATCGGCGGCTCGCTCGCGCTCAGATCTCTGGCGCTGTACGTCTACTACACGAGCGCCGCGGGCTTCACCGCCAGTGTCGCGGGTACGGTGTCGATCGGCTCCGCACTGAGTGTCAACATCTCGGCCGCGAGGCTCGCCGGCGCGCAGGGCGGCTGGGAGTTCAGCGGAGGCCTTGAGGCGAGCGAGACCCTCGGTATGGCCGAGGTGATCGACGCGCTGGGGCTGACCGACGTTCCCGGGCCGGTCAGGTCCCTCGAACTCACCGCCCTGACGCTTTCGTACACCACCGGCTCGACCGCCCTCGCCTTCGTCTGTGAGGGGGATCTGACTATCACGGACGGGGTCAAGGCCACGCTTCGCGTGACAGTGACCCGTGACGACACGAGAACGAAGTACGGCGGCACGCTCGACGTCGACGGCTACACGTTCGAGGTTGATTTCGAGGCGGAGAGATCCGGCGCCGACATCCTGGTCGCCACGTATCACGGTGCCGCGGAGGGCACCGAAATCGTGCTGCGGGACTGGGTCGCGCATTTCTCCCCTGACCTTGCGGCCGACGTTCCCGACAGCCTGCGGATCGGGCTGAAGGACGCCAAGTTCGTGCGGGCGAAACCCGCGAGCGGCCCGGCCCATTTCTGCGTCGGTGTGGATCTCTCGGCGGGTTTCGACCTTTCCCAGCTTCCGCTCGTCGGCGGGTTCCTGTCGACGTTCGGCACGGTAAGTGTGGAGAATCTCCAGGTCCTTTACAGTTCCGGGGCCTTCGACGCGCCGACGGTCGCCTCGGTGAACCAGCTGCTCGCGGCGGCGAAGGTGGTGGCCCTTCCGCAGGCCGGGCTCGCGGCGGGCGTCGGCGCGCTGGCCGAGCTGCGGATCGGGAAGGAGAGCACCTCGGTCGCGCTCGGGGTGCCCTCCTCGAACGCCGGTGGCGGCGCACTCACCGGGGGATCCGACACCTCCGGCGCACCGGGCAGTGGCCCGAGCACATCCAGTACCCCGGATCCGTCCAGCACTCCGAGCACGTCCAGTACGCCGGACACCACGGGAACGGGCGCCTCCAGCGTCCACTGGGTATCGGTGGACAAGCAGCTCGGCATCGTCCACATCAACCGCGTGGGCGTGCAGTACCAACACAACGTGCTGCTGTTCGCGCTGGATGCCTCGGTAGCCCTTGGGCCGCTGGCCCTCTCGCTCGACGGTCTGGCGGTCGGCTCCCGGCTGGACAGGTTCGCACCGACGTTCCGCCTCGACGGCCTCGGGATCGGTTACAGCGCCGCCCCGGTGGAGATCTCCGGCGCGCTGCTGCACCTGCCCGATGACCAGCTCCCCAAGACGGTGGCGTTCCAGTACGACGGCACGGCCACGGTCGGCCTGCAGAGCTTCTCGCTGGCGGGACTCGGCTCGTACGCGCAGCTGAAGGACGGTGCGCCGTCGCTGTTCGTCTTCGCCCAGCTGGAGGCGCCGCTGGGCGGGCCGCCGCCGGTCATCGTCACCGGGCTGATGGCCGGGTTCGGCTTCAACCGCGAACTGACGCTGCCGGCCCCGCGGGAGGTCTCCGGCTTCCCGCTGCTGAGCCTGCACAAGCAGGGCCCCGACGCCGGGCACACACCCTCCCACGTCCTCGACGTCCTGGAAGGGCGGGAGCCGGCGGTGGCCGGCAGTCAGCCGCGGCGGTGGATCGCCCCCCGTGAGGGCTCGTACTGGCTGGCCCTCGGGGTGGAGTTCACCGTCGCCGAGGTGGTCAACGCCAAGGTGCTGCTGGCCGCGGAGATCGGCGCGGAGCTGGCGCTGGCCGTGCTGGGCCTCGCGACGATCCAGCTGCCGCTGCCCACCGAGTCCGCCAGCACCACCTACGTCTACGCGGAGCTGGGCGTGGAGGCCGTCATCCGGCCCCTCCAGGGCAGCGCCATCATCGCCGCGCAGCTCTCCCCGGCCTCCTACGTGCTGACGCCCGCCTGCCATCTGACCGGCGGGTTCGCCGCCGCGACCTGGTTCGGGTCCAACCCGCACGCCGGGCAGTTCGTCGTCACCCTCGGCGGGTACCACCCCGCGTTCACCCGGCCGTCCTACTACCCGGACGCGCCGCGGCTGGGGATCGACTGGGCGGTCAGCGACAGCGTGTCGATCAGGGCCCAGGCGTATCTGGCGGTCACGCCGTCGTGCGCGATGGCGGGCGCGCGCCTGGAGGTCCTCTTCCACTCGGGTCCCATCCGGGCCTGGTTCACGGCGCAGGCCGACCTGCTGCTGTCCTGGCGGCCGTTCTTCTTCGACGCGCGCATCTCAGTGAGCGTCGGCGCGTCCGGCACGGTCAATCTGGGGATCCTGCACGTCACGATCAGCGGTTCGATCGGTGCCACCCTGCACCTGTGGGGGCCGCCGACGGGGGGGTCGGTCACCGCGCACTTCCCCCTCATCGACGTGACCGTCGGATTCGGCGGCTCCCGCGGGGGGGCGCAGACCCAGGCGCTGGGATGGGACGTGTTCGCCAGCATGCTCCCGAAGCCGGCGGACGTCGTCACCATCGCGCCGGTCGCCGGCGTCGACAGCGCCGTGGCGGACGCGGGCGGTGGGGGCGGTGGCGGCGCGGACGGGAGGGTGTGGCAGGCGCGGGCCCGGGACCTGCGCCTGTTCACCCAGTCGGCGGTGCCGGCCAGCCACCTGCGCACGGGCGACGCGCACCTGGCCTCGGCCGAGCCTGGGGACGGCCCTCTGGTCGACGTGCGTCCCATGGACCGCACCGACCTGGTCGGTGAGCACCGGCTGAGACTCTTCTACGCGGACCGGCCCGCCTCGACGGACGGCTGGACGTTCACCCCCCGCACCCGGGGTGTGCCCGCGTCGCTGTGGGGTGCCCCGCCGATCCCGTTCAACCACACGCCGTCGGAACCCAGCGCCGAGGTGCTGGCCGACCGGCCGGTGGGCTTCGACGTCCAGGCGCCCCGGCCGGAGCTCAGCCCTTCCCGGGGGGTCTTCCCACTCAGTGAGTACAGCGAGGACGAGCTGCCCCCCGGCCTGTCGCCGCTGCCCCGGCAGCCGGCCGCCAACCGCGACTACCTCGGCGTGCCCGACCCGACCTGCGTGGAGCTGCTCGGGTGCCTCGACCGCGGCGACGCCAGGAGCGGACGTGAGCAGATGTTCGCCGCCCTGACCGACGCGAAGCTTCTCACTGATCTCGACGGCCGCATCGGCCCCGATGACCAGGCCCTGGCAGGTCTCGCGGCGGGCGCGGCCCATTTCTACAGCCAGGAGCCCATGGTCCAGAGCAGCACCGAGGACGCGGGGAACCGCACATGAGCCCGAGCCCGCAGCATCCCGCCCGCGACACGATCCCGATGGGGGACGTCGAGCTGCATGACCACTATCTGCCCGCCCTGCCCGCCGGCGACTACCGGATCGAGGTCACCCACACCCTGCGCGGTGGGGAGGGGGACGGCGCGCCGGTCGTCGGCGGGCCGTTCACGGCCGTCCAGAAGTTCACCGTCCGCGGCCCGCAGATGCGCATCGACGCCGACGCGGTGGTCGCCAGGCAGCCTCCCGACGCCTCGAGCGGCCGGTTCGCCGAGGTCCTGCCGCACGTGGTGCTCGGCGACCCCATGCTGGCGTGGGAACGCCCCCTGATCGGGGCGCCGCACGGCACGCCGTGGCTGGCCCTGCTGGTGCTCACCGACTCCCAGCTCATCGGCGGCACCACCGCCCCGACCCGCACCATCTCCGCCACCGTGGCGGACTTCCTGGCCGACGATCCCGCCGTGCTCAAGCCCGCGCTGACCCGGGAATCCGACGTCAGCCCGGACGACCCCTGCGTGTACATCCAGGTCGCGGCGGCCGACTTCCAGGCCGTGGCGCCGAGGCTGGACGAGCTGCGCTTCCTCGCCCACTGCCGCGGCGCCAACACCGGGGACCGGCCCATCCTGGGCCTCCAGGAGGACGGGCTGTTCTCCGTCGTCGTCGCGGGCCGCTTCCCGACCGCCACCCCGCCCGGCTCCGACCCCGGCTCCGACCCGGGGGCGGGCACGAAGAACATCGTGCATCTCGTCTCCCTGGAGGGCCATGAGCGGCTCCTCGTGGACGCGCCGGACTTCCAGGGCCGCTCCGCGGTGGCGCTGCTGTCCCTGAGCAGCTGGTCGTTCCAGACCCAGCCCGACCGCGAGGCCGACTTCGCCGACCTCGCCGAGGGGCTCACCCGCACGCCGTCCGGCGCCCAAGCCGAGCGCGAGGACATGTGGCTGCGGCTGCCCTCGCTGCCGCAGGACACCGACACCGCCGCCCGGCGGCAGGTGGCCCGCCGGCTCGGCGACGGGTACCTGCCGCTGCCCTACCTGACCCGGTCGGGCGAGGCCACCTTCGGCTGGTACCGAGGCCCGCTGGCCCCCGTGCTGCCCGCGGTCACCGACGCCGCGGCCCAGGCCACCACCGCCGACGCGCTCATCGTCTACGACCCGGCCTGGGGGAGCTTCGACCTGTCGCTGGCCACCGCGTTCGAGACCGGCCGGTCCCTCGCCCTCGCCGACGCCCCCTTCGCCCAGCACCTGCTCGCGTTCAAACAGGCCACCCGGCATCTGGTGGACTCGCTGCACCATCAGGCCACCAGCACCCACCTGCGGCAGGCCGAGGGAGACGGTCAGGCCGAGGGAGGCGGGCAGGGCGGTGGCGGGCAGGGCGGTGGCGGGCCCGCGCGGGCGGGGAC
>NZ_JAMQQG010000217.1 GCF_023716925.1 Frankia sp. R82
GTGCCAGCGGCGCCCGCGCGGAGGTGGCCCGAACGGCGACCCGCCCGGCCGGGATCAGGCCGACGGCGGCGCCGACACCGACGACGCCGAGTGATCAGACGCGGCCCGATCCGCCTCGTGGAGATCGGACCCGGCGAACCCCGGCGGCATCGGCCCACGCCGTTCGGGCCCGGGTGGATCCGACGCACGGTGATCGGGCCCGGCCGGAGCCGGCCTAGGCCGTGCTGAGACCGGGCGGTCCCAGCACCAGGCCACGAGGGCGGCCAGCACGGCCGCGAACGCGACGGCGCCCAGCAGCTGGGTGGGGGCACCGAACGCGCCCTGGCCGGAGCCGGGGCTGCTGTTGGGGGCGACGGCGACGGCGACCCCGGCCCCGGCCATCCCCGCGGCGGCGATCCAGGCCGGCACCGTCGGCCAGCGCCGGCCGATCAGGATCACGATGGGCACGGCCAGCGCGACCGGACCGGCGACCAGCAGTACCGCCAACGTCGCGAGGCCGGCCCAGACCAGGCGCACGGGCAGCCGGGGTCCTGTGGTCTGTCCGGCCGCCGGCCCGACGACCGCGGGACGCGGGACGCCCGGGAGACGGGCCAGCCACGGCATCAGGGCGGTGTCGAGCCGGTCGGGGCGGCCTCGGCGCCGGCCCAGGCGCGGCGGCGCCACGGCGAGCGCCAGCAGGACCAGGACCAGGCCCAGGCCGATGAACAGATTGCGCCGGTACTCCTCGCCAGGGGCATTGGAGATCACGACTGTGCCGCCCGCGCCGGCCGGGACGATCCAGCCCTGCTGCCAGCCGTCCAGGCGAAGCGGGGTGAGCACCACCCCGTTCAGCTTCGCCGTCCAGGAGGTGTTGGCGTTCTCCCGCACGGACAGGAACGCCCGGCTGCCAGCGCTGATCCTGACGGTGCGACGTTCGGCACCCCAATGGTCGACCGTGGTGGTCCGCGGCGCGGTGGGGTCGGCCTCCTGCCCGGGTCCGACGATGCTCAGGGAGTCGACCAGGATGGAGGTCGTGCCCTGGTCGACGGTGACCAGGTGCTGGCCGGGGGTGAGCGTCAGCCGACTGTCATCGGTGCACAGCGACACCTGCACCGGTCGGACGGCGGTCACGTCACTGTTGCGGCCGGTGATCCGCAGCGGGTAACGCCGGCCGTCGACGACCAGAGTCGGGCCGCTGCCGCAGTCGACGAGCAGCGGGCCGTCGTCGGCCGCCGGGGTGCCCCGGGGCGGCGGCAGGAAGGTCGCGCTGCCGGCGACGATGACGTCCATCCGGGTGGGGACCTCGAAGCGACGCGCCAGCGTCAGTTCCTCGGAACCACCGAACGGCTGCGCCGGGTCGACCCGCTCGCGGACCAGCGAGTAGGCGATGTGGCCGCGGTCGGTACCGGCGAACAGGCTGCTGACGTCGTCGGGCAGCTGGGCGTAGTGCGTGAGGGTGACGCCCGGAACGGTGAGCTCCCGGATGCCGCCGCCGAGGGTGTTCGGGCCCTCCGGATCGACCCGTTCGAACGTCACCCGGTACCAGCGGCTCTGCCCCGGCGGGACAGCCAGGCGCTGCACCGCCTCCACCGGGGACACCTCGGTAACGATCGAACCGGTCTCGGTGGTCACCCGCATCGCCCGTACCCGCGGTCGCCACGATCCCTCCGACAGCAGCTGAAGGTCGAGGTAGGGCACCGATATCCGCCGACCGACATCAAGCTGGATCCACTGGCCCCGGGTACTCGACCCGGCGGTGCGCATCACGGTCCAGGACGTGCCGGGGTAGCCGTCGACCGCGGCCTGCGGGGCGAGGTCCGGGGCGGCGAACAGGTCGTAGCCGTAGGAGGAGGCGGTCACCGACATGCCGTCGGCGTAACCGGCGACGGTCTGATGGCCGTCCACATCGTCCTCGGCCCACTGGTTGGGCACGCCGGAGCGGCCGACGGCGTTGCCTGTCGGACCGAGCAGGTAGGAGCTCGCGTCGTGCACGATGCCGTAGATGCTGTCCCGGCGGGTCAGGGTGTCGGTGTCGAACCAGGCCGTGCCCGGGGCGATCACCTGGCTCGGCGCAACCTTGATCGCCGCCGGGCTGGTGGACGGCGGCGTGGGATTGGCGGGTGCGGCGAGGTCACCGGCGAGCACCACGGCACGATCCGGGCCGAGCAGACCCTGGGCGGCGAGCTGGACCGTGGCCTCCGGGCCCCCGGAGACGACGACCGCGCTGTCGGCCGGGTAGGACCGCACCATCGACGCCCCGCCCGGCACTGTCCACACCTCCAGCGCCGGCACCTTTGTGCTCGGATTGCGCAGCTTCGGGACGAGCCGTTCCTTCGCCGAGGCCCGCGCCGGCACCTGCGGCCCGAACGATGCCGCCCGGGTGAGCCCGGAGGATTCCAGCGCTCGGTGCAGCTCGTCGGTGGACGGCGGAACGTCCCAGTTCTTCTGTTCCAGATCGTTGCGCAGCAGGATCTGGCCGACACCGGCGCGGGCGAGCGCGGTGCCCAGGCCCGGGGCGGAGCCGGTGGCGAGCTCCTGTTCGATGCCGTCCATCAGCCGGGTCACGCCAACCCCACCGAGCGGAATGAGGCTGCGTACCCCCCAGGGGGATTTCGCCAGCCACTGCAGTGGCTCGTCCAGCGGGCGGCCCCACGAGTACTCGGCGAACGGCGATGCCGGCAGGACGAGGGTCCGTCCGTTGTCCGGGTGGTCGGCAAGCCAGCCGGCGGCCTGCACCCAGTAGTCCGGCACCTGGGTGAAGGGGCGGGGCTGCAACGCCCGCCCGGACAGCGCCGGGGTCATGCCGCAGACCAGTGCCGCCGCGGTCAGTACCGCCGTCACACTGGCCACCCCGCGGTACTGCCACCGTGGCCGCCACCGGGACGGCACGCCGGGCGCGGGCCCGCTGGCAGCCGGGGCGCCCGGTGCCGGGCCCCCCGACACGACCCGGCGCGGCCGGGACCGGCGCGGCAGGACCGTCAGGGCGTGGGCGACACCGAGAGCGATCGGCAGGCGCACCACCGGCTGGAACTTGTAGACGTTGCGCAGGAAGCCGAGCTGGTTACCGAGCAGGTCGCGCAGCGCGCCGGCCAGCGGGCCACCCGGGTCGCCGGGGTAGGCGGCCGACACCGACACGGTGCCGACGGCCAAGGTCACCAGGAGAAGTCGGCGGGCTGGCAGGTCCGGCCGGGCCAGCCCCCACAGGCCGATCGCGACGACGGCGGCGGACCCGAGAATCGGCACCGGCCGGGAGACGTACTCGGTCGCGGCCGGTAGCCAGGGCCGGGGCAGCTGCAGGTAGGCCAGCCAGTCGGTGGCGCCACGCAGTGCCTCGGCGACCGAGGTGGTCGCCGTCGTCGTCGTGGCCGTCTCGGTGTAGGGGAGGAAGTTCAGGCCGTACCTGCCCTGCACCGCGAGCGCCAGCACCCACCAGGCCGTGGCGAGCAGCACCGCGAGCACCCACCAGGCTCGCAGCGCCCAGGCGCGCCGCGAGCCGCCGGCGAACAGCAGCACCACCGCGGGACACACCAACACACACAACGTGACCGTGGCGTTGATGCCACCGGTACACAGCACGGCCAGCCCCGACAACGCTGCCGCCCGGCGCGGCGCCAGCCGCCGCTCGCCCCCTTCCCCACCGGAGCCCGCCCCGATGGTGCCGGCGTCGACCGCACGGGGGCCGGCGTCGCCGGTGCCGGTGTCGGCGCCGAGGGCCCCGTCGGGGCGCAGGGCGAGAATCAACGGCAGCATGATCCACGGCAGCATCGTGGCGCCGACGAGCGCCACCGAGGTGGCTCCGATCTTGCCGAGGAACATCGGTGACAGCGTGTAAACAAGCCCCGCGACGACCCGGGTCACCGGCACCCCGAGGCGCAGCGCGTCCGCCAACCGCACCATTCCCCAGGCCGCGACGGTGAGCAACAACGCCATCCACAGCCGCTGAGAGATCCACGGTGGTACACCGAGAAGGTGACCCAGCCCGAAGAAGGGGCCCATCGGAAACAGATAGCCGACGTACTGGTTCGGCAGATAGCCGAA
This sequence comes from Frankia sp. R82, assembly GCF_023716925.1. Classification (GTDB taxonomy): domain Bacteria; phylum Actinomycetota; class Actinomycetes; order Frankiales; family Frankiaceae; genus Frankia. Next base: position 4,018 of record NZ_JAMQQG010000217.1, read on the forward strand.
CTCCGCCAGCGAGTTCCACAGGTGGGTTGCCCGCCCCATGAAACCCCACGGATCAAGCGGGACGTCGAGCTTGGTGTCCGCGGTCAGCTTGCCGGGAGCCTGCAGCAGGTAGAGCACCGAGAAGCCAACGGCGATCCCGAGCAGTGGCCACCGGGACGTGTGCTCGTCGCGCGGTGGCGCCACCGACTCGCGGGTGTGCGGACCGGACGTGGTCTCGGTGGGACTGACGACGGAGGAACGGATCTTCGACTCCAAGGCCGGATGTGTGGTATGCCGACCTTATCCACGATGCCCGAAGACGGTACCTACCGGGCTGCCGCCTCCGGTCCCGCCGCCGCCGCCAGCGGAAACGGAGTGACCGAGGACGGATGGGGCCGGCGTGGCGGTGACAGTGGTGCGCGACTGGCAACCGGCTCGACCGGCCTCGCAACCGCAACGACCGGCACGGCGGCCACCGGCACGGCGGTCGCCGGCCCCGCATCGACCGGCGGCGAGGTACTGATCAGGGTGCCCGCGGGCGTGTTCACGCCGGGCACGGAGCGGCCGAGGTAGCGCCGGGCACGCATGACGTCGACCAGCATGGCGGGGGTGTGCCGACCGACCCGAAACGAGCCGCCCGGCATTTCCGCCCAGGTCACCGGCACCTCGGCGATGCGGTACCCCATGGACCGGGCGATCGAGAGCACCTCGACGTCGAAGCCGAACCCCGTGGACCGGGCGAGGCTGAACAGCAGCTTGGCCTCCGAGCCGCGAAAGGCCTTGAAACCGCACTGGGTGTCGGCAATGTCCAGGCTGGCCAGCGAGCGGGTGATCTGGTTGAACGCCCAGCTGCCGACCCGACGCCCGCTGCTGCGGATCGCGCGCCCGCCGATGCGCCGCGAGCCGAGTGCGACCTCGGCGTGTTCCAGCGCGGCGAGCAGCAGCGGAAGGTCGTTGAGGTCGGAGGCACCGTCGGCATCGACAAAGACGATGGACTCGCCGTGCGCGGCGGACACCCCGGCCCGCACGGCGGCACCCTTGCCGGAGTTCCATGGCAGCCGCAGCACTCGACCACCCGGCAGCCCGACCAGGAGCTTCTCGGCGATCGCCGCGGTGCCGTCCGTGCTGCCATCGTCGACCACGATCACCTCAGCGCCGGGCATGCGGCCCAGCGTCGCCGCGACGGCCGGAAGCGAGCCAGGTAGACGGAGCGCCTCGTTATAGGCCGGGATGACGACGCTCACCGGCACGAAGGCGTTCACGGGCACGCTGTCCAAGGTTCAACTCCTAGGCTTCGACGGCGAAACCGGTCACGGACGCCGGCCGGGGCGTCGCAACTATGAGCGGCCGATCGAGATCAGCGCATAGTTTCAGCTTATTCGCGCTGGAAGTCAATGTATTCATCTATAGCCTCCCACGCAGTGATCACGCCACGATCTTTGCGAACAGGCACCTACGGGCTACAAGGAGATGGCTTTCGCGATCTCTTGGCAACGACAAGCATACGGACGCCGCCGCCGCCGACGTCAACGGGTATCGCAACGCCAGGAACGGAAATAAGATCACTCCGGTCCCCCTAATCGCGGACGGCATCCGCCTGCTGACGGCCAGCAGCAAAATCCCTCTGGCATCACATGGAAGAACTCGATAAGCACTACGGATAGACGTCCCACCCAATGCATCGGCCGTGGACACCCGGTGACAACGGCTCCTGCCCGGCGCGACCGTCAGTGCAGCCGCCGGCAATAGGTCGGCTACCCGCTGGCGCCGTCGTGCCCTGGCGAACGAGATCCGAAATGCCAGCTCCGATGCGGATTTCGTGATCGGACGCTACGCTTGAGGTATGGCGCGCAGCCGCGGCCCGAGCGGCCCGACCGGCCCGAACAGCCCGAGCGATCAGGCCGGTCCGAGCAGCCCGACCGGCGGGGCCATCGACCCGGACGGCCCGATGCGGGGTCTGGTCGGATCCGGCCCCACCCGCCTGCCACCGACGATCGCCATGCGGGCACGCGACGTGGCCCAGCCCACCGACGAGGACCTCGCCGAGGCCGAACGCACCCTGGTGCTGCGTCCGGCCCGGCGAGCCGCGGACCGCCCGGCCCCGCCGCAGGTTCAGGACGCGGGGGACGCCGCGTCCGGGACGGCGGGAACCTCGGCGGTGCGCTCGTAGTTCGACAGCATCCGCAGCCGGCGCACGTGGCGCTGCTCGGCGCTGAACGGGGTGGACAGGAAGACCTCGACGAAGCCGAGCGCCTCGGGCACGGTGTGCATCCGCGCACCGATGCTCAGGACGTTGGCGTCGTTGTGCTGGCGGGCGAGGGTCGCGGTCTGCTCGCTCCAGGCCAGCGCGGCCCGCACGCCGGCCACCTTGTTGGCCGCGATGGCCTCGCCGTTGCCCGAGCCGCCGATGACGATCCCGAGGCTGTCCGGCTCCGCCGCCGTCGCCCGCGCGGCGGAGAGCACGAACGGCGGGTAGTCGTCGTCGGGGTCGTACTCGACCGGGCCATGGTCAACGGGGGCGTGGCCGAGTTCCACCAGGCGTTCGGCGAGCGCCGCCTTCAGATGGAAGCCGGCATGATCAGAACCTAGATGGACGCGCATGATGCGTCATCATGCCCGATCACGTGAAGATCGGTTCGACATCCCGGGTGCGCTTGAGTTCGAAGAAGCCCGGGGTGCCGGCGACCAGCAGGACCCCGTCCCACAGCCGGCCGGCCTGCTCGCCCTTGGGTGCCGGCGTGATGACCGGCCCGAAGAAGGCGTTCTCGCCGACGGCGATCACCGGGGTGCCCACGTCCATGCCGACCCGGCTGATGCCGTCGTGGTGGCTGGCCTTCAGCGCCTCGTCCCATTCGGTCGAGGTCGCCGCGCTCGCCAGGGACGGGTCGGCGCCCGCCTCGGTGAGGGCAGCGACGAACGTCTCCGCGTTCCACTCGGCCTTCTCCACGTGCCGACGCCGACCCAGCGCGGTGTAGAGCGGACCGAGGACGTCCTCGCCGTGCTTGGCCGCCGCGGCGATGCAGATCCGCACCGGGCCCCAGGCCTGCGCCATCGCCTCGCGGTACTGCTCGGGCACCTCACGACCGTCGTTGAGCACGGCCAGGCTCATCACGTGCCAGCGCGGGCGGACCGGGCGCACCCGCTCGACCTCCAGCAGCCAGCGCGACGTCAGCCACGCCCAGGGACAGCTCGGGTCGAACCACAGATCAGCGGTCACGAGGTCGGCGCTGGACTCGACTGCACTCTCGATACTCACGGACGGGGCTCCTCGGTCGACGGAGTGTGATCACCGGAGTCAACCCACGCGGCCGGCATCGGATTCCCCGCCGGGGAGGGACCGACCGGAGCTCCGCTGGCGGCCAGGTAACTGGCGACCCGGTTGATGACGGCCACGAACGGCACCGCGGCGATGGCACCGGGGATGCCGGCGAGCACGCCGCCGGCGGACAGCGAGATGACGATGGCCAACGGATGCAACCGCACGGCGCGGCGCATGACCAGTGGCTGCAGCAGATGACCCTCGACCTGCTGCACCGCGAGCACCACACCGAGGATGATCAGCGCGTCGGTGACCCCGCCCGAAACGAGGGTGACCAGCACCGCGGCCACCCCGGCGACGGTGGCACCGATGATCGGTACGAAGCCGCCGAAGAACGTCAGCAGCGCCAGCGGGGCGACCAGCGGCACGCCGACGCCGACCAGCCCGATCGCGATCCCGAGCGCGTCGACGGCGGCGACGAAGACCGTCCCGCGGATGTACCCGGTGATCGTCAGCCAGGCCTCCTGACCGGCACCGCGCACCCGTTCCTCGGCGCCGGCGGGGAAGCGGGTGACGATCCAGCCCCAGATCCGGTCGCCGTCGTAGAGGAAGAAGAACGTCGAGAACAACGCGACCAGCAGACTGGTGAGCGCCTCCGCGGCGACCGACGCCCCGGAGATCACGCCCGAGACAAGCCGCCCGCGGTTGTCCGCGAGGTTGCGCCGGATGTCGTCGACCAGGTCGTCGAGCTGACTCTGCGACAGGTGGAACGGCCCATCGGTCAGGTAGCCGCGGACCTGCTCAACACCCTGGCTGACCTGGTCGGACACGGTCGGAATCTCGTTGGCGGCGTTGAACCCCACCGCCACCGCCGCCCCGGCCAGCACCACGATGAACACGAACAGTGCTGCGAACGCCGCCCCGAGCCGGGGCAGGCCCATCCGCTGGAAGCGGTGCGCCAACGGATGGATCAGTGCGGCGATGAGCAGCCCGGCGATGATCGGGATGACCACCAGCCGGACCCGACCGACCGCCATCAGCAGGACGTAGATCGCGGCCCCGGTGACGATCAGCCGCCACGACCAGCCGGCGGAGACCCGCAGGGCCACCGGGATGTGTGCCTCGGCCCGCTGCGCCGTGGACAGCTCGCTGACCGGCCCCCCGGCCCCCCGGCCGGGCTCGGCGGGGTCCGGCGAGGTCCGGCCCGGATGGC
>NZ_JAMQQG010000218.1 GCF_023716925.1 Frankia sp. R82
GGACGGTGCCGGCGGGCAGGACGGTGCCGGCGGGCAGGCGGGTGCCGGCGGGCAGGATGGCGTCGGCAGGCAGGACGGTGCCGGCGGGCAGGCGGGTGCCGGCGGGCAGGATGGCGTCGGAGGGCAGGAAGGCGCCGGCGGGCAGGCGGGTGTTGGCGGGCAGGTGGAGTTCGAAGTTCAGGCAGGCGCCGGTGGTGGGGGTGGGGCAGGTGCGGGTGAGGGTGCGGATGCCGGCGAGCAGGTGGCGTTCTGCCGTGTCGGCGGTCGCGGTGACGTGGTGGGCGTGTGCGGTGTCGTGCCGGTAGAGGGCCGCGGTGGCAATGGTGGTGAGGGTCAGCAGGCTGGCGAAAAGGTACAGGGCGATCTGGAGTTGGCGGACCCGGCGTCGGCGTCGCGGGGTGGGGGTCATGCCGGGTTCTCCTGGGGACGACCGGGACGGCCGAGACCGGGGTTCAGGGTCGGGGTGGTGAGCCGGCGGGCCTGGTCGAGGGCGGCACGGGCGGCATGGGCGCCGTGGCCGGTGAGGGTGTAGAGCCGGCGCCGGGGACGTTCGAGTTCGGAGGGGTCGCGCTGTTCCCAGTGCGAGGTGATCCAGCCGGCGTTCTCGAGGCGGGCGAGGATCGGGTAGATCGTGCCGGTGGGCAGGCCGGTGGCTCCGGCGACTTCGAGGCCGTAGTACTCCAGGGTCGGGGCGTGGAGCATGACCTGCAGGACCGCGGCGGTCTGGAAGGTGATCCGCGGCCCGGTGCTGCTCTGTCGACGTCCCACCCCTGCCACGCTAAGCGACATGTCTACATAGGGCAAGAGGTGATGAAGACTTCCACCGCGGAAAACAGCCGATTTTCTGCGGTAGCGTCACCGGCGACCTGGTCGGACAGGGTCGCCGGACGGGGTCGACTCGGGGTGCTTTTCTGCGATAGCGACGGAGGGGCGACTGTGGGCGTGGTGCGGGCGCTGACACGGCCTTCCGAGGCGCCGACTGTCGCTGAGGCCGTCGGCGCATTTCTCTCGACGTTGGATCACCCGGAGACGGCGGGAACCCGGCGGGTCTACGCCTCGACGTTGCGCCAGCTGCGCGAGCACCTCGGGCCCGGGTCGCTGGTCGCGGTGCTCGACGACCCGGGGACGGCGAGCACGGTGGCGGGCTGGTTCGCCGAGCGGTGGGGGCCAGCGGCACCGGCGACGTTCAACCGCAACCTCGACGCGCTGCGCTCGGCGGCCGGCTACTGGCGGGACCAGGGCTGGATCGCCGGTGACCCGACCCGGGCCGTCCGCCGCCGCAGCCGCGCACCTGACCGCAGTAGGGCGCTGGCGCGTGCGGTCGTCGAGGAGCTGCTTGGTCGGGAGGACATCGGGCTGCGGGAGCGGGTGCTGTGGCGGATGTTGTACGAGACCGCCGCCCGCGCCTCCGAGGTCCTGGCCCTCGACGCCGACGACCTCGACCTGCGCAACCGGTGCGCCAAGGTCCGCCGCAAGGGCAACGCCGTCGACGTCATCGTCTGGCGCACCGGCACCGCACGCCTGCTGCCACGGCTGCTCAAAGGACGGGCAGCAGGGCCTGTGTTCCTCACCGACCGGCGTGCCCGCCTCGCCCTCCCACCAGGAGACCTCGACCCGGGCAGCGGCCGAGCCCGGCTGTCCTACCGCCGCGCCGCCGAGCTGTTCACCGCGGCGACGAGCGGGGCAACGTTGCACCAGCTACGCCACTCGGCACTTACACATGCCGCCGAGGACGGCGCGAACACCTCGACGCTGCTGTCCTACTCGGGGCACACCTCGGTCGCTTCCCTGGCCCGCTACGCCCGGGTCTCGCCGGAAGCGCTGGCCCGCTGGCAGGCCGGGCGGGATCCGGCCCGTCGTCGCTGAATCGCTGCGGTCCGGCCCTGGTTGAGCAGATCGCTCCCGAAGTAGGGTGCGCGGCGGTACGGTGCTGGAGAAGTCAACCGGCACGGGGGATTGTTAGAGGAACTCAAGGACCATCTGTTCGATGACCGCCCTGTCGAGGGCGTGTCGACGTCCTTAGGACCACCGGGTGTCGCCGAGTCCCGGTCCTTGGCGCCCCAACGCTGGCTCCCTCCCCACATTGTGATCATCTTCCGATGTGGATTCCTCGTGTGACGCAGGCCTTCGCTTCTCCAAGCCAGCGCTGTGTCGACCGGGCATGGCGCAGGGGTATGGAGCGCATCGCTATGTCCGAGATCCTGGGTCGTGTCCTCGTCGTCGCCCTGTGCGCGGCGATCTCCCTCGTAGTCGCCCTGCTCGCTGGCATCCTTGCCCGGGCCGATGGCGCCTCCCTGCCTGCCGCGGTCCAGCGCGGCGGCGCCGCGTTCGGAGGCGCGTTGGGCCTGGCGGTCGTCGTACTCGCGACGGTGGGGGCGCTGTAAGGGTGCGCTTTCCCGTCCGCGCCGACATCTGACTTCGCCGTCTCGCCGGCCTGGAGTCCTGGGAGAGAGGTCACCTCGCTCCGTGGGACGATCCGGCACAAAAGCTCCGGATGATCTGGCGACAAGGACGTGCTGTGCCCGTCAACTTCCTCACTGAGGAGCAGCGCCGTCGCTTTGGTCGGTTCAACGCGTCGCCGGACGAGGTGCAGCTGGGCGGCTTCTTCCACTTGGACGCGGACGCGCGGCGACGGGCGATGGCCTCGCACGGCCGGCGCAACCAGTTGGGCTTTGCCGTGCAGCTGGGCACCGTGCGGTTTTTGGGCACGTTCCTGCTCGACCCGACGGACGTGCCAGCGGTGGTCATCGACTATGTCGCCGAGCAGCTCGGCCTGGACCCCGATGATCTGAATGGCTACGCGCAGCGGGAGGCCCGTTGGGGCCACCAGGCGCGGATCCGTGACGCCTACGGCTATCAGGTCTTCGGGGCGTCGCAGTGGTGGGCGCTGGCCCGCTGGCTGTACCTGCGGGCCTGGCACGCCAACGAACGGCCCAGTGTCCTGTTCGACCTGGCCACCAACCGGCTCGTCGAGGCGAAGGTGCTACTGCCCGGTGTGACGGTGCTTGAGCGTCTGGTCGCCGGTATCCGGGAGCGCACCGCGGCTCGACAGTACCGGCTGTTGGCCGCGGCGCCCAGCCCCGCGCAGCGCGTCGAGTTGGAGCAGCTGGTCGTGATCGAGGCGGGGCGGCGAACGTCCCGGCTGGACCGGCTGCGCCGCAGTCCGACCGACGTCAGCGGCGCCGGCGTCGTGAAGGCCCTGGACCGCTACGTCGAGATCGACGGGCTGGGCGCGGCCAGCTGGGACCTGACCGCGGTGCCGGCGGGGCGGATCGCCGCGCTGGCACGGTTCGCGAACGCCGCCCGCGCCCAGGCGGTCGCCGAACTCGCCGCGCCCCGTGGTCTGGCGACGCTGGTCGCGTTCGCCGCAACCATGCGCGCGACCGCGGCCGACGAGGCGATCGAGGTGTTCGACCTCGTCGTCGGCGACCTGGTCCGCACCTCCGGCTCACGGGCCGGCCAAGCGCGGCTGCGCACCCTGAAGGACCTGGACGGGGCGGCGCTGGTACTGCGCCGGGCGTGGCTGGCGATCGGCCTGGCCGCCGCCGACCCGGACGGAGACCTCCGCGAGATGCTCGCCGAACTGGACATCGCCGCAGTCGACGCGGCGGCCGACACCGTCGGCGAACTCGCCCGGGAACCCGGCGACACCTTCCAGGCCGAACTCCTCGAGCGGTACGCCACGGTGCGTCGTTTCCTGCCACGCCTCCTGTCGGTAATCGATTTCGACGCGCACGGCGGCCAGGGCCAACGGATACTCGAAGCGCTCGAGTTCCTCGCCGCCCTGCCGCGGCGCCGCAGCCGCACCCCGCTCGCCCCGGAGGCCGTGCCCGCGGGCCTGCTGTCCGCCGCCTGGCACCGGCGGGTCTTCCCGACCAGCGGCGACCAGGCCGGCGAGGTCGATACCCGGGCCTACACCGTCGCCACCGTCGAACGGCTGCGCGAGGCGCTGCGCCGCCACGAGGTGTTCATCCCCGGCCTGCGCAAATGGGGCGACCCGACCGCCGGCCTGCTGTCCGGCGACGCCTGGGAGAAGGCTCGCCCGCAGATCTGCGCCGACCTCGGCCTGGACCCCGAACCGGGTGTGGATGTGGACCGGTGGGCCGGCCGGCTCGACGCGGCCTACCGCCGGCTCGCCGACGGCCTGGCCGACAACCCGTCGGTGCGCATCGAGCAGCGCGACGGCCGCGACCGGCTCGTGCTCACCGGCCTGGAGAAACTCGACGATCCCGCCTCCCTGACCGCGCTGCGTGCCGACGTCGACGCCCGGATCCCCGCCGTCGACCTGACCGAAGCGCTGCTGGAAGTGCACAGGTGGACCGGCTGCCTGGAGCACTTCACCCATGTCGGCGGCGTCTCGTCGCGCCGCGAGGACATGACCATCTCGGTCGCGGCGGTGCTCGCCGCGCAGGCGATGAACATCGGCCTGGCCGCCGTCGCCTCCGACACCGTCTCCGCGCTCGCCCTGGACCGGCTGTTCTGGGTCGAACAGAACTACCTGCGCGCCGCCACCCTCACGGCCGCCAACGCCGCTCTCGTCGACTACCACGCAGGCCTGCCGCTGGTCGCCGCTTGGGGCGGCGGCGAGCTGGCCTCCGCCGACGGGCTACGGTTCGTCGTCCCTGTCCGCACGATCAACGCCGGCCCGAACCCGAAGTACTTCGGCCGCGGCGCCAAGGGCGTGACCTACTACAACTTCACCTCGGACCAGTTCACCGGCTTTCACGGCATCGTCATCCCCGGCACCCCCCGCGACTGGTACTACCTGCTTGAGGGGCTCCTCGACCAAGAGACGTCGCTGCGGCCGGTCGAGATCGCCACCGACACCGCCGGCGCCTCCGAAATGGGCTTCGGGATCATCCGTCTGCTCGGCTGGCAGTTCTCCCCCCGCCTCGCCGACGCCGGCTCCGCCACCCTCTACCGCACCGACCCGACCGCCCACTACGGCCCGCTCGACAACCTGATCAAAACCCGGGTCAACACCGGGATCATCACCGACAGCTGGGACGACCTGCTGCGCGTCGCCGGCTCTCTGCTCACCGGCGCGGTCCGCCCCGCCGAACTGTTCCGCTACCTGACCGGCGGCGGCACCCCCACCCCGATCGGCCGGGCGCTCATCGAGCTCGGCCGCCTCGACCGCTCGACCTACCTCGCCGGCTACTACGACGACGAACTCCTGCGCCGCCGGGTCAACACCCAGCTCAACCGGCAGGAATCCCGCCACCAGCTCTGCCGCAAGATCTGCCACGGCCAGAAAGGCGAACTCCGCCAGCGCTACCGCGAAGGCCAGGAAGATCAGCTCGGCGCCCTCGGGTTCCTGACCAATGTCTGCATCCTGTGGAACACGGTCTATATCGCCCGCGCCCTCGACCAGATCCGCGCCGAAGGCCGCCCGGTCGCGGCCGCCGACGTCGCCCGGCTCTCACCCCTTGGGTTCGACCACCTGCGGATGCTCGGTCGGTACAACTTCTCCCTGCCCGACGACATCCGCGACGGCCAACTCCGCCCCCTGCGCACCCCGCACCCGACGACCTGACGGACCGACTACTCGCCGACCACCGGCGGGACAGCCGCGAGCGTGCGACGGACGTGCTCGTGCGACAGCCCGACGAACGCGCCGATCCGGCGCAGCCCCCAGCCTTCCTCCTGCGCGGCGGCGATGGCCGCCGCCAACGCCGGTGAGGTCACCTCGTCGACTGCCGCCCGCAACTCCGTCAGCGTCCGTAGCCGCAGCGCGGGTGCCAGCTCGGCCAACCCAGCGCACAGCCGCTCGACATCCGCCCGCAGGAACGCGACCTTCTCCGAACTCACCCGACCAGCCTGGCCACCGCCACCAGCAGTATCAACAAATGTGACACCAACCCCGGCTCACGGTTCCGTTCCTACTCGACCTCGAGCTTGCCCGCTGGCTGGCCGGCGGGGCCGCCCAGGAGGACCGCCGCCCGGACTACGTCCGCGCCGAGCTACTCGCGCACTGCCGTCGGGAGCGGATCGAGCCACCGAGCGCCGATCGAATCCGTCTGATCGTGCACTCCGGTATCCGCCAGGCCGACGAGGCGCTGACCGCGCTGGTCGCCGCACGGTTGGACGCGCCGACCAGCGCCCGCCTCGACGCCCTCGTCGGCCTCGACACCACTGGCCCGCCCGGACCGGGCGGTGACGACCTGGAGGATGACGACGCCGACGTGCTGGCGGCGATCAAGTCCGATCCGGGCAACGTCAGCCTCGCCTCGATGCTCACCGAGATCGCGAAACTCGAAGCGGTACGCGCCGTCGCCCTGCCGGCCGGGGTGTTCGCCGGGGTCGGCCCGAAGGCGGTCGCCGCGTGGCGGGCCCGCGCCGGAGTCGAGTCCCCCAGCCACCTGCGCGCCCATCCCCGCCCAGTCCGGCTGGTGTTGCTGGCCGCGTTGCTGCACCTACGCGAGCGGGAGATCACCGACACGCTCGTCGAGTTGTTGAACTCGACGATCCACAAAATCAACGCGCACGCGGAGAAGACGGTCACCGAGCGGTTCGTCCGCGAGTACAAGCGGATCCGTAACACCGGCGTGACGCTGCACCGGATCGCCGAGGTGTCGCTGGCCCGTCCGGAGGACCCGGTCCGTCAGGTGATCTACCCGGTGCTCGGTGGGGAACAGGGCCTGACCGACCTGCTGGCCGACTACAAGGGCCGCGCGGGTGGCTACGAACGCGACAAGCGCCAGGTGTTCCGTTCCTCCTACACCGGCCACTACCGGGCCGGGCTGATCCGGTTGCTACGGGTGTTGGAGTTCCGCTTCTCGAACACCGCCCACCGCCCGGTCCTGGACGGGCTGGCGCTGATCCTGCGCTACGCCGACGCGAAGACCACCTACTACCCGCTCGGCGAGCAGGCGGTGCTCGACGGGGTCGTGCGCGAGGAGTGGCGGGAGTTCGCCGTGGCCACCGACGCCCGCGGCCGGACGCGGATCGTCCGCCACGTCTACGAGTGCTGCGTACTGATCGCGCTACGGGAACGGCTGCGCTGTAAGGAGATCTGGGTCATCGGCGCGGACAAGTGGCGTAACCCGGACGAGGACCTGCCCGCCGACTTCGCCGACCGCCGCGCCGAGCACTACGACAAGCTCAACCTCCCCCTGGCCGCGACTGTGTTCACCGAAGGCCTGCGTGAGGAGATGCGCGCCGCCCTCGACCAGCTCAACACCGCGGTGCCGGCCGCAGACTGGCTCTCGATCGCCGAGCGGCCGCTCGGCCCGATCCGGCTGACCCCACTCGACGCGGTCCCCGAACCCCGTAACCTGCGCCGGCTCAAACAGGCGATCCGAACCCGGTGGGGCACCGTCCCCCTCATCGAGATCCCCAAGGAGACGGCGCTACGCACCGGGATGCTGCGCGCCCTGGCCCCCGTCGGCGTCCGCGAAGCCCTGCCCGAAGCGGTCCTCGTCGAGCGGCTCCTGCTCATCACCTACGCCTACGGCACCAACAGCGGCCTACGGACCGCCGCGGCCGGCGACCACGGCCACAGCGAGGACGACCTGCGCTACACCGCCCGCCGCTACCTCACCCCCGCCGGGCTGAAAGCCGCCGGCATCGAGATCGCCAACGCCACCTTCGCCGCCCGCCAGCACAACGTCTGGGGTGAGGGCACCACCACCATCGCCTCGGACTCCACCCACTTCGGCGCCTACGACCGCAACATCTTCACCGAATGGCACTCCCGCTACGGCGGACGCGGAGTCCTCGTCTACTGGAGCGTCGAGAAAGGCGCGATGGCCATCCACTCCCAGGTCATCAGCTGCACCGCCTCCGAGGTCGCCGCCATGATCGAAGGCGTCATGCGCCACGGCACCGCGATGAAAGTCGCCGGGAACCACGTCGACTCCCATGGCCAATCCGAGATCGGCTTCGGGATCACCCGGCTTCTCGGCTTCGATCTCCTGCCGAGGATCAAACAGATCGGCAAGGTCCGCCTCTACCGGCCCGGGCCCGCCGCCGACCTGCCCTACCCGGCGCTCGAGCCCGCGATGACCCGGCCGATCCGCTGGGACGTGATCGAGCGGAACTACGACATGCTCGTCAAGTACGCCACCGCGATCCGGACCGGCACCGCGACCACCGAGGCGATCCTGCGCCGGTTCACCCGCAACGCCTCCCACCCCGTCTACCAGGCCATGCTCGAACTCGGCCGCGCCCAAAAGACGATCTTCGCTTGTCGGTACCTGCGGGACCGCGACCTCCAGCGAGAGATCAACGCGGGACTCAACGTCGTCGAGCGGTGGAACGGTGTCAACGACGTGCTGTTCTTCGGCAAGAGCGGCGAGCTCGCCAGCAACCACCTGAAGCTGCCCCGGTTTCGTTCACAGGTAGGGCTTTGAACGGTTAGGCGGCTTTATCGTACTCCTGGAAGCGGGTT
>NZ_JAMQQG010000219.1 GCF_023716925.1 Frankia sp. R82
CATCCGTCCTGCCCGCCGGCCTGCCGGTGGTGCTCGCCCCGCTCGGCCTGCTCGCCGCCTGGCGCCGTCCACGTCCGGCGCGGGACGAGCGGTGATCGGGGCGCCGACGCTGCTGGTGGCGACGGCGGTGCTGGGCGTCGGGACGTATGCCTGCCGGGCCGCGGGGCCGCTGCTGCGCAGCCGGGTCACCCTGCCGGACGCGGTCGAGCGGCTCACCACCCGGGCGGCGACGGTGCTGCTCGCCGCGGTCACGGCCACCGGCACCCTGATCGTCGACCACCGCTTCGCCGGGTACGCCCGGCTGGCCGGCGTCGTCCTCGGCGGCCTGCTCGCCTGGCGGCGCGTCCCGTTCCTGCTGGTCGTGGTCGCCGCGGCCGTCACCACCGCCCTGCTGCGCGCCCTCGGTGTCCGCTGACCACCCGGGCGGCATGACCGTCCGGGTACGCCGCCGGCTGGCACCTTCGACAGCTGATCCTGAGCGCGGGAGGCACAGGTCAGCGCGGTACGTTCGGCGTATGCCGACGATGAAGCGCGAGGGTGAGGTGTTCGTGCTGCATCTCGACCCCGATGACGAAAACCGGTTCCACCCCTACTGGATGGACGCCGTCGAGGCCGCCCTCGACGAGGCCGCCGCCGCCGAGGGCCCGCGGGCGCTCGTCACCGTGGGCAGCGGACGGTTCTGGTCGAACGGTCTGGCGCTGGACTGGCTGCTCAGCCACACCGACCAGGTCGGCCCGTACCTCGACCGGGTGCACCATCTGCTGGCCCGCACGCTGGCCTCGCCCGTCATCACCGTGGCCGCGCTCAACGGCCACGCCTTCGCGGCCGGGGCGATCTGGGCACTGGCCCACGACCTGCGGGTGATGCGCACCGACCGCGGCTACTTCTGCCTGCCCGAGGTCGACATCGACCTGCCGTTCACCCCCGGTATGTCCGCGCTGGTCCGCGCGCGCCTCACCCCGCCCACCGCGCACCTGGCGATGACCACCGGCCAGCGCTACGCTGGCTCGCAGGCGCTTGGCGCCGGCATCGTCGACGCCGTGGCCTCCGCCGACGGCCTGCTGCCCGCCGCCCTGGAGCTCGCCCGTCCCCTTGCGGCGAAGACCAAGCCAGCCCGCGCCCAGATCAAGGAAACCCTCTACGCCGAGACCCTCGCCGCTCTGCGCACCCCCACCCCCGGCGTCTGAGCACCTGACCCGTTTATGGAACGTGCCGGTTGTCTGCCCCCTGGGGCGGGCGCTGTTCGAGCTGTGGGGTTCGGCCTTCGTTTCGTCCCCACACGGGGAACGGCAACCGTGCCGCCGTCGTCGATCACGGTCGTGGCGCGGGTACGGGTCTGTCGCCGAGCGTCCCGGGTGTGACTTCGGACGATGAGGGACGCCTTGGGTGCCGGGATGGATACGTGGGGTCATGCGTGGCAGGGTGGTCGACGGGAGGAGCACTGTCAGCCGGGCTGGTGGGCGAGGACGGTGTCGCGCAGGATGCGGGCGGCGGCGGAGGTGGCGCCGGCGGGGGTGACGATCGCGGTGGGGTAGACGGGGGCGGGTGCCTCGAGCGGGATCAGGCGCAGGCTGTCGTGGTGGCGGTTGTCCAGGCTGGGGGGCAGGATGGCGACGCCCAGGCCGTGGGCGACCAGGTCGAGCAGGGTGTCGGTGTCGCCGACCTCGCAGGCCGGGCGGCGCCGCACGCCGAGCTCGGCGAACGCGGCGTCGACGAGGGTGCGGGCGCCCCATCCGGGCGGGTAGTCGACGAACAGCTCGCCGGCCGCGTCCGTCAGTGACACCGATGCCCGCTGTGCCCACGGATGCCCGCTGTGGCAGGCGAACACCATCGGTTCGGAGTCCAGCGGGGTGACCTCCAGCCCGGTGAGCGGCTCGGCGACACAGGCGAAGGCGATGTCGAGGCGGCCGCCGGCGACCCGGTCGAGCAGGACCACCGTGGGGGCCTGCACGATGCGCAGGTCGACCGAGGGATGGGCGGTGTGGAACGCGGCGAGCGCGTCGGTGACCCCGCGCCGGAAATTCTGCATGATCCCGATGGCGAGCGGGCCCCGCACCCCGCCGACCACCTCGGCGACCGCGGTCCGCGCCGTCTGCGCGGCGGCCAGCACCCGGCGGGCCTCGGTCAGCAGCACCTCGCCTTCGCGGGTCAGGCGGACCGCCCGGGTGCTGCGGACGAACAGCTTCGCGCCGAGCTCCCTCTCCAGCGCACCGACGGACGAGGACAGAGCCGACTGGACGATGTTCACCCGTCGCGCGGCCCGGGTGAAGTGCAGCTCCTCGGCGACCGCGAGGAAGTGCTCGAGCTGCCGCAACTCCACCATGCCGCCCCTCGCGCCGCTCACCCGTACCCACCGCCACCCGGGTGGGTGGGCGCTCACCATCGGAGTTGTCGATATCGGACTTGTCGATGCTGCCGACTTATCGATGCTGCCGATGAAACCAAGCTGATTGTTCTGTTGGACAGGTTACCCGGGTGGGGTCGACGCTGGGGCCGTGTCCAGGAAACGCATGACAGCCACCCCCACCGCAGCGGCGACGGCGACGGCAGCGACCGTGGCGCCAGCCATAACCGCGACAAACGCGACAGACACGACAACCGCGACAACCACGACCACGGCCACGACAGGGCGGCTCGGCCGGGGGCTGGTCGGGCTGCTGGCGGTGAGCACGGGGCTCAGCGCCGCGGCGATGTACTACGCCCAACCTCTGCTCGACGACATCCACGCGTCGCTGGGAATGTCCACCGGGGCCGCGGGGCTGCTGGTGACCGTCACCCAGGGCGGGTATCTGGTGGCACTGTTCCTGCTGGTGCCGGTCGGCGATCTGGTCGCCCGGCGCCGGCTCATCCCGCTGCTCACCGCCGGCCAGGTCGCGGCCCTGGTCGTGCTCGCCACGGCCACCTCGCCGGCGCAGCTGTTCGCCGCCGGCACCGCGGTCGGCGTGCTGAGTGTCACCGCGCAGGTCGGGGTGGCCTTTGCCGCGAGCCTGGCCGGGGACGCCGAACGCGGCAGGGTGGTCGGCACGGTGATGAGCGGGCTGCTGCTGGGCATTCTGCTGGCCCGTACGGCCGCCGGGTGGCTGGCCAATCTCGGTGACTGGCGCACCCCGTACTGGGTGGCCGCCGGCGTGCAGCTGGTGCTGTGCGTGGTGCTCGCCGTCCGGTTGCCGGCCGAACCGCCCCGGCCGGCGTCGACCCCGCGCTACGGCGAGGCGGTCGCCTCGGTGGCGCGGCTGCTGCGCGACGAGCCGGTACTGCGCCGCCGGGCGATCTACGGGGCGGCGGCGTTCGGCGGGTTCAGTGCGCTGTGGACGCCGCTGTCGTTCCTGCTCGGCGGGGCGCCGTACCGTTACTCAACGGGTGTGGTGGGCCTGTTCGGCCTGCTGGGCCTCATCGGGGTGCTGGCCGCCAGCGGCGCCGGCCGGGCCGCCGACCGTGGCCGCACGGGTCTGGTCACGGTCGGTTCGACCGTCCTGCTGCTGGTGTCCTGGTTGCCGCTCGCGCTCGGCGACCGGCACCTGGTCGGGCTGATCGTCGGCATTCTGGTGCTGGACCTGGCGGTGCAGGCGCTGCACATCACCAACCAGAGCGAGATCTACCGGCTGCGTCCCGAGGCCCGCAGCCGGCTGACCGCCGCCTACATGGTCACCTACTTCGCCGGCGGACTGCTCGGCTCCCTGGCCGCCGACGCCGCCTACAGCCATGGCGGCTGGCGCGCCGTCAGCCTCACCGGTGCCGCGTTCGGACTGCTCGCCGTCACCGTGGCGGCGTGGGAGCGGCTGGGCCCGGCCGCTCGGCGGCGACGAGCTGGCTCGCGTCCGCGGTGACCGCGAACGCGGCGTCGACGGGATGGCCGTACCGGCGCGAGATCGAGGCGATGGTCTCTGCGGTGACCCGCCAGCCGAGCCCGCGCAGCACCCCGGCGGCGTCGCGGTCGTCCTCGTCGTACACGAGCGTGCGCATGTCGACGCCCCAGCGTTGCCGGGCGCCGTCGAGCTCCTCGTCGCTGACGGCCGAAAGGATCTTGCGGGCCTCCTCGACGGCGATCCGACTGCCCGGGGCGGAGTGTGCGTCGATGCCGGCCAGCAGCCGTAGTTCGGCCTGCGCCGGCAGGTAGGGGGTGAGCCCCTCGACCAGCCACAGCGTGGGCGTGTCCGGGTCGAAGCCGGTGGCCAGCAGGGACGTGGCCCAGTCTCGACGAAGGTCCACCGGCACCAGCCGGTGCGTACAGCCGGCCGTCGCCCCCTGCGCCCGCAGGACGGCCAGCTTGAACGACAGCACCCGTGGCTGGTCGATCTCGTACACCGTGCTGCCCGCCGGCCACGGCAGACGGAACGCTCGGGTGTCGAGCCCGGCGGCGAGGATGACCGTCTGGCGGATGCCGTCCGCCACCGCCCGGGCGACGACGGCGTCCAGGAACTTCGTCCGAATGCCCAGGTAGCGGTGGGTGAGGATCCAGGTGTCCGGCAGTGCGTTCGCGGTCACCTCCTCGGGCGTGGTCGGCATGGGTTCGTGCAGGTCGGCGGCCTGCACGAACGCCGCTGCCCACGGATCGTCACACATCGCGTCCGGTTGGTGGCGTTCGACCGCCCGGGCGGCGGCCACGGCCAGGGCCGTGATGCCCACCCCCGTGGTGATGTCCCAGTCGTCGATCCCGTCGTCCCCGCCGATGTTCGGGTGGGTGATCTCCGGGGGGTCCGTCTGTCGACGGGGTGCTGACTGCCGCACGTTCGCCATGGCCGACCTCCAGGGGTGTGCTCGCGTCGTCACTGAAGGTAGCTCTCGGCGGGATAGTCCGCCAGACGAGGCCGGGTCAGGGCAGAGCGGCCGGGTCAGGGCAGAAAGGACTCGACGGCGTCGGCTGCCACCTCGACGCCGCCGGACGAGCGGACCGCGGTACGCAGCAGGGCCAGGCGTTCGGCGATGACGGACGAGGAGACGAGATCCTCCACCGCCGCGCGCAGCAGTGCCGGGGTGAGCTGGTCCGCGGCGAGCTGACGGCTGATCCCGAGGGCGTCGAGGATCGCGGCGTTGCCGAACTGTTCGGCGGCCAGCGGGATCGTCACCGCCGGCACGCCGAACCACAGCGTCTCGACGCACCCACCCATGCCGGCATGGGTGACGAACGCGGACGCCTCGGCGAGCACGTCCAGCTGCGGCACCTCCCGGTACGCCTCGACGTTGGCGGGCAGCGGCCCGAGCCCGGCCGGGTCGAGGCGTTTCCCGACGGCCATCACGACCTGCCAGTCAGTGTCGGCGAACGCCGCGGCCGCGACCCGGTAGACGTCCGGGCGGTCGTTGAACACGGTGCCCAGCGACACCAGCAGCGTGCGCCGGGTACCCGGCGGTGGCGTCCAGGTCCGGGCGGCGAGCCGGGCCGGGTCCAGGCAGGGGCCGACGAAGTGCACGTCGGGTCGCATGCGATCGGCGTGCGGCTGCAACAGCCGGGGGATCAGCGCGATCGTCGGTCTGGGAGAAGCCATCCACAGCCACGGGTCGGCGTCGACGCCGTTGTCGGCGAGCCAGGCGCCGTACGCGCCGTAGTAGGTCAGGCCGTCTGCGGACAGGTGGGTGGCGGCGAGGGCGGCGGCGTTGTCCTGCTCGAAACCCTCCCAGGGCACCCAGGTCGGTGCCAGCTGCACCACCGGCACCCCGAGGCGTTCGCCGACCATGGGTCCCGCCATCGCCGCGACGTCGTAGAGCACCAGGTCGGGACGGTCGCCGTCGAGGTGTTTGACGATCGGGTCGGTGGTGGAGATCGCCTCGTTGAGGAACAGCCGGGTGGGCAGCTCGACAACGGGATTGTCGGGCCAGTCGCCGTCGTCGGCCGGCAGGGTGGACGGGTAGGTGATCGGCGCGGCGCCGCTGCCGGCGACCAGGCCGGCGAGCCGGTCACCGATGGCGTAGCTGACCCGGTGGCCGCGCCGGACGAGTTCGGCGACAACGCCCAGGGACGGCAGGACATGACTCGGTGTGGTGCAGCCGATCATCGCGATATGACGGCCGGCGGCGGGACGGGAAAGGGGCATGGTCACCTGTCAGAAGAACGAAAAGGACGGCGAAAGAGGACCGCGTCCGGCCGGGTGACCGGACGCGGTCCGGGTCAGTGCTCGCGGTCGAGGCGGCCCAGCCAGCGGTCGACGGCGTCGGCGGTGGACGAGGCGAACTCGTTCATCATCGACTGGTGGTCGCCCGGCACCTCGACGGTCTCGTGGGTGAGGTCCCACTCCGGTCCGGCCGGCTCGCGGGGTTCCTCCCGATCCAGCTCCTCCTGCGTGGGTTCGGGCATCCGTTCGGCAGCGCGCACCAGCACGATCGGTGTGACGGCCGGCGCGGGCTTCCACTGCTCGAACAGGTCCAGGTAGCCGCCCTGCGCGGTGACCTGCGACTCGGTCATCAGCGCGAAGCCCTGTTCGTTGATGGCGATGCCGCGGATCTCGTCGTCGACGTCGCCCCGGCGGATCTTCTCGTCGGGGAACCAGGTGTCCAGCAGGACCACCGCGGCGGGCTGCCCGCCGCACGCCTCGATCCGGCTGGCGACCGCATGGGCGAGCCAGCCGCCGGAGGAGTAGCCGGCCAGGGCCACCGGGCGGTCGCCGAGCTCGCGGGTGACGGTGTCGGCCAGCACCTCGACGGCGAGTTCCCAGGTGGCGGGCATCAGGTCGCCGTCACCGAAGCCGGGCAGGCTCAGGCCGAAGATGTCGCGCCGCCCGCGCAGGTACAGGGCGAGCCGGGCGAAGTTGTGCGGCCCCGCGGGTGCCACCATCGCCGGCACCCCGACCACCGCGATGGCCCCGGGCCCGGACGCGAGCTGGATCGGCGTGGTCCGTCCGTTGAACTGGTCGGCCTGCTCGTAGACGTCGCGCAGCCGTCCGGCGGCCCGCAGCAGCTCGAAGCCCCGGACGAACCGGCCGTTGCTGCAGGCCTGCCGGTACAGCTCGCGCACCCCGCCGCCGGCGGCGTCGGAACGCACCTGCGGCAGCAGCCCGCCGGCACCGAACCCCGCACCGACCTGCGCCGCCAGCAGTCCCCCCGCACCTGCGGTCAGGCCACCGCCGGCCAGAGCACCGGCGGTCGAGGCGTTGCCGTCCGCGACCCGGCCGTCCGGGGCAGGGATGCCACCGAGCACCGCGGCCAGGTCGGGCGGCAGGTCGATCCGGGCGGGGAAGGCCAGCCCGGCTGGCAGCGGCCCGTCCGACGGCGCCGGCGGACCGACCGGCGCGGGGAGTCCCGCGGCCGGCCCCGACGCGGCTGTCGGCGCTGTCGCTGTCGTCGGCGTAGGCGTCGGCGTAGGCGTCGGCGTCGGCGCGGTGGGGAGCAGGTGGTCGAGGTGGGCGGCAAGTTCGGTGACGGTCGGATGCTCGAAGACGACCGGGGGACTGAGCTTCAGGCCGGTCGCCGTGGCAAGACGGCGGCTGAGCTGCACCGACGCGAGCGAGTCGAAGCCGAGTTCGAGGAAACGCCGGGAGGTGTCGAGCTCGTCCGGATCGTCATGGCCGAGCACGGCCGCGGCCTGCCTGCGGACCAGCTCGGCGAGCGCGGTGGCGCGCTGCGCCGCGGCGAGTCGGGTGTAGTCGACGATCGGCGTCGGCGTGCCACCGCCTCCGGCCGCATCCCCCGCGTTCTCGTCGGCCCACTCGGCCTCGGTCGTCCCCACCCCGCCGATGGACGCGTCGCCCTGGGCGGCGAGAACGGCCGCGAGCTCGGTGAACAGACGACGTGGACGGGCCACCGACAGCACCGGCAGGAACACGTCCCAGTCGACGTCGGCGACCGTGAGGGTCGTCATCCCGGCGCGGACGGCGTCGTGCAGCGCCGTGAGGGCGCCGTCGGGGGGGAGCGGACGCAGCCCGAGCCGCGGCAGGTAGTCGCGCAGCTCCGGTTGCGCCCCGATGCCCTCGCCGGACCACGGTCCGAACGCGATCGCCGTGGTCGGCTGGCCGTGGGCGGCGCGGCGGGCGGCGAGCGCGTCCAGGTAGGCGTTGGCGGCACTGTAGGCGCCCTGGTTGCTGCTGCCCCATACCGCCGACACCGACGACACCAGCACCAGGGTCGGCCCCGGCCCGGACGTCGGCCCCGGCCCGGACGTCGCCGCGGGGAAGACGGCATCCAGGGTGGCGGCGCCGGTGGCCTTGGCCGCGACCACGGCGGCGAACTCGGCCAGGTCCACCTCGCCGAGCGGGGCGTGACGGCCGCTGATGCCGGCGGCGTGCACGATCGCGGTGACCGGGGTGCCGTCGGCGGCGAGCCCGTCGAGCAGCGCGGACAGCGCCGCGGCGTCGCCGGTGTCGCAGGCCGCGAAGGTCACGGTGGCACCGAGGT
>NZ_JAMQQG010000220.1 GCF_023716925.1 Frankia sp. R82
CCGCCGCGCCGCCCGCGGGACCCGCGGCACCCGCGGTACCGACCCCCCCTGCGTCGCCTGTACCTGCGCGCCCCGGTTCCGTCCGATCTCCGGCACCGGTCCAGGAGCGGTGCGGATCGGCGGTCGGACGTCGTCCCCGGGCCCGGTCCCGCGCATCCCGCTTCGCCTGGGCGAGCACCTGGCGGGCGAGGTCGGCCCCCTGTGGGACGGCTGCACCCGCGCCGTGCCCGGTCGGGTCCACGGGGTGGTTGCCTGCGTCGGCGGGCGGGTCAGTCGACACGCTGCACCTGCGCGTCGGTGACCGTGTAGCGGGTGCCGGCGAGTTCGGCGGGCACGTCCGCCTCGACGGCGGCCGTCACCAGCACCTGTTCGGCGGGGGCGACCAGTTCCGCGAGCCGGGTACGGCGACGGGCGTCCAGTTCGGCGAAGACGTCGTCGAGCAGCAGCACCGGTTCGCGATCGTCGGCGCGTAGCAGCTCGAACGAGGCGAGCCGCAGCGCAAGCGCGAGTGACCACGACTCGCCGTGGCTCGCATAACCGCGGGCCGGCCGGCCGTTGATCGAAAGCGCCAGGTCGTCACGGTGCGGTCCGACCAGGGTCAGGCCGCGCTCGATCTCCCGGGGCCGGGCCGCGGCAAGCGCGTCGTGGATGGCCTGCGCCAGCCGGGCCCGATCCCCACCGGGTCCGAGAGCGCCCGGCTCGGGGCCACCAGTTCCAGGCGCACCAGTTCCAGGCGCGCTGGGCTCGAGCGGGCTGGGCTCGAGCGCGCCGCGGTAGTCGATGGAGCTGGTGTAGGCAAGCTCGACCGGAACCTCCGCACCGGCGACCGCCCGGTAGGCCGCGGCCACCGCGGGCCGCAGCGCCTCAGCCAGGGCGAGCCGGGCCGCAAGTACCTCGGCGCCGTGCGTGGCCAGGTATCCGTCCCAGACATCGAGGGTGCGCAGATCACCCCGGCCCCCGGCCCGCCGGGCGGCTCCGGCCGTGCGCAGCAACGTCGAACGCTGCCGGACGACCCGGTCGTAGTCGGCGAGCACGGCGGCCATCCGCGGGGTACGCGCGACGAGCAGCTCGTCGAGGAACTGCCGCCGGCCAGCTGGATCCCCCTTGACCAGGGCCAGATCCTCGGGTGCGAACAGCACCGTGCACAGCAGGCCCAGCACGTCTCGCGCCCGCGCCACCGGCGCCCGGTTCAGCCGGGCCCGGTTCGCCCGTCCGGGGACGATCTCCAGCTCGACCAGCGCGGCCCGGTCACCGCGGACGATCCGAGCCCGGACAACCGCCCGTGGCGCGCCGTCCCGCACCAACGCGGCGTCGGCGGACACCCGATGGCTGGCCAGCGTCGCGACATAACCGATGGCCTCGAGCAGGTTCGTCTTGCCCTGACCGTTACTGCCAACGAACGTGACCACTCCGGGACCCAGCGTCAGGTCCAGGGTCGGATAGGACCTGAAGTCGACGAGGGACAGATGGGTGAGATGCACGTCATCCGTTCAACCGGATCGGCATCAGCAGGTACCGGTAGTCGGGCAGCTCGCCGGTGTCGTCCGCGGCGGCCTTGCCGGTGAGGATCGCCGGCTTGCTCGCGGCGACGACCGGATCCTCGGCGCTGGCGAAACCGATCCGCACCACATCCGACTCCAGCGCGCCCAGCGCGTCCAGCAGGTACGACGGGTTGAACGCGACGGACAGTTCCGGGCCGTCGTAGCCGACCGGCAGCGTCTCGGTGGCCTGTGCCTCGCCGCCGGTTCCGGCTTCGAGTACCAGATGGTCCGGCGAGAACGACAGCTGCACCGGCGCCGTCTTGGCCGCGACCAGTGCCACCCGGCGCACAGCCTCCTGCAGCTGGGCGATCTCCAGCTGCGCGATCAGGGGCGAGCTGTCCGGCAGCAGCTTGCGAAACGGCGGAAACTGCCCCTCGAGCAGCCGGGTGGTGGTCTGCCGGGTCGAACCCGCGAAGCCCGCCAGCGTCTCCCCGGACGGCCCGGCACCGAGCGCGATGGACACCTCGACACCGGAACCGGACAGCGACTTCGCCGTGTCCAGCAGAGTGCGGGCCGGAACCAGGGCGACTGTGGTCGGGGGCGCGCCGTCGGCCAGCTCGTCGATCTCGGCGGCGGGACGCCACTTCAGCGTCCGCACGGCCAGCCGGTAGCGGTCGGTCGCGGCCAGGGTGAGGGTGTCGCCCTCGATCTCGATCCGGACGCCGGTCAGCACCGGGAGGGTGTCGTCGCGGCCGGCGGCGATCGCGACCTGCGAGACGGCGGCCGCGAAGGCCGAGCCCTCGATGTGCCCGGTGACGGGCGGCATCGCCGGCAGGGTCGGGTAGTCGTCCACCGGCAGCATCGGGAGGGCGAACCGGGCATTCCCACAGGACAGGACGAGCCTGGTGCCGTCGACGGACAGGTCGACCGGAGCGGCGGGAAGGGCGCGGGTGATCTCGGCGAGCAGCTTGCCGTTGACGAGTCCCCGTCCCTCCTCCTCGACGGTCGCGTGCACCGTGCTCTGGGCGGCCACCTCGTAGTCGTAGGCCGCGACCTTGAGCATCGGGCCGGTGGCGTCGAGCAGGAGTCCCGACAGCACCTGCAGCTGGGTGGTCGGCCGGCTCGGCAGCGTGCGGGCGGTCCACGCGACCGCCTCGGTGAATTCGTCCCGTTCGACCCGGAACTTCATGGTTAGCCCCTCCTGTCGCTCCCACCGGCGTTCGGCGTCGTTCCGTTGGGAACACCGACCAGCATCCCAGAGTGCCAGGTCCCACCGACGAGCGGCTGGCCCTGACTCGAGCGCCCGGCCGGAGCCCACGGGGTCGCGCCTGAGCCGTACCGGCGATCCCACCCCGACGGCCCAGCCGCTTCTTCCGGGCCGGTCGAACGGATCATGATCGTCAGCCAATCCATCCATGATCATATCCGGTTCGCGATCTTGAGGCGAGTTTTCCACATCCCCTAGTACTTGCAGTTCTTAAATTTTTAATGGGAGATCTTGAGAGTCGCCGTAGTAGGGGGTGTGGAAACTGGGGATAACCCGAGTTTTCGCAGGTCAGAGGGCCTGAAGCCCGGTGCAAAACCTGTGGGGTCCGCTGTGGACTGCCGCAGGAGATATCCACAGGGACAGAGCGCTTCCACAGGGACCACACTGTCCCTCCACACGGAATCCCCGAGTTATCCACAGTCTGTCCACCGCCCCTTCGGCGATTTAATCGCTAACTATCCACAACTTTTTCCACAAGCTGTGGGTGGACCACTTTGTAATCTCATCCCCGGCCACCGGCCCACGTCCGGCCCACATCGGTCGCCGGCCCACACCCGGTCCGCCCGCGGCCCACACCCGGCGTCCTGCGTCCGCCGCCGCGAACCCGCCTACTCTCCGCAACCAAGACCATCTCGCCCACGCTGACGGCAATCCACTCCCGCCACCACCACGCCCCGTAGCCAACCCTGACGCACGATCCGTCCATCCGGGTCGTCGCGGGGGGCAAGTCGGACACGGTCCCCCCACAGCGGCCCATGGGCACCCTGCACACCAACAACCCTCGATGTCGTGGTCGCGGAACGTGACCACGATGGACGGACGGCGCCGCACCGCACGAACCAGCCGGCAGGGTCGATCAGGGGCACCCGCGGTCGGGGCCAGGGTCGGGGTGATGTGTGGTCGCTGGGCACGGTGACAGCCGGGCTGAGCGACCACGGTTCACGGGGATGTCGCGGAACATGGTCGCGACGGCGCCGCGATCCGTACGCACGGTGGGGGCAGCTGCAGCCAGGTGCCCGAGGGAAGCGGCTGGGCGGGCGCCCACCCGGGGCAGGGGTGGCGGGCGACGAGCCGGATGGGGTTGGTCTGCTCGGTGTCCTGGGTGTTGAGGGCGGGGCGGTCGGCGGGGTGACGGCGGGGCCGTCGGAGCCGGCCGGGGCGGTGAGCGAGGTGCCGCAGGACCTGCTGACCATCTACGGTGCGCCGGACAGCTTCAACGACCTCGGTGCACCCGGTTCGGCGGTCCGCACCGTCGACGTGCCCGGTTGGGGTTTCGGCCCCGGGCAGGCCGCGTTCATGTCGGCCGTGGCCGAGGACGGCACGGTGTTCATCTCCACCACGCCGTTCACCGATGACCAGTCGAAGCTCACCGGCACCGACATGGAGCTCGAGGTCTTCGAGCCGGAGGCGCTGCGGTTCACCCGGCTGGTCATTCCCTCGAGCCGGGGTCGAACCTCCCTGCCGCGCTTCGATCCGGGCTACCGGGGTGTCGGCGGCGGGGACACCTCCGACGTGCTCGTCGTGCCCGGCAGTGACGACTCCCAGCGGGTGATGTTCACCTCCCTGATGCCGTTCTACGGCTGGGATGTGCGCACCGGCGGCGAACTGCCGAGTATCGGTCAGCTGCGCAAGGACAAGGACTCCGGCCGCTGGGTCTACGATGCGTCCGCCTCGCGCACCGCGGCGGAACTGGCGGCCTCCGCCCAGCCCAACATCGCCGCCCGCGCCTTCCCGACGCTGTCCCCGCTGGAGCCACGCTCACCACGCGGGCCGGCGTCGATCGCCCGCCTGCCCCGCAGCGGCCATCTGGTCATCGCGCAGTACCTGGGCACGGGCACCGGCGGCACGGACAACGGCTCGCTGCTCGTCATCGACCCCACCGGACGGGTCCGGGCGTTCTGGCAGTATCCGCAGGTACGACCGCTGGGCATCGAGGTCGTGGTCAACCCGCGCGAGATCAGCGTCGACCCGACCAGCGAGCCGGACGACGAGCGGTTCGTGCTGATCAGCGACGCCCGGGGACTCGACTACAGCACACAGCCCTTTCCCATCCAGGAGTTCTCCTACAGCGAGTCCCAGGGGACCATCACGGCCCGCAGCACCGCGGTCCGCGCCGTGCAGGACGGCTCCCGGATGGAGTCGGCGGTCTTCGACGGCAACGGCACCCTGTACGTCGCCCGGACCAAGCGCGACGGCCTGACCGCCGAGGCCCTCGCCGTCTACCCGAAGCTCGGCCGCGAACGGGGCCTGGTGACCCGCGCCCCGGCGACCGGGAACTGGCCGGTGGACACCTGGGGCGTCGCCAACCCACCCGACTACCTGGTGGTCGGCACCGACCAGGGTGGCCTGGTGCGCAGCGTGACTCTCGACCCGACCACCGGGGCGATCCTGTTGGCCGGCCTCGACGGCCTGGTGCAGGTGATCCGCCCGTCCGGTCGCGGCAACCAGATGACCTTCCGCACCGACCGTCCGATCGACGTGGGCCTGTCCCGGCTGCGCGGACCATCCACCCGGTACGTCGGAGTCCGCCGCGGTGCGGTCGACGCGTCCCGACGGATCCTGTGGCTGCCAGTGAACCAGATGGTGCTCGACGGCCTGGCCTGGCCGTACCCGCCGTTCAAACTGGACCAGTGGCTGTTGCGCGTCAACCTGGACGTCCTGCTGGCGGGGCGCTGAGCCCCGCCAGCCACCACTGACGTCAGCAGGTCGGACGCCAGCGGGTCGGACGTCAGCGGGTCGGAACAGTACCCCGCGGCGGCGACGTCACCCGTGCCACGCGATGGACGGGGCCGTCGGTGGTACCGGTCTCCCGTGCCGGGGCCGGCGCCGAGGATGCCGAAAGGCCCGGTGCCGAGGGCGCTGCCGGCGTCGCTGGTGTGACCACCGCAGCTGACCCGCGCAGATCGGCCAGCTCCGCGAAGGCCGCCCGGAACAGGTCGGCGAAGGCCGGCACGGACCCCGGCCCGAACATCTGCCGGTGGTAGCCCACCGTGACGTTCAGAGTGCCACCGACGCTCACCACCCCGAGGAACAGGCCCTGGGGCATGCCGGCGGTCCCGGTGAAATAGGCGGCGGTGACCGACGGCCCGGGCAGAGCCGCCCGCCCGGCCGCCCCGACCGCCACCAGGTACCGCCCGCCCGAGACGGTGGCGCCGCCGACCGGGCCGGCCACACCGTCGTGGCGGCCGAGATTGCTGACCGCAGCGGTCGGCGCGAGCAGCGGTCGCGCGGCCGCGACACCCATGCGCAGCAGGGCGGAGCGCCAGGGCCCGGGCACATAACGGGCCATCGCGACGCCGAGCGCCCCGGACACTCCGGGTACCGGCGGCGGGGTCTCCCCCTTGGCCGCCACGGTCTGGTCGACGACCCGGGCGGCCAGCCGTGGCAGGTCCCGACGGTCGGCTGCCTCGCTGACGATGAGCGCCTGACCGGTGTGATTGCCCTGGAAGTCGGTGGACGACACCGGTGCCCCGGCCGGGGCGGCCATCCCGGCCAGGTCGATGGGCATCCGGATCCGCAGGCAGCCCGTCGGTCCGCCCCGGCGGGTGTTCCATCGGTCGATGGCCAGGTGCGCCGCGGCGAGCAGCAGGTCGTTGATGGTCATGCGGCGCCCGTCCGCCAGGGTGCGGTCCCCCGACGGCAGCGAGATCACCATGGGATGGAAGCCGTAACCGTCGCCGCGCCCGGCGGTCAGCGGGATGACGTAACGCCCCGAGCGCCGGGCCACGGTGGACCACGGTGACGGCGCGGCCCGCACCACCGGCGGGATGCCGGCCGGCATTCCCCGCCGCACGCCGTCACCACCGGCCGCGTCGGCCGCGTCGGCCGGCCCCCAGTCGCCTGGTGACTGCCGGTACGCGGCGAGGATCTCCGTGGCCAGACCGGTCACGCGCAGCCCATCGAGGGCCAGGTGATGGGCGACCACGCTGAGCTGATCGCCATCGGGCTGGCGGACGAGGACGACCCGCAGCGGCGGAAAGCGGCGCAGGTCGAACGGTGCCGAGGAAAGCACCTCGTGCACCCGCCAGCCTTCGGTTCCGTCGTCGACGAAACCGAACGGATCGGCCGTCGGTTCGGCGACGAAACGCCAGGCATGCTGGCGGGAGCCGTACAGGATTGCGCGCGTCATCGGATGGCGACGAATCACCGCCCGGACCGCCGCCCGTAGCCGCCCCGGATCAAGCTGACCATCGGTCTGGACGAGCAGCCCACAGGTCAGCGGCGCACTCGCGCGGTCCGACGCGGCGAGAATCTGTTCACCTGGAGTCAACACCCGATCCGGAATTGGCGAAGTGACAGCTCCGCTCCCGTGCGCCCATCCCATTCCCGCAGGCCGGCCTTTCTCCCGTAGCTCCACACCCGCACCCCCACGACGGCCGGCTCCACACCCGCAGTATTCACGCCCGTGGCATTCACCCGGCGGCCTCCAGACATCCGCACCTACATGGTGATGGCCCGGCGCCGTCAGCGGGGAAACCAGTTAAGCCTAACCACCGGAAAGTGTGTGATCCCACCACAGGTCATGCCCACCCGCGGCCCGGACCACCGTCCCCGACACATCCACCGCCGGTTCACCACCATCGGTGACATCACTGCCCACGCCGCATCCCCCGATCGGACCCGCCGACGGCCGGTGGCCGGCCCGGACCAGCCGGTCAGCCGCATGCACCGACACCGCCCTTTCGCCACGTGGCCCCCGGCAGCAACGACGGCGGCCCGCCGTCACCCGCGACCTACCCCGCACCCGCAGATGGCCACCCCCTGACGATTACGCACAGTGCAGATCTGGTTATCGTTCGACAGAAATGAGAGGATGGTCACAGGATTGACGGAGGCACCTGGGTCTGGACGGAGCTGCGTGCGGACGGAGCCGGTGCGGCGGTGAAGGAGCGGTATGCCCGACGACGGGACACCCGGATCGCAGCGCCTCGAACTCGCGGATCTGGTCTGCCTCACCGGGGGCCGGGCCCGGTACTACGCCGACCTCCCGATCCCGGACGAGCGGGACGTCGCCGTCGTCGCCCTGCTGCGCAAGGCCGGCCGCACGGGTGGCGTCGGCCAACTGCTCGACCTGATCCGGCCGGACGTCGAGGCGGAGACGTTACGGGCGTTCGCGGTGCGGATGGCCACCTGTGCGGTGCGCCGAACCGACCCGGAGCTGCTGCGCCTCGGGCTGCTTGCGATGGCTGTCGCCGCGCTGCGCGGCACCGCCCGACGCGATGACGCCGCGGCCTTCGCACCCCTGTGGCACGCCGCCGGCCTGGTGGGAGCCGACCCGTTCCTGGAGTTCACCGCCACTGCCCTGGCCGTGCCTGCCGCCGCGGCGCTGCTGGCGGGCTGGCGCGACCGCCCGGCCCACCTGCGCGAGCTGCATGTGCTGGGCTTCCACCTGTTGACCGAGGCGGACGGCCCGCGCTACGCCGAGGACTGGACCCTGCTGTCCGCCGACTTCGACCGCGAGTTCACCGGTCACCCGGTCCTCGGCCACCTTCCGTTGCCGCGCCGGTGGCGGACCGCCCGCGCCGCCGGACGAGCCGCCCGGTGCCAGCG
>NZ_JAMQQG010000210.1 GCF_023716925.1 Frankia sp. R82
CCCCGCCGCGCACCGCGGCCGACCCGGGCGCGGGCGCGGAGGCCGGACCGGCGACCGTCCGGCCCGGCGAGCGGGACCCGGTCGGTTGACCGCCAGCCGACCCGACCTCGCAGCCGGGTTCGGGCCCGTACCCGGGCCAGCCGCCGAGGTGGTGACGCTGGCCAGCGAACTGATCGCCATCGACACCACCAACCTCGGCGATCCCGACACCCCGGGGACCGAACAGGCCGCGGCGGAGTACGTCGCCGCGAAGCTGACCGACGTCGGTTACGAACCGACCTACGTGGAGTCCGGTGCCCGCGGCCGGGGCAACGTCGTCGTCCGGCTGCCCGGCGCCGACCCGACCCGTGGTGCGCTGCTCGTGCACGGCCATCTGGACGTCGTCCCGGCGGATGCGAGTGAGTGGACGGTCCATCCCTTCTCCGGGGAGGTCTCCGGCGGCTACCTGTGGGGGCGCGGTGCCGTCGATATGAAGGGCATGGTCGCGATGACGCTGGCGGTCGCCCGCGGGCTGCGTCGCGAGGGCGTCGTCCCGCCACGGGACCTGGTCTTCGCGTTTCTCGCCGACGAGGAGGCCGGCGGTCTGCTCGGGGCGCGGTGGCTGGTGGAGCATCGCCCGGAGCTGTTCGAGGGGGTGACCGAGGCGATCGGCGAGGTCGGCGGCTTCTCCGTCACCCTTGCGGGTCGGGGCGACAGCGGTCCGGTCCGTGCCTACCTGGTGGAGGTCGCGGAGAAGGGTTCGATGTGGCTGCGGCTGACCGCCCGTGGCACCGCCGGGCACGGCGCGATGGTGCACGACGACAACCCGATCGTCACTCTCGCGGCGGCCCTGGCCCGACTGGCCGAGCACCGCTTCCCCCTGGTTCTCACCGATCCCGTCCGCGGGTTCCTCGAGGGTGTGGCCGAGCTGACCGGGGTGCCGTTCGACCCGGACGATCCGCAGGCCGCCGTCGACCGGTTGGGGAACCTGTCCCGGTTGATCGGAGCATCGCTGCGGGACACCGCCAACGTGACCCTGTTCGATGCCGGCTACCGGTCGAACGTGGTGCCGTCGGTGGCGCGGGCGACCGTCGACGGCCGGTTCCTGCCTGGCCGTGAGCAGGCGTTCGTCCGCGAGCTGGTCGAGGTGCTCGGTCCCCGGGTCGAGACGGTGGTGCGTTCGCTGCCCGCCGTGTCGACCGGCTTCGACGGTGCTCTGATCGACGCGATCGCCCGGGCGGTCGACGCCGAGGACCCGGGTGCCCGGCTGTTGCCGTATCTGCTGCCGGCCGGCACCGACGCGAAGTCGTTCGCCCGCCTCGGCATCCGCCATGTCGGTTTCGCCCCGCTGCGCCTGCCCCCGGAGCTCGACTTCACCACGCTGTTCCACGGCGTCGACGAGCGGGTTCCCGTCGACGCCCTCGAGTTCGGCACCCGCGTTCTCGACCGCCTGCTACGCGACTGCTGACCACCCACACGCACCGTGTCTCCCGGGCACCGCCCCGTGACCGCTTCCCGTCGCGGCAGCCCGTGACCGCGTTACCCCGGCGCGGAACGGGTGCGGTGGACGTCCTGCTCGCCGGCCCGGACCTGCGCGGGGACCGGCTCGGTGGGTCGGATGCCGAGCTCGTCAAGGGTTTCCCACAACGAGGCGAGCGCGGCCTGCGGCTGTCGGTAGAAGGCGGAGCCGCGGACCCGCCAGAACCGCCAGCCCTGACGTTCCAGGACCCGCTGGCGGCGCAGGTCGGCGTCCCACTGGTCGGGGCCGTGGAACCGGTCTCCGTCACATTCGACGGCAAGCCGGTCCGCCGCGCCCTCGACGACGAGGTCGATGCGGAAATGGCCGACCTGGTGCTGCGGCCGCACCCGGTAGCCCCGGATCAGCAGCTCCCGCAGAACCCGTCGTTCGAAGTCGCTGTCGCACTGCGCCGCCAGCGATCCGGCGCGGACCTGCGGACTGTTGACACCGTAGGCATAGGACAGCAGCTGCCCACGGACGTCGTCGGGATGCAGTGTGCCGGGGTCCACCGTGTGATAGATCCACAGCTGGTCGCGGGCCCGGCTGGCGGCGACGTTGACTCGCTGCTGGTCAGGCTTGCGGGTGGCCGCGTACGTCGCGCTGTCGGCGACGACCGACAGGAAGATGACGTCCCGCTCGTCACCCTGGAAGTTGTAGGCATCGCCGACCCGAAGCCGGCGGCGTTCGAACTCCTCGCTGCCCAGCTTCTCGAGCAGCTTCTGTTCGATCAGCCGGCCCTGGCCGCCGCCGAGCAGGGTCACCACCCCGAAGGTCAGCTCGTCGTAGGCGGGGTCCTGGCAGCAGGCGACGAGCTGGTCGACGAGCGCCACCGCCTCGGGTTCGTTGACGTTGCCGTACTGCCCGTCCGCGCGTGCGCCGCCGGGCACCCGCACCGGCCGCACGGGCGCACCGATACCAAGGTCGCGCTGCTCGCGCAGCGGCAGGATCCGGCCGTCGTAGAACCGGTTCGAGAACTCGATGATGTCCGGCACACAGCGAAAGTGCTCGCGTAGCAGGACAACGTCGGGGAACACCCGGGTCGCGGTGTCGTAGAGGCTCGCTTCCAGGTCGAGTAGCGACCGTTGCCCGAAGCCCGGCAGGTAGGCGTCGATCAGCCGGAAGATCTGTTCCCGGTTCGCGCCGACGGCGGCCGGGCTGATCTGGCGGTCGTCGCCGACGACCACGATCTTGCGGCCAAGCGCCAGCACCCCTAGCGACAGCACGTCGCACTGGCTGGACTCGTCGACGATGACGACATCGAACAGGTCCGTGCGGCGCGGGTCGAAGCTCTGCAGCACCCGGTGGATCGGCATGATCCAGACCGGCACGGCACCCATAGCCGTGGGCATGTCGCGACGGGCCTCGGCCTCCCACCGGGCGGCGTACTTACCGGTGCCCTTGCCGATCCGCTGCAGGGACTGCAGCCAGCCCATCAGCGCCCGGCGCTGCTCCTCGGCCAGGTTGAGCTTCATCCCGAGCCGGGCCGAGCGGGCGGCGATCTCGAGCACCAGGGCGTGCACCTGCTCGCCGGTCTCGCCGAGGCGGCTCTGCAGAGGCGCCACGTCGCCGCGGGCGTGCAGCGCGGACAGCCAGGTCTGGGCCTGCGCCCACGACCACAGCCAGGCCAGGTCGACGGCCTCGCCACACACCGCCGGGTCCGCCTCGGAGGCGATGATCCGGGCCGCCCACAGCGGTGCCTGGGTGGCGAGCCGGCCGGCCAGGGCGTCGCGACGGTCCAACCCAGGGCGCAACGCCGTGAGGCGAACGACCTCGTCGCGGGCAGCCGCCCAGGCCGCGAGATCGCGACGTTCGCACGCCTCGGCAAGGGTCTCCCACAGCGGGCTGGCCGCCGTCTGGTGCCGCCCGGCCCGCAGGTGGGCGTCTAGCTGCGCGAGCCACGCGGTGAGCTGACGTTCGCTCTCGCGGCGGGCAGCGGCGGACACGACGCCCGCGACCTCGGTCAGCTGCGCGCCGCTCGGCCGCGAGGGGAACCGCGCGACCAGCCGGTGCAGCCGAGCGAGCAGCGCCGGGCCGTCCACCAGTTCCCAGCGCAGTGCGTCGTGCAACTGGGAGAGCCGTTCCGCCAGCAGCGGGACGAACACCGACGCCTCACCCGGTAGCGCCGGTGCGCCCACCTGGTCGACGAGGGTCTGGTACTGCCGGCTGGCGGCGGCGGTCCGGACCCGTTCCGCCAGTTTCGCCCGCACCACCTCGACGTCGTCGACACAGCGCAGCTCAAGTCCGTCCACCCGGACGGCCCCGTGGAAGGCGCGCAGGTCACGGGCCCCGAGGCGGGGCAGCCCCCGGCCGGCGGCGAAGCGGGTGGCAAGCTCAGTGAGCAGCTCGTTCTGTATCCGGTGGTCCCCGTCAGGAACGATCACGTCGCGACCGAGGGTCACCCGGCGCAGGTCGAGGATCTCGGCCTGGGTACCGGCGAGCGTCCGGACCAGCTCGTCCCACCAGGTGGCGAAGGCCTGCGACTGCGCCACCTGGTCCCGTATCCGGCCGAGCCAGGGCTCTTCCAGGGCGCCGACGCGCTGCGCCGCGGCCCGCACGTCGGCGCCCAGCGCGACCAGCGCGGCCGGGCCCGCCTCGTCCACACCAGCGAGATCAAGGCCACGAGTGCCCAGATCGGCCAGGTCGTCGCGCAGCTCGTCGAGCTGGCGTAGCTGGGCGCCGAGCTCGGCCGTGGTGGGCAGACTCGCGGGTGCTGGCAGGGTGTGCCGCAGTGCCGCGGCGTCGACGGCCAGATCCGCGGCGAGGCGCATCAGCTCGTCCAGGTCGGCGACGGACAACGGTGGCGTCTGCTGGGCCGCGAGCTGGTCCGGGATCCGGGCCCATCGCGGCTCGTGATGGGCCAGCCATTCGGCGACCTGCGCGGCCTTCGCCGGTCCGTCCGGGAGGGTGAACTCGGCGGCCTCGTCCGCGAGCAGCTGCCGCAGCGCCAGTTCCAGCCGCCGCTGGCGCAGGCGGGCGTCGTCGAGCTGACGTACCAGCCCCACCAGCGCGGCCCGTTCCGCGGTCACATCGATACCGGCCACCGACTCCAAGATCATTTGAATGGAGGCGTGCAGCTGGGTCAACGCGGTGGAGCTGGCTCCGAGGACGGCGATCGACAGATCCCGCAGCTCGGCGGGCACCTTCTCCCGCAGCACCGCCAGGGCCTGCTCGTTGTGGGCGGTGACCAGCACCCGCTGGCCGTGCGCGACGAGGTGGCTGACCAGGTTCGCGATGGTGTGGCTCTTGCCGGTGCCCGGCGGGCCCTGGACGGTGACGCCGCTGGCCTGGTTCAGCTGGACCGCGATGCGTTCCTGCTCGTCGTTACTGGCGAGCGGGAACAGGAGGCGCTCCCCGAGCAGCTCCCCCACCACCCGGCCGCCCAGTCCCACGCGACCACCGAGAGGTGACGCGCTGCCGGCGCCGCCACTGGCAGCGGCATACGCGCGGGAGCCGTCCTCGTCGACGAGCGTCGCGAACGCGTCGGGCATGATGCCGCGTTCAGCCAGTACGTCCCGTAGCTCCGCGTAGAACCGCGGGTACAGGGTGGGCCGCGGGCGTACGAACAGCACCCAGGTGTCGACGAGCACCGGCCGGGCTGTCGGGGCGGGCACCTCATCGCCCGGCAGCACCGTGGCGTCGAGCCCGAACGGTGCCACAAGCTGGGCATACACCTGCGCCAGGCTGCCATCGGCCCATGGGTCCGGGGGGTCGGCGCGCAGCTCGTTGCGCAGCCGGGTGAGTTCCGCACGGGCAGCCGCCCCGAGAGCATCGAGCGGTTCGGTCTCCAGCGCCGGAAAACCATCCGCGACGACGGTCAGCTCACCATCGTCGGAATCCATCTCGATTGTCATCCGAGTCATGAGCAGGGGATGTTCCACCAGCTGGCCGCCGACCCGCCAGGACAGAACTCCGTGTCCCCAGACCAGCTCATGAGTCGCGCCGTCCCGGGCCAGACGCAGGCGCAGGTCATAAAGCTGCTGGTAAAGGGCCCGCGCGGCCATGATGACCCGAGCGGACTCGGCCCACGGTCGCCAACCGCGCGCCGCCCATTCGGCGTGGGCCGCGCGCACGGTGGCCGGGTCGTCGCCGGTGCGCTCGCACCGCTCGTCGAGGTCCACCGGCAGCGGCGGCGGCAGCGTGGTGCCGATCGCCACCCCGGACAGCCAGCCCGCAAGGGCCGCGGGTGGCACCAGCGGCGCCGGATCGGCGACCTTGCGTACCCGCAGCCAGGACAACCGCGCCGTGGTGAGGCCCAGGGCCACCGCCGGACTCACCGGCACGTCGGCCGGGAGGATCAACGGCGGCTCGTAGTCCGACAAACGCCGACGCGGTTTCGCGGAGATATGGCGCGCCAGCGCAGCCAGATAGTCAAGGAGAAGAAGCGAACGCTCCTTGGCCGAAACGCCATCGCCCGGCACAGCAAGCCCCCCGATATTCGCCCACCCGATATTCACTCACCCGGTATCCACCGACCCAGCCCACCATGAATACCACCCCGATCCTACCGAAGCCCGTTCCGCGGTCGTTCGTCATCCCGCAAACGGCGGCCGGGCGACCCCCGCGGTCCGTTGGCCCGCCCGCAGCGGCCCACCCGGCGATAGGCCAGCGGGGCGCGTCCGACGAATCCTCCACGATCCTGACGGCGGATCCGCCATACGATCAGAGAGGTCCACCGGGGCTGGCGGACACCCGGGGCGTCGTACCCAACAGCGCCCGACAGGTCGGCCAGGGCACCCTCGCGCAGCTCGCGGTACGGCGGCAGCCCGGCGCGCCTTCGTACCACCTCGACGAGGAGCCGATCAGCACACCCCGGAGAACCGTGCCCCCGCCATGATCCGCGACCTCGGGTTGGCGGCGCGACGGGCCTCCACGCCCGGCGGACAGTGATCGCGCGGCCGGCCGGACCGATAGGGGAACAGCCCGGCCCGGCGACTACACTGCCCAGCGGACCGGACACGGACGATTTTTACCCAGGCGACGAGATATTTTTCGGCGAAGAATTGACTTCTCGATCAAACCAGCCATTCCGGTCCGTCCTGGTGTGAATGTCGTCGAGAGGAAACGACGTGACCCATGCGTCCACCAACATCGCCGCACGCGGACCGCGGACCAGGCCGCTGACCACCGGCGACCACGCGTTCCTGCATTTCACTCGGCAGAATCCAGGGGAGTTCCTGGACGGGGTGCGGTGCTCTGCGTCGGGGACCCGGCACTGACCCTCACCGAGCTACGCGCACACGTCGCGGCACGGCTCCCCGAAGCGCCGGCGCTCACCGAGCATCTTTTCTGGCCAGACACGGTCGCCGGCTCCCCCACCACCGTCGTCTGGCAGCACGACGACTCCCCCGACCTCTGTTATCACGTGAATGTCGAGAACCTGCACGCCGGCAGCGGGGAAAGCGGCCTGCGGGCCGCGATGGACCGGATCGCCACCCGGTCGCTCGACCTGGAACGACCGCTGTGGCGGCTCTGGCTGCTGCGCGGCCACAGCCCCACCAAGGTCGCGATCGTCTACCGGTTCAGTCACATCCATCAGGACGGCAGCGCCGTGCACCGGGCACTGCACCTGCTGTTCGGAGCCGGTCGTGCACCATCGCCGCGCGCCCTGCGAACGTTCGGAACGCCGCACGCCCGCGACTACACCAGGACGGCCGCCGGAATGCTCCGTGGTATCCCCCGGACCCGGCAGCTCGCGTCCTGGGGTGGGCCACCGCAGGGCGCCGCACGGCACACCTGGGCAGTGACCGAACTGGAGCGGCTGCGTCGGATCGCCCGACGCGAACGCGTCACGGTCACGATGTCTTTCTCGCGGCGGTCGCCGGCGCCCTGCGCGCCTGGTCCCTACCGGAATGGACGCGCACCGCGGCCGACGGGTCCGGCCACGGGCGCCACTGCCTTGCCCGTATCCCCCGCCAACGGGCCATCCACACGGCCATGGCGGTCAACGTGCGCACCCCGGACGAGCAGGAGGTTCTTTCCCACTTCACCCTGGCCATGCGAGTCCCGCTGCCCTGCACGGAGGCCGATCCGCGGCGCCGGCTCGCCCAGATCGCCCAGCAGACCCGACGGATCAAGGCGGACGGCCGGTTCGGCGTGGTCGAACGAAGACTGCTGGACCGTGTGCCGCGCAACACCTCACCCCGCGTGTTCGCCCAGCTCGTCGCCGCCGGCGCCCGCCCGGCGGACAACGCCCTGGTCACGAGCAACATGGGGACGGTTGTGGGCCCGTACACGGTGGCCGGCCGTCAGGTCACGAGCCTGATCGGCATGTCACCGCTGCTGGTGGGTCGCCAGCACCTGGCGATCACCCTGTTCGGCCTGGACGAGCAGGTCTGCGCGGCGTTCACGGCCAGCGCGAGCGTCCCCGGCCACACCGAGCTGGCCGGCCACTGGCTCACCGCCCTCGACGAACTCGACGCCGTCGACGGCCGCACCCCCCACCGTCCCATGACCTCTCCCGCGACCGCCGCGACCACCCCGGTGCTGCCCGTTCCCCGCGCCCCGACTTCGACGTGGACTGCGGCGGCGGGCGCCGCAGTCCACGTCGGTGAGTAGCCGAGGATCCCCCCTGATCCACCAGACGGCCCATGGTCCCCTCGCCCTTGTGCCCTGGCCAGGCCAGGCGGATGCCAGGCGCTGGCGGACGGCCGTAGGCTGGCGGCAACGCTGTGGCATGGCCGGCCAGCGGATTCGCCATCCCCACGGAGGTGTTGAGCAGATGAGCGCGACCTGCACCCACCTGGACACTGTCACGGTGACCGAGCTGCCCCCCGCCATCCGCGGCTGCGAGGAGTGCCTGGCCACCGGCGGCGTCTGGGTCCACCTGCGCATGTGCGAAAGCTGCGGGCGGATCGGCTGCTGCGACAGCTCGCCCAACCGGCACGCCTCCCGGCACGCCGCGAGCGCGCGCCATCCGATCGCCCGCTCCGCCGAGCCCGGCGAGAGCTGGAGCTGGTGCTACGTGGACAACACCGCTGTCACCCCCGACCCGAGACCCAGGACGTAAGCCGGGCACAGCGCGCGGCCACACAACAGGGTCCGCCGTGGTGACCGGCAGGTGGCCGAGCTCAGCGTGGCAGCGGCCCGGTGTAGGCCGCACGTGCCTCGTGCACGGCGCAAAGATGCTGCTCGGACCACTGGGTGAGGGCCGCGAAAACCGGGGCGAGGCTCTCGCCGAGTGCGCTGATCTCGTACTCCACCCGGGGCGGGATTTCCGGGTGGTAGGTGCGGGCCACGAGACCGTCACGTTCCAGCTGACGTAGCCGCTGGGTCAGCACCTTGGGCGTGATGCCCAGCGCGCGCTCGAGTTCGACGAAACGCTGGGTGCCGCGTTCGTGCAGCATCCAGAGAATCGGGGTGGTCCAGCGGCTGAACACCAGATCGACGACCGGCCCGATCGGACAGGGGCGCACGTCGATCGCCGTCCCGGCAGGCGTTCTCCCAGCAGAAGCCATCCCGGCGGCTGTCCTCTCGGTGGTGGCTGTCATCCGGACTCCGATGCTAGTCACTTTCCATGGGAAACCTACTATCTGCAGGACCGTAGCGTGTCCCGGTTCAGCTCGAAGCCCAGACCCGAAGGTAACCCCCCGTGATCGTCGTGACCGGCGCGACCGGCACCATCGGCCGCTCCCTCGTAAAGGTCCTGACTGCCGCCGGCCAGCCGGTGACCGCTGTCTCCGAGGCGCTTCGGCGCCGCCAGGGCGCCGTCCATGAACGTTTCCGGTTGTGGCCGGGGTGCCGGGACGACCGGGGTGCCGGGACGACCGGGGTGACTGCGGGCGCGTCCTCCGGGGCCGGAGGCAGCCACCCGGCACCGGCGACCCGCACCTGGCGACCGGTGTGACGCACCGTGACCAGGTTGGCTCGGCAGGTCGAGACAATCCCGGGCGTGTCGATCAACGAGGTCCTTCTATAGGGGTCAACCCGAAATTTTGTCCGTTTCATCCCTACAGAAGGACCCATCCGCCCCGCCAGGCCCGCCGACGCCGTCAACAGCCCGTGACGGCGGCGAGATCGGCCGTCGAAACCAACCCCGCGGAGCCGCGCGACCTCGGATGGTGCCCAGACAACACCGGAGAGTGCCGACGGACGGCAGCGGACGCCAGCCAGCGACGGCCCGGCCAGCCAGCCAGCCACAGCCCAGCCCCAGCCCCAGCCCCAGCGCAGACAGCTACCAGCGCGCTGCCCGTGAACATTCGCGGACAGCGCACTAGCCACGGGGGCCGGGCTCACCGCCGTCCGCGCCGATCTTGCCGACCCCGACAGCCTGGCCCCCGCGTTCGCAGGAGCCGATGCGCTGTTCCTGCTCGTCCGCAGCCCTCGCCGCGGCGGTGGGCTAGCCGATCACCTTCGCCGAGATCTCCCGCGCCCAGGCCCGCGAGCAGATGGTCGGATGGATGCCGGCCGCCATCGCCGACGACACCCTGACCGTCCGCGGAAGTCCGACGGCCGAGCAGACCACCGTCGGCCCCGACCTCACCACCGTGCTCGGCTGCCCCGGCCGCACGTTCGCGGCTTGGGCGAAGGACAACCTCGACACCTTCCGCTGATCCCGCTGCCATCAGTGCGCCGATGCCCCGCGCCGACCGGGACACCCGCGCCGCGCACGCGGCTATGCGGTGAACGCCCGCGGATCGACGTGGCGTAGCCGGTCCGGACGGGCGAAGACGTCGATTCTCGCGATCCGTCCGGCGTGGACCGTGAACCCCAGGACCGCGAAGACCGTGCGGTCGGGCGAGACGACGACGATGCCGGGCCGGCCGTTGACCAGCGCCGCGCGCCCATAGGGGGCCATCGGCGCGAAGGCCGACACCTGGTTGACCACCGCCCGGGCTCCGCGGATCTCGCGGGGCGCCGCGCCCTCGGCGTCGGCCCGCAGTACGACGTCAGGATCGAGCACCTCGAGCAGCCGAGGCAGGTCGCCGTCGCGGGCAGCGGCCTGGAACGCCTCGACGAGGCGCCGCTGCCGGGCCGGGTCGGCCTCCCCACCCGGCGCCAGGTCGACCTCGGTGTCGCGCAGCCGGCGGCGGGCCCGGCTGGCGAGCTGGGTCGCGGTGGCGGCCGAACGCCCGACGATCGGGGCGATCTCGTCGAACGGCACGCCGAACAGGTCGTGCAGGACGAAGGCGAGCCGCTCGGCCGGGCGCAGGGTGTCGAGGACGACCAGCATCGCCAGGCCGATCGCGTCGGCCAGCAGGGCCTCCTGCTCCGGATCGCCGCTGTCGGCCGGCGTGACCAGCGGCTCAGGCAGGTGCATGCCGGCCGGTTCCTCCGGCCGGGAGCGGCGCGCACGCAGCTGGTCGAGGCAGAGGCGGGCGGTGACTGTCGTCAGCCATCCGGGCAGGTTGACGACATCGCCGCGGTCGGTTCGGGTCAGGCGCAGCCAGGTGTCCTGGACGACGTCCTCGGCCTCGCTGAACGAGCCGAGCATGCGATAGGCGATCGCCCGCAGCCGCGGTCGCTCCGCTTCGAACATCTCGGTCAGCGCATCGGTCATGTTCGTCCTCCCAGGTCCGTCATACCGAGTGACGAACGGCGAGCGGCCGACCTGACACGGTCCGGCCGATCTGGCGAAGGGAGCATCCCCATGAAACTCACGATCTTCGCGGCAACCGGCGGCATCGGCCGTCTCCTGCTCGCGCAGGCCCTGGCCGAGGGGCACGAGGTGACCGCCGTGGCCCGCCGGCCGCAGGCCGTGTCGCCGTCCCCCGGACGCATCCTGGCAGCCGATCTCGCGACCGCCGACGCGCAGGACCTCGTGCCGGCGGTGGCCGGCGCGGACGCCGTCCTGTCCGCCCTCGGTGGACACAGCCGGAAGGACACCGGAGTAGCCACCCACGGCACCGAGGCGATGATCGCCGCGATGCGCGCGACCGGCACAACCCGGATCATCATCGTCAGCGCGGCACCGATCGGCACGGTCTCCTCACCCGCGCGACCGCACCCGCCGCGACACGACCCCGGCGACAACCTCCTCGTGCGTCACGTCCTGGGCCCGGCGATCACCAGGGTGCTCCGGGGCCACTACGCGGACCTGGCCCGGATGGAGGACGCGCTGCGCGCGAGCACCCTCGACTGGACGATCGTGCGCCCACCCCGGCTCACCAACGGCCCGCGGACCACGAGCTACCGG
The DNA here is from genome assembly GCF_023716925.1 of Frankia sp. R82. Classification (GTDB taxonomy): domain Bacteria; phylum Actinomycetota; class Actinomycetes; order Frankiales; family Frankiaceae; genus Frankia. The sequence continues at coordinate 11,631 of NZ_JAMQQG010000210.1, forward strand.
ACCGCCCACGGCCAGAACCTGCGCGGCGGTACCTCGGTCTCCCGCGCGGACGTCGCCGACTACATGCTGCGCGCCGCCGGCGACCACGCGGACGTGCGGCAGATCGTCGGGATCGCACGGTAACGCGAAGGTACGGTAACGCGGAGGCATCGGGACATCGGTCGAGTCCGCCCGCTACCCGCCGGTGGCGCTTCTTCCGTACAGCGTGGTGGTCCAGGCGTTGAGCAACGTGTCGATCAGGACGTCCGGATCGTCGAACGGGGGGATGTCGGCGGCGGCGAGGTAGTACAGCCGTTCGCCGAGCCAGGTGAGGCCCGCGGCGGTGGCGCGCAGGTCCGCGCCGTCGAGGTGCCGCAGCGCTGCGGGGTCGGCCTCGATCCGGGTGACGGCGGCCTCGGTGAAGGTGTTCATCTGGTCCAGCCACAGGGCGCGCAACTCCTGGTCGGAGCCCCAGCTCTCGACGATGGCCCGGAGCACACCGGCGTTCTCCCGCCACAGCCGCGCACCGTCGGTGACGCCCCGGCGCAGCCCCTCCACCGGGTGCGGCGATCCGGCCGCGGGGTCCACCCATGGCTGGGCGGCCTCGTGCCCCTGCCGCACCGCCTGGCGGACGAGTTCGGCGAGCACGGCCTGCTTACCGGTGAAATAGAAGTAGAAGCTGGCCTTCGACACGCCTGCGGCGCGGGCGATGTCGACGACGCTCACCCCGTCGAACCTGCGGTGCGCGAGCAGCCCCTCCAGCGCGGCGAGCAGCCGGGACCTCAGCTCCGCCGACCGGGAACGGCGTGGACCAGGCGAACGACGCTGCCCCGACCAGGTTGAGCGCCGAGTCGCTGAGCGAGAAGGACCGCGCAGTCGCCAAGGCGGTGCACGAGGTTGCGGGCGAACTCGGCGTCACCTCGTCGCAGGTCGCGATCGCCTGGACGACGCACCGCTCGGCGACGATCCGACCCATTCTGGGCGTCCGCCGGGTCGATCAGCTCCGGGACAACCTCGGCGCGCTCGACGTCACGCTGCCGCCCGAGCTCGTCTCTCGGCTCGACGATGCCACGGGCTTCTCACCCGGTTTCCCGACCGAGTTCATCGACCAGACCTCCCCCTGGGTCTTCGGCGCCGCCCTCGTGGAACCGAGCGCCTCCGGCCAGCGATAGAAATCCGCATTCGTCGAATCGACGTGGCCGAACGACCGGTAGCGATTGCGCCATGCCGCGTTCTACGAATGGACATTTCTGCTGAACACAGGCCGGCCCGGTTCTCGGGCCGGCTCCGAGTCGAGGGGCAGCGGACATGATGCAGACCGCCTCGGTCAGTGCCTGCATCCGGGAATGGCCAGCCGGGCCCCACGCTCAGTTCGCGTTGCCCGGCTGCACCAAGCCCGATTCGTAGGCCACAATCGTCAGCTGCACGCGGTCGCGGACGTCGAGTTTCGTCAGCAGATGGCTGACGTGGGTCCTGGTGGTGGCCAGGCTGATGTGCAGGTTCTGGGCGATCTCCGCGTTCGAGCGGCCCTGCTCGACCGCGACCAGCAGTTCGCGCTCCCGGGCGGTGAGGCGGGCGACCGGTTCCCGGTACCGGTGCCCGTCGTCGGTCACCGTCAACTCGACGGCGTCGGGTCGGTAGACGATGACGATGTCGGCGGTGGCGTCCGGAGCATGCTTGAGCACGTTGGTCAGCGCCTCCTGGACGATGCGGAAACTGCAGGCCTCGGCCGGCGGCGGGCGAGCTGGGCCGGCGTCGGCCTGCGACGGGCGGGACTGCGCTGGTGGCCGGTAGCGATCCTCCTCCCGGCACTGATCATCGCGGCCCCGTATGCGGTCGCCTGGCTGCGGGAGCGCAGCGCGAGCATCTGGCCGGTCGCGATCGCGCACAACGCCCTCAACACGGTCATCGACGCGGCCACCACGACCACGGTGACGACGTCACCCGTGGCGCTGAGCTACGTGGCCGGCGAGTCCGGTCTGGTCACCATGGCCGCGGTCCTGCTGGTGGCAGCGGTCCTGCTGAGGCGGTCGACAGTCGCCAGGATGTCTCGGCGGACCAGGCCACTGCCCGCGCGGATGGCCGCCCAGTAGAAGGCGAACCTGATACGGGTGGCCCGGTCCGTCGAATATCCCCGGGTCTCCGTGCTCAGGATGGTGCCCGCCGGGCCGGAGTGAACGTGGAAGTCGGTGAGGTACTTGACCCAGCCAGCATCGTCGAAGGCGGTGAAGTCCTCGATCGAGGAGACCTCGACGCGGCTCGAAGTACGCTGCCACGGACGTGCGATGGACGCACCGAGAGCGTAGTGCGGCGCCTGGACGGCGACCATGGTGAGAGGCCCCTCCGTCAGCAGGGGCCGGGCTGTGGGCATCTCTCGTGAGCCGAGGTGCCGCAGGATGACCAGGGGCCTTGCGACCGCAAGCTGATCCAGCGTCAGCCCGGTGAGGGCGTCCCAGACATGGCGAGGATCGGCGGGAAGTACCCGCGAATGCCGTTCGCGGAAGTGGTACACCGGCATCGTCGTCTCAAGAAGCGTGGGCACTCGCGGCTCCGTGACCATCAGTAGGAATCCTCTGTTCGCTGGCCTGGTTGTGGGCCCTGCGGCGCAGGCCCGCGGTGGTCGGGAAGGCTCAGCGTGGAAAGGACCGACCGGAAGACCCGGTCAACGACATCGCCTGCCACCGGGCTGTCGGTGACGAGGAACAGCTCGGCCCAGACCATTCCAAGCAGGTGCGCGTGGACCTCAGACGCCCCGATCGGCTGACCGGTCTGGAGCTCGCCGCGAGACCGGGCCCGGGAGAGAATGCTGGCGATCAGGTCGCGCTCGGCTCTGATGAACCGGGCCTGGAACCGGCGGCGGACCTCCGGGGTGGTCCGCAGGTCCGCGACGAGACCGGGCAGGGCGTTACGCGCGACCGGCGTGTTCAGCAGGGCCACGACGTGCTCGACGAGGGCGTGCAGATCGGCGGCGAGGCCACCCTGGTCAAAACGCCGGGCGTCCAGCTCCGTCCCATGCACGACGGCGGCGAACACCAGCTCTGGCCTGGAGGACCAGCGCCGGTAGATCGCAGCGCGGCCGGCACCCGCCAGGCCACTGATCCGCGCGATCGAGACGTCGGCGTAGTCGGTGTCAGCCAGCAGCGTGCGCACCGCCTCGAGCAGCCGCACATCGACCACGGCCTCCCGCGGTCGACCCCGTGGCATCGCCATGCCTCCTTATATACGGAACTGATGTTTCCGTAAACAACAAGGTGCGGGCCGGGCCGGGCAGACCGTTGTCCACCACCGACTGGCCTGGAACGGCGACAAGGGAACATCCCTGGTCAGGCCTCAGAGAAGCCGGCCGTGGAAGTGACCCGCTTCCTGATCTCGACCTGGGCCGGGCCGACGAGTGGGAGTTCGCGGTGTTGACGGCGGAAGTCGTTGACCGCCACCGGTCGGGGGCTGGGGACTGACCGCCAGCGCTGCGACCGCGACGGCGACGAGGAGACGACGCCGATCGACGGAGTCCACGATCGTCCCGCCGATGAGCGCCCCGGCGAGAAGTGGTCCGAGGCCGGCCAGCGAGACTAGGCCGACTTCGGGCGACGATCCGGTCAGCGTGTAGACCTGGTACGAGACAGCCACCGTGGCCATCTGGGTACCGAGCGCCGAGACCGCCTGGCCGGCGACCAGCACCCGAAGACCCCTGCATCGGCGTAGCGGTCCGACGTCGATCAACAGGCCCCGACACAGTCCGCTCAGCCGGCTCGGGGAGCGGCGCCGAATCATGACGGACACCGGCCCGCTACCTGTAGCCGACCGGGATGACGCCACGCGGGACCAACGGTGTCCTCCGCTTCCTCGACGCTGCCAGCGGCTGCCACCGGAGCAGTGCCGGCACACGGATCGGGCACGGCTTTCGGACTGTCGACTGGACGCTGACCATGGTGCGATCGTGCATGTTCAAGCCAGCTTGAAGACAAGTGGTTCGGATGCAAGACTTGACGCCTCGGCAATCCGCTACTGCGAGGAGCGATGCCTGGTGCAGCCCGTCTCCCGGCGGTCCGGGCGATGCTGGTATGGGCCGGCCGAGATCCGCCGGCTGGCCATCATCCAGTACTGGCAGCGCACCGGGCTGATGAGCCTCGAAGAGATCGGTGACATTCTCGCCGGCCCCGCCGCCACCCGAGACTGGACTCATACAGTCCAGGAACACATCGATACCCTACGCCTCCAGGCTGAACGCATGAGCGCCGCCGTCGATTATCTCGAGCACATGCTCTCCCACCACCACGACTCCCCAGCCGACGGCTGCCATCACCATGAATCCCGCATCCTTCACATGCCTCTGACCACAGCAGAGAAATACCTACCCGGCGAACCGCTGCGTCCTACACGGAGCGGTTCCACAGACCGGTAACCCACCCTCGGCAAAGCACCTCCTGAGTCGATACCCCGCTGGCGCCAAGGTCGGGTTCGGCCTGTTCCCCGAAAACCTCTTCCACACCACCGGAATCGGCCCGATCCGACGGACCACCCCAACCACGGATATCCCCAACCTGATCTACCACAATGCGATCGCAGAAGTTATCGCCGATGGTCCGTTCGACCGCCCGACCAGCGCATCGCAGCGGCATTCTTTCGGCGCGTCCGGACGGCCGATACGGTTCTGGGGATCTCCCCTGTATGACACCGTTCACGACCAGGAGGTGACCATCGCTTCCATTCGACACGAAGTCGTTGTCGTTCTGCCACCGGAGCAGGTGTGGGACGCCCTGCACGACGTGGGAGCGGTGCACCGGCGACTGCTACCGGGACGAGTGCTCGACGTCAGCCTCGACGGTGACGTCAGAACACTGACCATGCCGGACGGACACCTGGTGCGAGAACTCATCGTCACCGTCGACGACGAGGAACGCCGGCTCGTCTACGCGGCCATCGAGGGAGCCCGACCGCCCCTGCGCCACCACCAGGCGTCCTTCCAGGCCCTGCCCGGCGAGGACGGGCACAGCCGACTCCGCTGGATCACCGATGTCCTGCCGGCCAGCCTGGCAGGCCTGATCGAAGCCCGCACCGCACACGGCGTCAAGGAGATGAAAGAAGTCCTCGAACTACCGGCCACCGCCCTGGGCCGCTGATCGCCCCGTCCGACGCACGCCGATCAGCCGTCGCCGTCGACCGCTCATTTCGCGCAGACCGCCACCGGGCCGGGATAGTGTCGAATACACACCGTCGCGTCGACGGCCCTGGCGGCCAGGGCGGTGCCGGTAATCCAGTCGAGGTGAGGAGCACAGATGCTACGTGTTGGCGACATCGCACCGGAATTCGAACTCCCGGACGAGACCAACACCCCTCGCCGACTTTCCACCCTCCTGGCGGCGGGTCCGGTCGTTCTGTTCTTCTACCCGGCGGCGATGACCAAGGGCTGCACCGCGGAGAGCTGTCACTTCCGGGATCTCGCGGCCGAGTTCGCCAAGGTCGGTGCGCAGCGGATCGGGATCAGCACCGACACCGTGGCCAAGCAGAAGGAGTTCTCCGACAAGCACTCCTTCGACTACCCGCTGCTGTCGGACGCCGACGGCACCGTGTCGCGGGCGTTCGGCGTGAAGCGGCCGATCGATCTTCTGCGAGTCAAGCGCGCCACCTTCGTGATCGGTACGGACCAGGTCATCATCGAGGCCATCGCCAGCGAACTGAACATGAACACGCACGCCGACAAGGCGCTGGCCGCCCTCGCCTGAGGCCAACCAGGAGCCGAGGGGCGCCGACGTGTCACGCGGGGCACGACGTGCTGCCTACGGCTCCGTCCCAGCGTCGTTGTCCCTGCGCGGTGACCGCGCGCCGAGCGAACCGGTGGCGGGAGTGGCATCGCACGCAACCGGCTGGAGCTCTCGGCCGATCAGCCCCTCAAGGTCGAGCTCGCCGTCATGGGTCTGGGCGCCTGCGGCAAGAGCATCGGTGAACCGTCCAACCGCCACCGGGCTGGTGAACAGCGGCCAGAGCAGTTCGCCTTCGGCCGTGAGTCCGTCCGCGAAAGGCAGGGCCGCGGCTTCCACCGCCTTCTTGGCCGCGGCGACGGCCGACCAGGGGTACGACGCGATCCGCAGCGCCAGCCGATCGACGAAACCGTCGAGCTCGTCCGCCGGTATGGACCGGTTGACCAGCCCATACCGCTGGGCGGTCTCGGCGTCGACGAGATCCGAACCCAGGATGATCTCCAGGGCGCGGGAACGGCCGACCAGGCGCGGCAGGTGCTGCGTGCCGCCACCACCGGGAAGAATCCCGAGACTCACCTCGGGCTGCCCGAACCACGCCTGCCCGCTGGCGGCGAACCGCATGTCCAGAGTCAGCAGGAACTCGTTGCCGCTGCCGCGGGCGCGTCCGGTCACCTTGGCGATGGTGACCTGCGCCAGGCTCCGGTACCGCTGGAACAGGGCCGGCCCCGGGCCGGCGATGAACTCCCGCATCGCGGCCGGGTCACTGACCAGCCGCATGTCGCCGTGCCCCAGGAAGAACTCCGGGTCGGCGCTTTCGAAGACGACGACTCGCACCGCGTCATCGGCCCGCACCGCGGTGTTGAAACGGTCGAGGTCAGCGATCAGCGGCCCGTCGAACAGGTTGAGCGGCGGATGGTCGATCGCAACGAACGCGACACCCTCCTGCACCCTGACCGTGAGCGTCTCGTACTCCTCGCGCCCCATTCACATCTCTCCTGACTTCGATTTTCGTATCCAGGATCCCTGGCCGGTATCGTAGCTGACTTTTTCATCAGAAGTCAGGAGGTAGTATGGACAACGTGGAATGGACAGATATCGATCTTGACAACTGCTCCATCGCGAGAGCACTCGAGGTCGTGGGCTCGCGGTGGACCATCGTCGTCCTGCGCGAGGCGTTCAACGGCGTGCGCCGCTTCGAGGACTTCCACCAGCATCTGGGCATCTCACCGTCGGTCCTCAGCCAGCGCCTGCGGAGCATGACCAGCGACGGGCTACTCGATCGCGTGCCGTACCGCGAGGAGGGCGACCGCGAACGCCACGAATACCACCCCTCCGCCAAGGCGTGGGACCTGTATCCCGTCGTTGTTGGGCTCATGCAGTGGGGCGACCGCTACCTCGGCGACGGCGACGGCACCCCCGTCCAACTGATCGACACCAACTCCGGCAAACCGGTGATCGCCGCAGTCGTCCCGCACGACACCCCGACCTGCGCACCGTCGGACATCACCGTGCAGCCCGGAGATGCCCTAAGGACCCTGCCAATCCGGTAGACCCGGCCCGAGCAGATGGCAGCCAGGCTCGGGTCACCCCGAACGACTGCAGGCCCAGGCGACAGCGAGCCGCCCTTCACAGTGGGGTCCATAGAGCTGCGACCAGGGCGATCCTCAACCCTGCCAGGGCAGCGGCGCAGCGCTGCCCACCCCTGACCCGAGACCGCTGGCCTGGCCGGACGCCCGGGACGAGCGCTGTTCGCGACCGCTCAGCATCCGCCCGCACACCTGAAGTGTCCGAATGGTGGCTATATTGTAGCTGCTTATATTCCTACCGTAGCTAGACGTATCACTGGAGCGCTGTCTTGTCGTACCAGGATCCGAGCTACTACTGGGGGTCCTCCCAGGGGGGCGTGCCGCCCACGCCCCCGGGCCAGCCACGTCGACGCCGCTGGCTCCGACCGTTGCCGCTTTCCCTCGCGGCACTCGGGGTTGTCGCGGTCGCCGTGTTGGCGACCATCCCGCTTTGGCCGCACCGTGGCGGCTCTGACCGGGTGCTGCCGACGTGGAGCAGCACGCTGCGCGCCATCGGCACGCCTCAGGCCGCCGGCCGGTCCGCCGTCTTCGATGTGCTCACCGACCAGGGAACGTTCGAACTGGTCAGCCTCGATCCGAAGAACGGCCGAGTGCGTTGGTCCGCACCGGCGAGCCCGTCCGATATCGCACCGGGGGTGGTCATCAATCCGCTGGTGATCGATGGCGGCCGGACCGTTGTCTGGTTGGAACCGTCCGGCGACCTGTCATCTGGCCACGTGTCGGTTGTCGCCGCTGACACGACGACCGGACAACGGCGCTGGCAGCTCGGGCCGAGCTGGACGGTGACCATGTATCCGAGAGCATGCGGGAACGACGTGGTCTGCGTGTCAGCGGTGATTGCAGGCAATGCCTACCGGGTGGCTGTGGACACCAGGACCGGAAACATCCGGAGCCAGACTCCGTTCGACACCGATGCGCGGGAGATCGGCGAGGACCTGCTGCAGGTGGGAAATCAACTGACCGCCATCACACGCGACGGAAGGCAGGCATGGTCGAGAACCAGCTCCTCCGTCTTCGGCGGTCTTGACGTCGCCCCAGACTACGGCTGGGCTGTCTACCTTGACGATGATCGATATGTGGCGTCCCTGGGCTACACTCCGAGTCCGGAGACGCTTCAGGCCGCGCGCCAGGCAATGCCCTACGACGTCGATCTGTCAAAGAGCGGTGCCACCGCAGCCTTCAGCGCCGCGACCGGGAGAACTCTGTGGGTGCGGTCGGATGCCACCGTCTTCTGTGGTTCGCTGCAGTTCGATCCGGAGCATCCGGTGCGTTGCGTTCTCAAAGGAACCGCACATTCCGACGGCGATCATCTGACCGCTTCCGATGCCGACGTGACATTGGAGGGCTTCGACCCGGCGAGCGGCACCACGACCTGGTCGTGGCATGCCGGCAACCTTCCCGGCCTGGTGACGGGTTCACCGTCCGGTGCACCCAGCAGCGACGTGCTGCGGGCTGACGACACCACCTACCTCGTGCGTTCGGGTGGCATCACAACGGTGCTCGATCTGGACCACGGCCCCGCCGATCGTTCGCCACCGGACGTCAACTGGTGCAGTTCCGACAACAGCGTGACGGTGAGTTTCACCATCGACACCCGCGACGATCTGCACACGTACGCCGCCTCGACCTGGTATCCCTGCACGGTCGCGGGAGCCGCCGGCGCACCGGTCAACACGCCGAGCTTCGCCGGCGCCCGGATCGGTGGGGACTACGTGTGGCAAGACCGAGACGGCCAGGTGCGAGGGGCCACGGTGTCCTGACTCCCGTTGTCATCCGGCGGCCCGTCAGCCCACGGAGAAGCTCACCGCGCGGTACGACGCGGTGAGCTTCGACCGTGTCCCTGCCCTCATCGACTGGGGTGGCCTGCCCGAGGACCGGGTCCGCGAGTCGCTGCGGCGCCTCGGTACGGAGATCGCCCCCGCCCTGCGCAGTCACGTCGCGCACCGAAGCACCGCTGCCGCCCGATGACTCGCAGGCGGTCGTCCGCTATCAGCCCACTACCAGGCGAAGTGTTCGGGGGCCGTCCGGTAGCCCGGGAAGATCTCGTCGAGGCGGGCGAGCGCCTTGTCGTCCAGCTGGACGTCGAGCGCCCGGACGGCGTCGTCGAGGTGCTGTTGGACGCGCGGGCCGACGATCGGCGCGGTGACCGCCGGCTGGTGCAGCAGCCAGGCGAGCGCCACGTCGCCAGGCTCGTGGCCGAGCTCGGCGGCGAAGTCCTCGTACGCCTCGAGCTGGGGGCGCTTGGCAGCCAGGGTCTGCGCCGCCCGGCCCTCGAGGCGCCGCTTGCCGTCGCGCTCCTTGCGCAGCACACCGCCGAGCAGCCCGCCCTGCAGCGGCGACCACGGGAGCAGGCCCACGCCGTAGTGCGCGGCGGCGGGCAGCACCTCCAGCTCAATCTCCCGGGTGAGCAGGTTGTAGATCGGCTGCTCGCTGACCAGGCCGAACGTGCTGCGCTTCGCCGCGGCGGCCTGCGCCTGGGCGATGTGCCAGCCCGCGAAGTTGCTGCTTCCGACGTAGAGGATCTTGCCGGCCGTGACGGCGACGTCGATGGCCTGCCAGATCTCGTCCCACGGGGTTGCGCGGTCGACGTGGTGGAACTGGTAGAGGTCGATGTACTCGGTCTGCAGCCGGGCCAGGCTCGCGTCCAGGGCGCGGCGGATGTTGAGTGCCGACAGCCTGCCCTCGTTGGGCCACTCCCCCATGGCACCGAAGACCTTGGTGGCGAGCACCGTGCGCTCCCGGCGCCCGCCGCCCTGCGCGAACCAGCGACCGATGATCGACTCGGTGTAGCCCCGGCCCTCACCCTGGCCCGAGGTGCCGGCCGAGCGCAGACCGTAGGCGTTGGCCGTGTCGAAGAAGTTGATGCCGTACCCGTGCGCCGAATCCATGATCTTGTGGGCATCGGCCTCGCTGGTCAGCGGGCCGAAGTTCATCGTGCCCAGACACAGACGCGAGACGGACAGACCGGAACGGCCGAGTTGGGTGAACTGCATCCTGGACGACGTCCTCTCCGATGAGGGATCAGTCGGCGCCAGGGTTGGACCGGCGCCACACCGTCCCAGTCTTCACCTTCGAGCGCACTCCAGGTCAAGCCCGCGCGGAACGCGCGAGGCGGAAGCCCACATCGTCGACCTGGAAGTCCGGATGGGCCCGACGACGCACGGATGCCCGGCAGCTCCAGTGCTCGTCGAACCAGCCGCCGCCCCGCAGCACCTTGTACTCGCCGTAGACCTCGGTGTCATAGGTGTCCCAGCACCAGTCCCAGACGTTGCCGAGCATGTCGTACAGGCCCCACGGGTTCGGCGCCCGGCCGCCCACCTCGTGCGGGTGCTCCCCCGAGTTGCCGCGATACCAGGCGATCTCCTCGAGCGGCCCGTATCTCGGGCCGGCTGTACCGGCGCGGCAGGCCCGTTCCCACTCGGCCTCGGTGGGCAGCCGGTATCCCTCGGCGGCAGCGTCCCACTCGACCTGGCCCTCGCCCGCGCCGGCCCGGTAGGCGGGAGTCAGCCCTTCCTGGCGCGACAGCGCGTTGCAGAACCGGACCGCGTCCCGCCAGGAGACGCTTTCCACCGGCAGCCGACCGCCCCGGACCGCGCTCGGCCAGCCACCGGTGACCTGTGCATACAGCTCCTGCGTCACCGGAAACGCGCCAAGGCGAAACGCCGCGACCTCGACCGGCCACGTTCGCCGCGTCCGCCGATCCGACAGCGTCACCCGCCCGCTCGGAATCGCCACCAGGAGGCTTTCCGCATCCGCACTCACAACGAGTCGATTTCACCTGCAGTCAACAGCGCTTCCCGGCACACCAGCTCCGCGCACCGGCGATGGTCTGCTCAGATTATCTTGCCTGTTCTGGTTTCCCCAGCACGGCACCATCCCGGCGTGCCCGTCACCATGCGCCCGATCACCGGCCCCGGGCGTGCCCGGACCGGTGATCGGGCGGCGTCACCATCCCCCTGGCTGTCCACCGGACCGACGCCGGGCGGCACCTCGGTTGGATCGAGCGTGAAGGCCTCGTCCTCACCGTGAACGGCGGTACCCCGATCACGGTGAGGACCGCCGGGTTGTCGATGCCCTGGTCGTCACGATGACCTGTACGCCCTGACCGAGGACCGGTCCGGCGACCGAACACGCCGTCCACCTTCATGGCACGCGCCCCGGCAGGGTAGCCGGCTGGCGCATGGCCTGCGGGCGACAGCACTCCCGCCGGCGCCCGCATCGCGGGACCAGTCGCGATCGAGCGGCTCCGTACTACCCGCCGGAGCCGGTGCCGGCCGGCTGGGGTGCGTTCTGGGAGTCGAGGACGCGGAGCAGGTCGAGCGCCGCCGCGGCCGGGCTCCCCGGCTCGGCCGTGTAGACGACGAGCCGCTGGTCGGCCTCGGGCAGATGCAGCACGTCGCAGTCGACCTCCACCAGCCCGACAGTGGGATGGGCGATCCGCTTACGCGCGCTGCGGCGCTGGCCGGCGCCTCGCTGCTGCCAGCGCCGCTCGAAGTCCGGGCTGATCCGGCGCAGGTCGGCGATCAGGGTGCGGACACCCATGTCCTCGGGGTAACGGGCCGCAGCGACGCGCAGGTCAGCCACGATCTGGTCGGCCCACGCGTCCTCTTCCTCCGGTGCGCGGACCAACCGGCCGGGCGGACCGGTGAACCGCCACCAGGCCACGTTACGGTGCCCGGGTGGCCAGGCCGTGAAGTCGCCGAGCAGGGCCGCCGCGAGCGGATTCCACGCGATGGTCTCGCCCTTCGCGTCGCACAGGATCGCCGGATCGGACAGTCGGCCGATCAGTCGCAGAACACTGGGTCGAACGGTGCCGTCTATGCGGCCGGCACGCGGCGGATGGGTGCCCGCCAGGTCGAACAGATGGTCGCGTTCGTCCCCGTCGAGGCGCAGCGCCCGGCCGAGCGCGGTCAGCACCGACCCGGACGGACGCGGGCCGCGGCCCTGTTCGAGCCGGACCAGGTAGTCGGGCGAGATGCCGGCAAGCAGCGCCACCTCCTCCCGCCGCAGCCCAGGGGTGCGTCGGCGTGGTCCCTGGGGCAGCCCGACCTCGTCCGGGGTGAGCCGGGCGCGCCACGTCCTGAGCATGGCTGCGAGTTCGGCGCGGTCCATGGTTTCCAGAATGCACCCCACCCTCAGGTCTTCCCGCAACCCGGCTGCCTGGGATCGTCCGTCCCAGGTTGAACGGTCCCTGGCCGGGTTCCGCTCCCTGCCACACAGTGAACCCATGACCGACATCGTTCTGATCACCGGGGCCAACAAGGGACTGGGCTATGAGACGGCGCGCCGGCTCGGTGAGGCGGGGGCCACGGTCCTGCTCGGCGCGCGTGACCCCGAGCGCGGCCGGGCGGCTGTGGCCACGCTCGCCGCGGCCGGCATCGACGTTCGCCTCGTCGCCGTCGACGTAGGCTCCGACGAGGCTGTCGAAAAGGCTGCAGCCGAGATCGATGCCGAATTCGGCCGTCTCGACGTACTCGTGAACAACGCCGGGATCATCGGGGCGCGGGTCCCGGTTCCCGAGGTTCGGCCGGAGGACTTCCGGTCCTGCTACGAGACGAACGTGTTCGGCCCGGTGCGGGTGACGCAGGCCTTCCTTCCGCTGCTCGCACGATCGGAACTCCCCCGGATCGTGATGGTGTCCAGCGGAATGGGCTCCCTGACCGTTACCACCGACCCGCAGCGGTTGGAGTCGAGCATCCACAGTCTGGTCTATCCGTCCTCGAAGTCCGCACTGAACATGATCACCACCCAGTACGCGAAGGTCCTTCCCGCGATGAAGGTGAATGCGGCCGACCCTGGTTACACGGCGACCGATCTCAACGGCCGTTCGGGACACCAGACCGTCGAGGAGGGCGCGGAGATCATTGTGCGGCTCGCGACGCTGGGGGCGGACGGGCCGACCGGCGGCTTCTTCGACCGCCACGGGCGCGTCCCCTGGTAGACCAGCTGACGCAGCCGCGCCCAGGACGGCTCGCCGATGTCGAGTTCCCTGAGGCCGGCCAGAAACTGGTCGCTGGCACAGGTGAAGGCCACCTCGACCAGCTCGGTTCTGGTGCGGAAGCAGTACTGCACCTGGGCCGACGACGCTCCTGCCGCGGCAGCCACCGGTGGCCGGCGATGCGGCCGATCGACCACCTGGGTGGCACCCGCCCGCCCACGCCGCACGTACCGCGGCGGCCGATGGCCGCCGATGGCCGACGGCCGGCGCGAGTACTGGTCCCGGCGGCCATGCCGAGTTCCGCCCGACATGGCCGCGCGGGCCGCACGGCGGCTAGGGCGTGACCGTCAGCTGAGTGCTGACGCTGGTGCCGTTGGCCGTCGCGGTGAAGGTGACGGTCTTCGTGGTGCTGACCCGCCTCGCGGTTGTGACGTTGACCGTGAGGTTGGCGGCCCCGGCCGGAATGACGATCTGCGACGGAACTCTGGCGACCTGCGGGTTGTTGGAGCTGAGAGTGACCGTCGTCCCGCCCGCCAGCGCGCCGCTACTCAGGACCGGGAGCAGCTTGGCCGTGTTGCCGAGGCTGTTACCGGCCTTGACCGTCGTCGGCAAGGCAGTCAGACCGATCAATGTCGGCTGCACCTCGCCGCTGCTCCCGACGTCGCGCACCTGCAGATACATGGATGTCGGCGTGGAGCCGTTCGTGTCAACGGGGGCGGTGAGGGCACCCGTCTCGACATTCAGCATTTTCGGGCTACTGGTGCCCGTGGCGAGACGGAAACGTGCGTCCGGATACCCACCGTCGGCGGTGGAGAACTGGATGCTGTACCAGCCTCCGGTGGGAACGCTGCCGTTGAACTCGCCCGGATACAGGTTGGCTCCGGCAGTCCACCAGAACTGCTCCGCCTCGCTCAGCGTGACGGTCGGGGTGGCGTCACTCACCGCGGGGAAGTCGCGTTCGATCTGGGCCACCCGTTCACCCGGCAGCCCGGTGGCCGAATTCACCCCGTAGAAGCGGAAGGTGGCATGCACCGGCTCCGGTGACTGGTAGCCGAAGGCGAAGGAGCTGATCAGATGGCTGCCACTGAACGGAACGTCATCGGCGAGCTCGGTGTCGCCTTCGGCGTAGTAGGTCGGGTAGGTGGGCGTACCAAGACTGATATTGCTGTAGAACTGGGTCTCCTCGGCGGCCTGGCCGACACCTGCGGACATCGCCAGTACCAGCGCCGCGGAGCTGCCGACGACCAGCTTGCGCAGCCCGTTGCGCCTGGCGTGGGTGCGCCGTTTCGTGGTGGTGGCTCCCTCGGCCGAGCCTAGCGGCGCGACGGCCGAAGTCGGCAGTGCCCGGGAGGTGCGGCGGTGTTTTCTCATGCCCTCCGATACGACCCCGGTCTCGATCCGGTTCAACGTCCGACTGTCTGAAACGGCGCTACCTGGGCTGCCAGGGACAACTACCAGCGTCGCAATTCGTTGATGCGCCGGCAGTATGCCGTGGAGCCCCGGACGGTGCCCGGGGCCCTCGACCTGCCAAGAACTACTCGGCATCGTGGGAATACTTGGAACCTTCGTCGGAAGGTACTGGGTCAGCCGCCTTCGATTGAATTGCCGTCGGGTCCGACGACGAACCATTTGCCACCGAACTTGTCGATTCCCTGCCCCATGACGGCCCCGGCCGTGGTGTCCTTGGCGAAGCGGTACAACGGATGGCCGTGGTAGGTCGCCTGAAGCGTGCCGTCCGCTCGGGTGGTCGTGCCGATCTCGCTCGACGTGACCCCGGTACCGGCTTCCGGCGCCTGGGACACGACGTAGGGCGGCCATGCCTTCGCGCAGTTCTCCGAACACATGGAGGTGGCGCCCTGGTCGGCTCCGAACAGGTAGAGCGTCCGACCACCGCCGTCGACCAGGATCGGGCCGAACCGGCTGGTGCTGACGTCCAGCGTGGCGACCGGTCCGGAGGTGGTCGCGCCGCCGCTGGTCGGGGTGCTGGTCGGCGACGTTGCCGGAGCCGATGAGGTCGTCGCGGCCGTCGTGCCGCCCGCGGCGGTGGCCGACTCCCCGTCGCTGCCGCAGGCCACCAGGACGAGGCCTGTCGCGCCAAGGGACAGAACCATCGCGGCGATCTTCTTCATGCGGTCTCCCGATTCGGCCGCCGGCACCGCGGACAGGGCGTCCGCTGCCAGGCGGCATTCGCGTGCCGATTCGTCCCGTAGCTCTACGAGCCCGCGCCCCGAATCGGTTCAACGGCGCCAACAGTGACGAGCATCACTCGAAATCGCCGGCGACCGCGCCAGGGCCACTCCTCGAGCCGTTGAACCGAACCGAGCCGGCCGTCGTACACCAGGGGCGGGCGGCGACCGTCGTTCTCCGTCAGGGTCGTCCTCTGTCAGGGGTGTCATGCGAAGAAGGGTTTCCCGCGAAGCATCGGACGCGGAGGAGGAAGCGATGGCCCGGTTGTACCGGGACCATCACCGGGTGCTGTTGTCATTCATCGGCAAGAACGTCGACGACCGTCACCGCGCCGAGGACATCGCGCAGGAGACGCTGTTGCGAGTCTGGCGCAATCTCGACTCGCTCCGGCCCGACGGAGTTCGTTCGTACCTGTTCACGATCGCCAGAAACATCATCACGGACGCCTGGCGGGCCGAGCAGCGACGGCCGTCGCTCGTCGACGACGGCGGCGAGGTCGTGGTGACCGTTCCCGTCGTCGACGACGTGAGCCAGGCCATCGAGACGTGGGTGGTCGCGGAAGCGCTGGATCGTATTTCGCCCGCGCACCGGGCCGTCGTCCAGGAGCTGTACTACGAGGGAAGGACGGTACGCGAGGCGGCAGCCCGCCTTTCGCTGCCAGAAGGCACCGTCAAGTCTCGTGCCTACTACGCGATCCGCGCGCTGCGGGACGCGTTCGAGGAGATGGGGGTCGGTCGATGACACCCGAACACGACGAGGTTAGGTTCCTGCTCGGAGCCTTCGTCCTGGGCGGTCTGGATGCCGGCGACCGGAACGTCGTCGACGCCCATCTCGCCGGCTGCGCCGGTTGCCGTGCGGAACTCGAGGAGACCGCGTCGGTTCCCGCGCTGCTGCGACGTCTGCCGGGCGCTGCGGGGGACGGTGGGCCCGCCCTGGGCGACCTGCTCCAGCGGGTGCGCGCCGAACGACGGTCGGTTCGCCGAACCCGCGCCTGGCGCCTCGCGGCGGTTGCTGCCGTGCTCGTCGTGTGCGCTGGAATCGGTCTCGTCGTGGACAGTCCCGCGGCCAACCCGCCGGCGGGGCAGTCAATCCCCTTCGTCGCCGCGGCGGGCATAACGATCACCGGTCGTGCCACGCTCACCTCGAAACCATGGGGAACGTCGCTGGCAGTCGCCTTCGCCAGCCTTCCTGGCAACGGCCCCTTCGCACTGGAGGTCGCCAGCGTCGACGGCAGGACGGAAAGAGCAGCCAGCTGGTCGTCGACGCCGACGACGAAGGCCGCGGTCGTCGGGGCGAGCTCGATCCGAGCGGACGCCATCGACGTGGTTCGAGCCGTCGGCCGGGACGGCTCGGTGCTCGCCGTCGCACACCCGCGGCGCGGCGCGTAGACCATCGTCGGGTCTGGTCGGCGAAGTGCCGTCATCGTCCACGCCGGGTCCGACAGTCCCCGATCGTGACCATCTGATCTGGGCCGGCCAGGTTCCAGCGGGCGGGCTGGCAGGCACGGTGTCAGTATTCGGCCGGGGGACGTCGGCACCGCTCCCGGCGGCGTGGCGGGCAGCGGCCAGCCCACGGATCAGGGGCAGCCACACGAGCAACGGGCAGCCGACGGCCGACGGCCGGCCAGACTCGCGGGGACAGGACAACCGATGACGAGACGGCGGTGACCGGGCGAACGGCGCACGCCGCACAGCCCGCCCTGGCGCGCGTCCTGAGTGGGCGGATGCTGTTGTTCCTCGTGCTCGGTGATGTCCTCGGATCGGGAATCTACGCGCTCATCGGGCAGATCGCCGCCGACGTCGGCGGGATGATCTGGGTACCGTTTCTGATCGCCTTCGCGCTGGCCTTCCTCACCGGGACGGCCTATGCCGAGCTCGTCGGCAAGTATCCCCGGGCGGCCGGAGCAGCGCTTTATGCCAACGAGGCGTTCCGCCGGCCGTTTCTCACCTTCATGGTCGGCTTCACCGTGCTGTCCGCCGGGATCACCTCCACCGCCACGGCCGCGCGGGCCATCGGGGGCAAGTACCTCGCGGAGTTCATGGCGGCCCCGCCGGTCCTCGTCGCGGTCGTGTTCATCCTGCTGACCGCGGTCCTCAACGCCCGCGGGATCGAGGAGTCGGCCCGGGTGAACCTCGTGCTCACCGTGATCGAGCTGGCCGGCCTGTTGCTGATCGTCGGGATCGGCGTGCACGCGTTGGCCACCGGAGCGGGCAAACCGGAACGGGCCTTCGAACTGCGCACCGAGGGGCCTGCGCCGCTCGCCCTGCTCGCCGGCACGACGCTCGCGTTGTACGCGATGCTCGGCTTCGAGAACTCGGTGAACCTCGTCGAGGAGGCCCGCCGGCCGCGCCGGGACCTGCCCCGGGCGCTGTTCGGCGGCATGTTCATCGCCGGCACGGTCTATCTGTTCGTCGCGTTCACCTGCGCGATGCTGGTGGATCCCGACACCCTCGCCGGCTCCGGGGCCCCGCTGCTGGAAGTGGTGAAGGCCTCCGCCGTGCCGGTGCCGTCGAGGCTGTTCGCCGCGGTCGCGCTGGTCGCGGTCGCCAACACGGCCCTGATGAACATGGTGATGGCCTCCCGGCTCGTCTACGGCATGGCCGCCCAGGGTGCGATCCCGGCCGTCTTCGCACGGGTGCTGCCTGGCCGACGCACCCCGCTGACAGCAATCGGCTTCGTGACGGTCCTGGCGGTGGTGCTGGCCAGCACCGGCCAGCTGGCCGGCCTTGCCGACACCACCGTCGTCCTGCTGCTGCTGGTCTTCTTCGTCGTCAACAGCAGCGCGCTGGCGCTGCGGCGCGAGCCCGCCCCGCCGGGCGCCTACCGTGCTCCCACCTGGGCCCCGGCGCTCGGCGCTCTGTCCTGCGCGGTGTTGGCCTCCCCGCTGGTCCACCGCGAGGGCACCGTCTACCTGCGCGCCCTCGGCCTGCTTGCGTTCGCCGCCGTCCTCTTCCATGCCCAGAAGGGTGTCGGCAGTCGGTTCCGCACGCGCGAGTCATCGGGTGCCGCGCTCCAGCGGGTGTCTCCCCCGAGCGACTGACACCGCACAGCGGGCCAGTCGCTGAAGATCGCGGCACGAGACGGGTGGCTGGAGCTCGTTCCGGCACAGAGGCTCGCGCTGGCGCCTCCACTCCCGCTGGTCGCGACGGCGTCGCCCTCGGCGGCTTTTTCCGGCAGGCCCGCGCGCTGGCCGTGTCACGTCCGCCTGGTCAGTCCTGTCCGGCCAGCAAAAGCAGCTTTCCGGTGGTCTGCCGGCTTTCCAGCAGTCGATGCGCCTTCGCGGCGTCGCTGAGATCGAACACCTCCTGAACGGGAATGACGAGTGTTCCGTCGGCTACCAGGGCGAGCGCCTGCTCCGTGGCCGGGGCGACGAGCTCGGGGGCGGCGAGTGCCAGATCGATGCTGCTCCAGCCCATGACCGCGACGTTGGCCAGGGCGAGTGCCATCGGTGACGGCAGGGACTCCGGCATTCCAGCGGCCGATCCGAACTTCACCAACCGCCCCATCGGGGCAAGCGCGGCGAGGCCCGCTTCGAAGACCCGGCCACCCACCGAGTCGAGTACCGCGTCGGCGCCCCGGCCACCCGTCGCGCTGTGAACGGCTGTCGCCAGATCTGCGTGCGGCACGACGATGTCGTACCCGTGGGCCCGGGCGGCCTGGACCTTGTCGGCCGAACCCACCGTCCCGATGAGAACGCTGACGCCGAGATGCCTGGCGACAGCCGCGATGGCCGCTCCCGCCCCGCCCGCGGCGGCGGAGACGACGACCACCGACCTCGGTCCGACTCGGGCCAGCTCGGTCAGCATCGCCACCGCGCTCGTCCCGATCGTCACGGCCGCCGCGGCGGCCTCCAACGACATGCCGGCGGCAGCGCCGACGAGCGGGAACACCCGCGTGGCCGGGACATTCACGAGCTCCGCGTACCCGCCGACGATCGTAAAGGCGGCTACCGCGGTGCCGACGGAAAGATCAACGACGCCCGGGCCGACAGCGGCGACGTGACCGCTCACGTCCAGGCCTGGGACGAACGGCAGGGCGGGCACCGGAACGGCTCCGCGTCGTTGCAGCACCTCGACGAAGTTCACGCCCGCGTACGCGACCCGCACGGCGACCTCGCCCGGGCCGGGCTCGGGCTGGACGAGGTCTCGCCGGATCAGGACCTCTGGCCCGCCGGTCTGGTCGAATCCGACGGCGCGGTGTGGGCGCCCGGCGCCCGGCGCCTGCGTCAGGGGCGTCGGTACGAGGGAACCAGGACTCGGTGCGTTCGACGTCTCACTCATGGGAAAGACGCTCTACGGCCACGCCCCAACTGGGAAGTACCCACTCTTTGGTAAGCTACTTTCCTCGTGGACTACGCTTCGGTCGTGGATCACACGTCTCACGACTCGGGCCCCCGGCCCCTGGTGGCGTCGTCCGGCCTACCAGCCGACGTCTACAGCGCCGGCTGTCCCACCCGGGATGTCCTGGATCATCTCGCGAGCAAGTGGACGATTTTGATCATCGACAGGCTCGGTACGGGGACGTATCGGTTCGCGGAGCTGCGCCGCGCAATTGACGGAATCTCCGAGAAGATGCTTGCGCAGACCCTGCGTCGCCTGGAGCGAGATGGCCTGCTCACCCGGACCGTGTACCCGGAAGTCCCACCGCACACCGAGTATGCCCTCACCCCCCTCGGACGCAGCATCAGCGCACCTATCGCATCGCTACGCATCTGGGCCGAGCGGAACATCAACGACGTGATTGCAGCGCGCAGCACGTACGAGTCCAAAAACGGAAAACCTACTGCGGGACCGCCACGCTGATCTGTACGCCCCAGCACACATCCCGAGTCGTCTGCTGACCTTCAGCCCGTGGACAGCACGTCGGCAGGGCCGCTCCCCCACCGACGTCCTCCGCCGGTCCGGAAGCCGGGATCCCGGCGGTCAGAATGCCGCGCGGGCGGCACCGGAACCCAGGACAATGCGGTTACGGTAGGAGTAGTCCCAGGTCACGTCAGGTCGGGTGTCCGCACGGACCGCCCTCCCGCTCCACACCACTCACCTGCTGGCAGCCGCAAGCAGCCGCAGTCTCGCGGCGAACGCGCCGGCAAGGACATTGCCCACCATGCCACCGAGGCCCCAACCGACCAGCAGCCATGTCGTGTGGTGGGAGGCACCCCGACGGGCGAGGAACGACGGTCGGGGTGCACGGCACCCGCGACCTGGCCAAGGGCACCCTGCGGGGTCTCCTGAGCGAGATCGGCCTGACACCTGAAACGGGGCCCGGTTCAGGCGACATCCGGGCTTTGTACGCTCACCGTCATGAGCGTGGGTGACAAGGGGGCAGGGGCGCGGACCGCCACCGCGCCGGACATTCTGACTGTCACCGACCACGTCGCGTGGCGCGCCTGGCTCGACGTGAACGAGGACGTCTCCGACGGCGTCTGGCTGGTCCTGGCCAAGAAAGGCACCACATCGCCGACCTCGTTGCGCTACGACCTCGCACTCCAGGAGGCGCTGTGCAGCGGCTGGATCGACGGGCAGAAGAAGAGCCGGGACGCCGCCACCTTCCAGATCCGCTTCACCCCACGCCGTAAGACGTCACTGTGGTCGCAACGCAACACCGCCCTGGTGGCGCGGCTGATCGATGAGGGCCGGATGCGGCCTCGGGGCCAGGCCGAGGTCGAGCGCGCGCGGGCGGACGGACGCTGGGACCGGGCCTACCCGGGGGCGGCGGACGCCCAGATCCCCGACGACCTGGCCGCCGCGCTGGCGGCATCCGCCCCGGCCAGCGCGGCGTTCGTCGCCCTGACCGGGGCCGATCGCTACTCCGTCCTGCACCGCCTGCTGACGGCCTCGAACCCGGCGACCCGCGCCACCCGACTCGCCGCCCTGCTCGCGGCACTGGAGGGGGGTCGTTGACGCAGCGATCTCCGGTCAGCTGAGGAAAGCCACGTAGGTCGAGCGGTAACGCTACGCGTTACTTGACGGTTTCCACCCCATCCCAGGCCCGCGGAGCAGCCCGGTGCAGACGACGTCGACCAGGCGGCCTCGTCCGGCCGGATCGTCCGGGTCTGCCTGCCTGGCCAGACAGCCCGCGACGAGGGCCATCACGTCGTCGGTGTCGACGTCGCGCCGCACGGCACCGGCCCGCTGCGCACGTGTCAGCAGGCCGGACATCGCCCCGACCACGTCGCGCTCCGGGCCGGACGCGGCGGCCTTGAGATCGAAGCCGGAGCCGATGAGCGCTTCGGCCAGGCCGTGGTTGGCGGCGCCCTCGGCGACGAGCACGGCGAAGAACCGCGAGAACGCGCCCCCGGCATCGGCCGCCGTGTCCAGCTGCCGCGCCAGGTCGACCAGCCCCTCGACGCGGCTTACGAAGACCGCGGCGAACAGCGACTCCTTGGTCGGGAAGTGGCGGCTGACGGTGCCCGTTCCAACCCCCGCGCGACGAGCTATCTCATGCACCGGCACCGACAGTCCCTCGTGCGCGAACGCGGCGAAGGCAGCCTCCAGGATCCGGGCGCGGTTGCGGCGGGCGTCGGCACGCAGCGGCCTGCGCTGCCCGCCGGCCTGGTCAGACCCGACTCCATCTGTGGCAGGCGGCATCTCGCGTCCAGACAGTTCGTCCTCCAGTTCGCCCTCCCGGGTTGACAAGCGGGATGACCGTCCCGGAAAGTATCCGGGACGGTCATCCCAGTTATGTCGACGATACGCATCTCCGGTCACGCCAGCGTCTCAGACCGTCTGCTCAGCGCATGGCGTCCTGGACCGGACCACGCCCAGGAGGACTGGTATAGGTGAGCCGGAGCGCCAGCCGATGGACCGCGGCCGACATGCCGCGCCAGGACGACCGGACCATCGTCATCACCGGCGCGAGCAGCGGGGTCGGCTTCGAGACCGCACGGCTGTTCGCCGCCAAGGGGGCCGAGGTCATCCTCGCCTGCCGCGACCACACCCGTGCGCGGCGGGCGATGGATCGCATCACGCAGGGCGTACCCGGCGCTCGGGTCGAGGACCTCAGCCTCGACCTCGCGTCGCTCGTCTCGGTGCGCGCGGCGGCTGCGGAACTGCGGTCCCGGCATGGGCACATCGATGTGCTGATCAACAATGGCGGCCTGATGTGGGCGCCACGGGGAACGACCAACGAAGGCTTCGAGACGCATTTCGGTACGAACCACATCGGCCATTTCGTGTTCGCCGGCCTGGTGCTCGACCTGCTACTCCCGGTGGCCGGGTCGCGGATCGTCGTCGTGACCAGCCCGGCACACCGGGCCGGTTAGCTCGACCTCGACGACCCACCGTCCGGCCCCACCGAGCGGTACCGGCCCATGGCCGCGTACAGCCAGTCGAAGCTGGCCAACATACTGTTCGCCCTGATGTTGCAGACGAGGCTCGCCGAGGCGAACGCGGCCACCACAGCGGTCGCCGCCCATCCGGGTGGCGCGAGAACCGAGCTCAACCGGACGATGCCGCTGCTGTTCCGCGGCAAGTCCTGGGGGTTGGCACGCCCCATCACCCACCCGGCGGCGATCGGCGCGTTGTCGCTCGCACGAGCCGCCGCCGATCCCGCCGTCGCGGGTGGCAGCTATGTGGGGCCGGGAGGCTGGCGCGAGTTCACCGGCTACCCCACCCTGCTGACGCCGAGCGAATCCGCCCGCGACCCGCGGTTGCAGCGACACCTGTGGCAGGAATCGGAGCGCCTCACCGGCATCACCTACCGCTTCTCGCAAGCGGCTGCGCCTCGTCTCGCGGGCGAGCCGCCGCCGCCGAGCGCTCCGCGAAGGTCGTGACGGTCTCCCGCAACGCCACGGAACGAGGACGCCACGGAACGAGGACGCCATGTGCGAGGGCAGCTCACCGCGCGATGACCCCAGGTGAAGCAGGACCGCGGCGATGGTGGCACCGAGCTCCCAGCACGCCTCGCGGGCGGCCTGTCCAATTTTTCGATCATCGAGCTACCCGGGCTCCGACGCGCGTTCCGAACCGAGGTTCAAGGAGGGCGGGGAGCCTCGCTGAAGTGCGGGCAGAATCATCTCGACCAGTGCGGTGACGTCGGCGTCGGCCATTGGCTCGCCGGTCATGCCCATCCGGTGGAGCAGGGTTCCGACCACGACGTCGGTGAAGAGCAGGACCCGAGCCTCCGGCTCACCGAGCGCATCCTGGAGTGCCAGTCGATACGGCTCCTGCAGCCGCGCGGACAGGATCTCGCGCAGGGCCGGGTCGCTGACGGCGTCACTGAACACGCCAGCGAACGCGTCGCCCACCCCGGGTTCGCCGATCTTCGCCGCGATCCAGTGGATGGCCGAGGACATGATCTCGGCTCGGCTGGCGCCCGCCAGCGGCGGCGGCGGGCCGAAGGCGTTCAGGAGGCAGTCCACGATCAGCTCGCCTTTGGACGGCCAGCGCCGATAGATCGTCGTCTTGGCGACACCAGCCACCGCAGCGATGCGTTCGACGGTGGCGCGCGCGTAGCCGAACTCGTGGACCGCGCTCAGCGTGGCGGCGAACACCGCGGCGTGAACGCCTGTGCGCGGACGGCCGGGGGGTCGGGCGGAGACGGCCGATGCCATGGACACATGATACTGGTTTCGCTACCGCGGGTTTCGATACCGAGGGTCGCGGAACTACCTTTCCCGGGAAAGACCATGAGCGAGAGCATGACTACGGGGCGCCCGTCGGAGCCGGACTGGTTGGAGATGACGGCCGAGGAGCTGGTCGCCTACCGCGACGCGGAGAACCGCTTTCGGGCGTCCAGCGCGGTACGGGCGATCAGCGGAGATCCGGATCCCGGCGCCGCGATTGACTGGCAGGAGGTGGCGCTGCCCGGTCGCGGACTGTCCGTCCGGGTGTACCGTCCGGCAACGCGCGTCGGCGGAGGCGTCGAGCTGCCGTTCGTGCTCCACGTGCACGGCGGCGGGTTCGTGGGTACGGCGGTGCAGAGCGACCGGGTCAACAGCCACCTCGCCGCCCAGGTTCCCGCGGTCGTCGTCTCGGTCGAGCACCGACTCCTCGACCAGCGGACTCCGCTATCGGCGGCCGTCGCCGACGGCTGGTCCGAGCACACCTCGTTGGCTGACGTTGCACCGCTGGAGCCACGACGCGTCGATCCCGGATCTGTGCCGTCCTGTCGTTGACGCCGTCCAGCCCGTCTCGCGCGGCACCGACCATGAGGCCGTCGACGGGCAGGGATCGCGACCCATCCACCTGGAGTGGACATGACCGATGACAAGATCGACGGTGCGGCCCTGGACGGTGTTGCGGCTACGTGCCTGTGGACGCTGCGCAACCGCGCCGAGGAGTCGATGCACCCGGGCTCGGCGTTCCACGATCCGCTGGCGGAGCGCCTCTACCGCGGGATCGATTACGACTACGAGCGATTCGGCAAGCCCAGCCAGAGCCATCCGCTGCGCGCGCTCGCCCTGGACATCGCCATCCGCACCTATCTGGACCAGCACCCCGCCGCCACGGTGGTCGCCCTCGGCGAGGGTCTGCAGACCACCTACTGGCGCCTGGGACGGCCTGGCATCACCTGGCTGTCCGTGGACCTGCCACCCGTGATCGACCTGCGCCGCCGTCTGCTCCCCCGGGAGCCACGTATGACCGAAATCCCGGCCTCGGCACTGGACCACTCCTGGATGGACACCCCCGATCCGGCGCTGGGGGTGTTCATCTCCGCCGAGGGACTGTTCATGTACCTCGAACGCGGCCAGGTGATGACCCTGATTGCCGAGTGCGCCGCGCGGTTCCCCGGCGGGCAGCTGTTCTTCGACTCGATACCTGCTTCGCTCAGCAAACGGACGATGAAGGGCTACCGCTTGTCGACCCGCTACACCACGCCGCCCATGCCGTTCAGTCTGTCGGTCTCCGGGGCCGCCCGCCTACCCGCGCAGATCCCCGGCGTGGCCACCGCCGAAGACCTCCAGCCGCCGCTCGGCCGCAGGGCATGGCGGTCGAGAACACTCCGGAAGATCGCGGTCCTGCCCGGCCCGCGTGACCTGCGCCCGTCGATCGCCCTGGTGAGTTTCGCTGCCCCGCCCGAACGGTAGGCCCGGTACCCTGCCCAGCGAGTCCGGGCGGCGTACGGGCTGCCCTGCACGGCATCGACAGCGGCTCACGCAGCCGCTTCCACGCCAGCCCGGTCGTGAGGGTTGCAACCCCGCGGACGGCACCGATCGTGTCGCTGTTGCCGTGGACGTACAGCGCGTAGGGCCGGCCTATCGTCGCCTCGAGCACGGGGTAGTAGATCTGGTCGCAGCACCCTCGCTAACGTAGGCGTCCGGCGACTCGCCATGGGCGAGGCAGGCTGAAGTGGATCAGCTGCCGATATGGCTACCGCTCGCGTCTTGATTGTCGGTCTTGACCCACCTGCGCTGCCGGACATCGATGTCGAAGACAGTTGATCGCGGTCTCGCGTACGGTCTCGAACGAGTCCGGGCGGCGGGCTATCTGGTCGAGCAACTCCTCGTCCCGCTCGACGAATCAGCGCTGGACCAGATCAAGCAAGCAGTCGTCAGCCAGACGTGGGATGCCGTGGTCATCGGCGGCGGCATCCGTAAGCCCGAGCCTCTACTGGAGTTCTTCGAGGCCGTGGTCAACCTCGCTCATACCCGCACCCTGGCGGCCAAGATCGCGTTCAACGCTGACGGTGGAACCAGTCTCGAAGCCGTCCAACGGGTCCTTTCCTGACAGATCTCGTGGCCACCGCACGCCAGGTCGCCGGGCTGTTCGCCTGGCAGCTGGCTGCCTCGACGGGCAGCACATCGCCCTCCTCGGCGTCTCCGACGCCTCTCTCGGGTCTCGGGCATCCCGGTCAGCGCACCGGCCGCCAGGTGGGGCACAATCTCCCCGGAGGAGGTGGGCATGCATCCGTTGATCGAGGCCAGGCAGGCAGAGATCCAAGGACTCTGCCGTCGGCTCGGCATCCGCCGTCTCGACCTCTTCGGCTCCGCGACCAGCGACGCCTTCGACCCCGGCAGCAGCGACGTCGACGTCCTCGTCGAGTTCGACACAGACCATGCCGGATTCGACTACTACGGCACATACTTCGCCCTCAAAGAAGGACTCGAACGCCTGCTGGGCCGCGCCGTTGACGTCGTCAGCGTCACTGCAATTCACAACTCCTACTTCCGCGACCAGGTGATGAACACCAGGCAGCTCCTGTATGCCGCCTGACCCGCGCAAGTACCTCTGGGACGCCGCGAACGCGGCCGAACTCGTCCGAAGCTTCGCCCACGGCCAGACCTTCGCCGACTATCAGGCGAATGCAATGCTCCGTGCCGCAGTCGAGCGCCAGTTTTAGATCATCGGCGAGGCGCTCAACCAGCTCTCCAAGGTTGCCCCGGACCTCGCTGCCACGATCCCCGATCTCCCTCGAATAGTCGCCTTCCGGAATATCCTCATCCACGGCTACGCCACCGTCGACGATGCCCTCGTCTGGCAAGTGCTCCAGGAAAAACTCCCGGAGCTCGAACAAGCGGTCCGAAGAATGCTGTCGGAGGGCTGACCGCCTGCGCCGAGGTCGGGCTACCGCCAGGCAGAACGGCCACCACCGAACCGCGAGCCTCGACGATCACCCCGCGACTCGGACAATCACTTTCTGCGCATGGGCGAGCATCCCGGTTCGTACCGACCGCTGCTCGCAGAAGTGCTTGATCGCGCCGGACAGGTCATCGGTGTCGGCCGGCTCACCTCGGCAGGCGTAGCCCCGCGACGAAGAACTCGACGAGGCGACGGGCGTCGTAGCCGTGGCTGCTGGTCGCGCCGGCGCAGAGGTTTCCGACACCGCGCATGACCTCCAGCGGCTCCAGATCGGAGCGGATCTCCCCGGCTTCGGCCGCGGCGGCGAGCAGTTCCGCGCAGACGGGCACGAGCCGTCCCAGGAAATAGTCGTGCAGGGCGTCGAAGCAGGAGTCGTCGGAGCGCAGCACGGCGGCGAGCCCGTGCTTGGTGACCAGGAAATCGACGAACAGATCGATCCACTGTGCCAGCGCGGCGTAGGGCGTCGTGCTGGTCGCCAGCAGCGCCGGGCCGGCCTGGGCGAGGCCCTCGACCTGGTGTCGGTAGACGGCAATGATCAGATCTGCCCGGGTCGGGAAGTGGCGGTAGATCGTGGCCGTCCCGACGCCGGCCCTGGCCGCGATCGCGCGGATCGGCGCCTCCACCCCGGCGGTCACGAACACCGCGGCGGCCGCCTCCAGCAGGGCCTGCTGGTTGCGCAGGGCGTCGGCCCGTTTCGGGCGTGGCGCGGGTTCGACAACTCCTTCGCCAGCGCTCATCTGACTCCCTCCTGCGGACGTATCGCCTGCAACCGCGTCGCCGCATCGGACGGCGTCACCCCACAGGATGACGTAGCCCCGCGGGCAGCCGCTGCCGCCAGCCGGCGTTGCCAAGCGGGACGGTGTCCCATATCGTCAAACGGGACGCCGTCCCGTTTCATGATGCCAGCGGAAGGTTCCTCGGGCCGCCCGGCCGCGGCGTCTCCTCCCGCCCGCTCCGAAGGAGTTCCACCATGTCCAAGGTCGTTGTCTTCGACGAGACCGGCGCCCCGGAGGTGCTGCACATCGTCGACGAGCCAGCCCTCGAGCCCGCCGCCGGTGAGGTCCGGATCAGGATCGAGGCCATCGGCCTCAACCGCCTCGACGAGATGATGCGCGCGGGCGCCTACCCCAGGCCGTTCCGGCTGCCGCACGCCCGCCTGGGCTGCGAGGGAGCCGGGGTCGTCGACGCGATCGGCACCGGCGTCGAGGGACTCGCCCCTGGTGACCCGGTGCTCGTCACCGCGGTGCCGCAGATGGATCTCAACGGCACCTGTGCCGAGTACACCGTCGTCCCGGCCAGCACGGTCCTGCCCCGCCCGGCCGATCTGGACGCCACCAGCGCCGCGGCGCTGTGGGTCGCGTACTCGACCGCATACGGCGCACTCGTCGAGAAGTCCGGGATGCGGCCCGGCGACCAGATCCTGATCACTGCCGCCTCAAGCTCGGTCGGTCTGGCCGCCATCCAGATCGCCCGCCAGATCGGCGCCGTCCCGCTCGCCGTCACCCGGCACAGCGCGAAGAAGGAAGCCCTGCTGGCCGCGGGTGCGGCGGCCGCCTTCGCCACCGACCAGGACGACGTCGCCACCGCCACCCGTGACCACACGAACGGGGCTGGCGCCGACATCATCCTCGACTCCGTGATGGGGCCTGGCCTCGCGAAGCTGGCCACCGCCGCCCGGTTCGGCGCCACGGTGACCACCATCGGCTGGCTGGACCCGCGGCCGGCGTCGATGCCGATGAACGCACCGCTGACGATCCACCGCTACATGAGCTTCGAGCACACCCTCGATCCCGTGGTCGTGCGCCGGATCGCCGCGTTCCTGGACGCCGGCCTGCGCAGCGGCGCGCTGCGCCCCACGATCGACACCGTGTTCGCCCTCGACGACATCGTCGAGGCGCACCGGTACCTCGAGAAGGCAGACCAGTTCGGCAAGATCGTCGTCACCGTCTGACCGCGGATCCCCGCTCTCGCAGGACGGTTCAGATACCACCCGCAGGGCCGACCGCCGTGGTGAGGCCGGTGCATTCGTGGATGTGCGGCGCGGCGAGTCGGCGGTCGAACAGGACGAGTGCGCCGGTGTCGAGGCCCAACCGGTCGCGGTAACCGTCGAGCCGGGCCAAGCCCTGCGTGTGTCACCGGCTGGCGCCGACCCCGGCAGCACAAAAGCACCGCAGGGCAAACGTTCCACTATGCAGACACAATGATCGCCGCTTGGGCTATCGCCATTGCCCAAAATGTCTTTAAAATCCTTTTTCTGTGGGGGTGATACAGGCTCCGGAGCATCCGGAACCCGATCAGAGGACGGTTAAGCCTCATGACAGTCGGTGACGACTGGAACTGGCAGACGACCGCCCGGCCCGACCTGGTCGGGCCGGGCGGGCAGATCAGACCCATCCCGCTTCAGGCGTGGTCCGCGCAGTTGGAGCGGTCCGAGTCGCCGGCAGCACCACTCGCGGCCAGGTACGACAACGTGGGTCTCCACCACCGGGACGAGCCACCGGACGGCCACCGGCCAGGGCCCGCCTCACCCGGGACCAATACCGATCGCCGCGGGACCAGTGAACACCGACACCCGGGCGCGCTCGGCGTCGTCCGAGATGCCGTTGCGCCGGCTGTCCCGCGGCGGTGTCGGCGCGGGACAGCCGGCATCGCGGCGACCTGTTCGGGGCACTGCGGGCGGCAGCGTTCGACCTCGACGACGGGCTCAGGTCGAACACCATGCCGGTGCTTGGATTCGTCGGCTCCGGGGCGTCGGACCGGGCGAGTCCACTGGCCGCGAGTGTCGGGCTGCTGGTGGAGGCGAGTGCGACGGCCGTCGGCGAACCGCGCAACGGCGGCGCTCGACACCCTGGTCCGTGAGGAGCTCGGGCCTGACCTTGACAGACTCGGCTCGCGGTGGGCAATGTCCGTCACCAGCGCGCTGCCGTTCGCCGCCGTCGGCATCGGCATCGGCACGCCGCTGGGGGTCAGCGTAAGCCGATCAAACCCGGGTGCGGCCCGCCCTCGGGAACTCACCAAAAAATTACGCCGAATGGTTGAACCGATGCATTGTGCGTTGCGTGTCGATCGTCCCCGGAAACTCGGCCACGCATCCTCCAGCTGATCCCATGCACGACCGTCATAGGTTCACGGAAGACGTTTGACGACTCGTCTGGCATGATTGAAATCCGATACCTTGTAAATGGGGGGGGACCACCTTCGGGAGTCCCTGTGCTCGGTCGGAAGTCACAAATACGGTTAGTTATTCTCGGTTCCACCCTGATTTCGGCGGCAGTGATCGGCGCGTTCGCCGTGCAGGCGGCACAGGCCGATTCCACGCCGCGACCGGCAGAGATCGTCTCACACGCATCTCCGCAGGCCATGCCGCATCCCGGTGACAATGTTGCCGGCGTGAGCCGGCGCTCCTTGAACACGGTGCACGGCACGGTGAATCTGCAGCCGGCGGCGCTGACGAGAACCACGACCTGGGCGGTCTTCGCCATCGACGGTCCACAGCAGACCGTGCGGACAGTTCGGCGCGCGCCATTCGTGCTGCAGCTCGACACCCGACCCCTGCCCAGCGGGCAGTACACGATCTCCATCATCGTGTTCTCCGCGGCCCGGGCTCCGGCATTCGAAACCGTCCGGCTCACGGTGAACAACGCGGTGGCCACGCCGACCACCCAACCGACAGCGGCACCCCGCGCAGCTCCCGCGACGGCCGCGCCGCCGGCTGCCACGGCGCCGCCGACCACGCCACCGACCAGGCCGCCGACGGCGACGCTCGCCACGACGCCGCCGGCCACGGTCCCCCCGCAGGCCGTCAGGTCGCCCGCGGCGATCACACCGACGACACCCTCGCGGCTGTCCCAGCTACCCACCGCCACCTTCGCCGCAGGGCAGAAGTTCTAGCCCCGTCCTGCCCACGTCTCCCTCGCCGCCGCACAGGCCACTGCCGCACAGGCTCATCTGCGCGCGGCCGTCGTCGCCTGCCCGCAGCCGGCAGGTCAATCTCCGAGTCGACCCCGAAAGGGACCTTTCTCGTGCCCGACCCTCGAACATCGCCCCGGTCTCCCAACGGTCACCGCGGCTCGCGCCGTCGGCGGCCCGGGGGCACAAGCAGCCCCCGCCGCTCTGCGGCCCGCCTGCCGATCGCCGCGATCGCCGCGGCCAGCATCATCGGCGGGGCCTTCGGCATCACGCTGTCGAGCACCGGCAGAGTCGGCCCCACCGCCGTTGCGGTCCGGCTGGCTGCCGCCGAGGCGCAGGTCGCCGCCGCCTCACCACCCGCCGCCGACCCGGGTAACGCCGATCCCGCAACCGGCCCTGCCGCCGGGACCGCGACCGCGCAACCGGCCTCCGACCCGGGCGACTGCACCCTGCTCGTCCCGGCGAACCCGCTGACCGCACAGGGTCTCGCCACGCCCTACCAGCTCACCGCCGCCGCAGGAGGAACCTGCCATCAGGCCGATCCGGCGCAGGCCGCCTTCGTCCAGGCCACCATCCTCGACCCGGCTACCGGCAAGGTCTCGGTGTACAACCCCTTGGTCGTCGACCAGGGCACAACACCGGCGGCGCCGACCGTGACACCGGCCCTGCCCCGAGGCGCCGTCGTCGGCGTCTGGTTCGGATTCAATGGCAACAACCTGACGCTGCAGAAGACCGGCGGTCAGGTGGTTGTCCGGCGCAACGGCCGTCACCTGCGGCTACGCGACGCCGGCGGCAGTCTCGCCCAGGGCAGGTGCGTCAACGGCACCCAGAACTCGGTGTTCGGTCAGTTCGCGTTCTGCAACGCGCCGGCGTTCTTCCAGGCCGCGAAGCGCGCCATCGACACCCGGCGGCTCACCGTCGCCCCGATCGGCATGGCCGCCGACGGCCGGCCCTGCCCGACGACGCGCGACTTCGGCATCGTCGACCAGGACCAGAGTGACAACGTCACGGCCACCTACCTGCTCGCCCCGGACGGTCGAACCGCACAGGCCACCGAGGCCAACGCCGCCGCCCTGCCAGGCGCACGGGTGCTCACCAACGCCAGCGACAACGGGCTGCTGGTCAACTTCGTCGACAAGGCCCTCGGCTGCACCCCGTTCACGGCCCCCGACCTGGCCAACGGCGCGACGCCGACGACGTCGCTGGCACTCGACGAACTGCAGGCCACCCAGCAGGCGGCCCCGGTCGCCCTGGTGCCGCCGAACAACCCGATGACCCTCATCGACGATGCGATGAGCCGCACCAAGACCAACATCTACCGCAACGGCTCCAATATGCCGCCCCTGACCGGAAGCCTGACCGCGGCCGCGGTCAGCTACTGCAAGAACATGATCACCGTCGGACAGCAACGTCTCCAGCGTGACCAGGCCGCCTTCCAGGCCTTCGCCACTCCGGACGCCGCGACCGCGACGAATCTTTACACCTTCCTCGGTACACGCCTGGCCGCCTCCTACGCCAACCTCAACTGCCAGGCCCTCACCGGCCAGCCCAACCCGATCACCGTCCAGACCGACGGTCACGTCGCCGTCGGCATCGTGCTCGGGGGCCAGGGTGCCACCAGGGCACCCGCGACCCCGATGACCCCGCCGTCGGCGGCCCCCACGTCGGCGGCCCCCACGTCGACCGCCCCAACCGCGACGGCCCCGACCGCGACGGCCCTCGCCACCACAGCCGCGGGCACCACCCCGCCGGCTCCGGCCACCGGCCCACCACACCGCCGACGACCCTGAACCAGCTCCCCTGCCAGGCACGATCCCCCGTACTCGACAAGACCGACGGGACATGGCCATGACCAGACTGATCCCCAGCACCGAGCTGCCGTCAGGTTTCTGCTACCCGGCGGAATACCTGCGTGTCGTCGATCTCGGCCTGACGAATCTCGAACCCTGGCTGCTCATGGACGGCGAGGCCCTTTTACAGGCGAACAACAGCCTGCGCAGCCGTTTCCCCCAGGCGGATCTCGTGCCCTTCGCGGTCCGGCGGGACACCGACGACCTTGCCTGCTGGGAGGCGTCCTCGGGAGAGGTCGTCCTCGTCCGCCACCGCCGCTGCGGCAGCCCCATGCCCGGTCCCGCCCTCCGCGGACGCTTCGAGGACTTCCACGGCTGGCTACTCCAGGCGGTGACCAATCTCGCCAGGTTCGACGGCTAGATGTCGCGACCGAGGTTCGCCTACGACGGCGGGCTCGCCGGGGTCGCGACGCCAGGTTTCCGCCAGTTCTGCAAGGCTGTCGAACGGGCACTTTTCGAGTTTGGCGAGCCTGATGAGCCCGCCGGCCTCACCGGTGATCCCGAGAACCCCCGGCGCCGTCACGACCCCCGCAGCACCGTCCGACGGCCGCTGCCCCGCCTGGTGCCGGCCGCGGAACGCGACCTGTCGATCCTGCTCACGATCGTTACCTGCGGGGACGGGACCTGCTCGCCGACGAGTCCGATCTCGCGGGCCGCCTCGAGCCAGTGCCGATTCAGGCCCGCGGCGATCGTTTCCACGCTTCGGACCGCGCCTGTGGTGTCTGAGCCGCCGTGGACGTACGGGGCGTACGACCGACCGACAGTTGCTTCCAGACAAGGATATTACGCTTGATCACAGAACTGACATCAACAAGGGGGCGCTGGACAGGAACCTGAGCGGCAGTGGCCGGCGGGCAGGATGTCTGTGCTGTGCGCCGGCTACCAGGAGGCCTGCCCCCTCGCCAGCCGTTCGACCGCTCCGGCGACGCGACGCGCACGGGTCTCAGGCTGCTTGGCCTCCAGGATCCGGGTGACGTAGGCCTTCTGCCGGCTCGGCGAGAGGCCGGCGAAGAAGTCCCGAGCGGCTGGGGTCCCGGCCAGCGCCTCGGCGAGCTCCGCAGGTACCTCGACGGCGGGAGGACTGGTGTCGACGGCCAGCTCGACAGTGACGGCATCCCCGGCCTCGAGATGAGCGGCGGCGCGCACGGCCGCGCTGACCGGGATCTTGGCGACGCCCTTCATGGAGCCGATCGTTGTCCGATAGGTGACGTTGTTGAGTGTGACACTGACCGCGGGCCGCCTCGCGCCGCCGAGAGCGACGAGCACCTCAGGGGGAACCGTGATGCCGGTGGCGCTCTTGCCGTCCAGCTCGAGGGAGGCGTCGAACCGGATCGAGGCGCTCATCGGGGCAGTCCTTCCGTGCGGGTGCGGCGGTACATCTCGACGGCGAGAGCGCTGATCCAGCCGAAGCTGACGATGACGGCGGCGGCGAAGAGGAGGACGATCCAGCTCGCGGCCGAGCCGGTCGCGACCATCGCGAACGCGAAAAGGAACAGCACGCCGACGCCGCGGTCCAGCCACGCTCTGACAGGCTCGCCACGCCTGGCGTGCATGCCAGCGATCATGAAACACGCCGCGACCAGGCACGCGAAACCCGCAGCCGCGAACGCCACATGCAGCGTGCCGTGCCAGCTCACGTGGCGGGCACGGCCAGGGGGTGTGCCGACAGGGAACCCGTTCGCGGGGTCCGCCTTGAAGATTCCCGCGAGGACCAGCCCGGCGCCGTAGCAGGCCAGCAGCCGGGGAGTCCACCGCCCGGCCCGGTGGCCGTCTCCCAACGCCCCACGGACGCCGAAGCCGCCGACGATCATCATGGCGCCCACAAGGATCAGGTTGACCATCTGGATCCATCCGAGGTGCCCCACGGCGAGCAGGCTCCGGTCGTGCCGGGCGAAGTCGAAGCCTGGCCGGGACAAGCCCTGCACCACCGAGACGATCAGGTAGGTGGGGCCGGCCAGCGTGAGCCAACCCAGCAGGCTCCGAGTCACATTGCCGGCTCGGTCGTCGGCGCAGTCGTGGCTGCGGTCGTGGCCGGACAGAGTCATCGCGGTACTCACGGACTTCCTCCCGAAACGGAACTAGACGGTACAGTACCAATGCGGGTACTGAACGGTCCAGTAAGAACGAGGTGGGAGGTGGAGATGGCATCCGCAGTACGAGCAAGCGAGGCCGAGACGGTCGGTCAGGGGCCGTCGGGGCGTTCTGCCCGCAAACGGCAGGACATCATCGGTGCCGCGACGACACTGTTCCTGCGCAACGGCTACCAGGGCACGAGCATGGACGAGGTCGCCACCCGCGCCGGGGTGTCGAAGCAGACGGTCTACAAGCACTTCGCGGACAAGGAGGAGCTGTTCCGCGCGATCGTGGAGGGTGTGACCGGGAACTCCGACCAGGTCGTGGCCGAACTGACCGCGGCGTTCGCAGGTGCCGAGGTCCGCACTCTTGATGACCTGGTCGTCCGGCTGACGTCCGTCGCCAGGCACTACCTGGACGCCGTGCTCCGCGGACAGGTGCTGTCGCTGCGCCGGCTCGTCATCGCCGAGACCGAGCGGTTCCCCGACCTGGCCCGCGCCTACTATGACCGGGCGCCGTCCCGGGGCATCGATATCATCGCAACCGCGCTGCGGACCTACGTCGACGGAGGCCTCATCGCCGCCGACGACCTGCGCCTCGCGGCGGCGCACTTCGCCTACCTGACCCTCTCGATTACCCAGGACAAGGCGATGTTCAGCCCCGCCGACCAGCCCGGCGAGGCGGAGCGCGACTATCTGTCCCGCGAGGCGGCGCGTGTGTTCGTCGCCGCCTATCAGGTCCGATGATCCCGTACCTGCGGGCCGCGCTGACTGTCTCGGCGGGCGTCCCGCCAACGTCGGGTCCAGGCAGCCCCGCCGCAGGCCGAAACCGCCGACATCCAGGAGCTGACCGGTCCGTTCCTCGGCTGCGGCCACCCAGGTGATCATGATCTCGCGCCGGCCACGGACCAGCCGACCGGCCGCCCAGAAAGCTGCGAGCAGGCCGAAGGTCCAGCCCACATTCGACCGGTCCAGACCCGGCGAGTGGCTCACCACCACAGCGCCGAAGCCGCCGAGCGCGGCGCCAGCGCCTGGCCGGTCGTGATCGCGCACAACACCGTCCTCGACGCAGCCGCCGCCATGGACGACCTGCTATGCCAATCGGCAGTCAGACCGACTTGAGGCTCGGCGCCGAGGAGCTCGCGAGGTTTGAGCGCGATGGCTTCATCGGGCCGATCAGGATCTTTGATCCAAGCGACATGGAGCAACGGTGGAGGACGATCCAACGCCAGTTACCGAACCGTTCGCGCGCGATCTACCCGGAGAACGCCATCGAAGGCGTCACGAACATATGGAGTACGACCCCACTGCCGTCAACAACCGCGAGAAGAACGGGGTACGGCGAGGTTTTTCGGCTACGACTACCGCCAGCTCCAGAAGGACCCGAACTGGCAGCCCGACGAGTCCAAGGCTTTTCCGCTGGTGATGGAGCGCGGCGAGTGCCTGATATTCTGGTCAACCCTCATGCACGCTTCCCTGCCGCACACGGAAGCAAGAACGACTACCGTATGGGCTTCGCCGCCCGCTATGTCCCGACCCAGGTGCAGGTGTATCCGGATACGGAGACGGTGGCGGAGTACGGTGGCGGGATACCGCTAGATCATTACGGTGCCGTCGTCGTCGCAGGTGAGGATACCTACGGTGGCAACCGCATCGCCCGGGAGAGCCGGACTGGTTGCCCCTTCCGTTCTCGTCGCCGCCGAGTGCTCGTATGATGGACTCGGGCAGACGTTCGTCGAGTCGCCCCTCCCGCAGGTCGACCACCGATGTATCCGGAGTCCTCGTTGCAGCAAAACCACATCTACTTTGAGAACACGTACGCTTTCACCGTCATGACACAGGTGATCGATGCCGGGACCAGCGAGCACGGCGACTGGCTCACGCTCCAGGACAACATCTTTCACCCGCAGGGCGGCGGGCAGCCGGGCGATACGGGAACGGTCGACGAGGTGGCCGTACGTCCGTTCCGGGACCCGCAGGCAACGGAGCACGTCGTTCGCCTCTCCTGCGAACGGACTTTCACCGTCGGAGACACGGTGAGCAGTACGGTCGACGCGAACGCTCGGCGCAGGCACGCCGCGCTGCACACCTGCGGCCATGTCGTGGATGGGTTCGTGCGTGCTCTCGGTTTTCGTCACCGGGTGAGCAACCACTTCCCCGGGCAGGCCCGCATCGAGTTCGACGCCGGTGAGCAGAAGCCGGACCTCGCTCGGCTGGCCGCCGACGTCGAGGAACGCAGCCGCAAGGCGATCGAGGACGACCGGAAGGTCTTCGCGCGCGAACAGGACGGCCTGCGGATCATCGGGATCGACGGCATGCACGAGGATCCCTGCGGTGGAACCCACGTCGAATCACTGGGGCAGCTCGCGGGATTCTCGCTGCGATCGCTGAAGGTGAAGGGAGGTGTGCTGAAAGTGGGGTACACCGTCGAGCATGCCTGAGCGGATCGAGGTGGCGACACCGGCAACGACGGCGGGAGCTGTCGTTCCGGTCGCCCCCACCAGCCAGCAGCCGGCTCCCCCTCTCTCTGGCGGCATGTCCCGGGCTGGGACCGAGCCCCTGATCAGCAGCAAGCCGCCCGCGAAGCGCCTGCTCACCGATCTCGGCGTGTTGGGCGTCGCCGTCGTGTGGGGCTCCACCTACGTGGCGATGCAGTGGTCCGGGCAATTCATCTCCGTCCCGAGTTTCCTGTTCCTGCGCTTCGCCATCGGCGCTCTCACCATCACCGCACTGTCCTTCAAGGTGTGGCGAGGCCTCACCCGCGAGGAGGTCTCGCTGGGCGTGCTGTTCGGATGTCTGCTGTTCGGCATTCTCTTTCTGGAGACGGCCGGAGTCCGCTACACCCTGGCGTCCAATGCCGGCTTCCTCATCTCCCTGTCGGTGATGCTCGTCCCGCTGATCGAGCGTTTCGCCCTGCGGGTCCGAATCTCGGCTGGTGTCTACCCCGTGACGGTCCTGTCCCTGATGGGATGCGCCCTGCTCACGCTGGACCACGGGTTCTCGGTGCGCAGCGGTGACCTGATCATTCTCGCGGCCGCGGTGATCCGGGCCACGCAGATCGTGCTGTTCGGCTCGCGGGCGAAGGGGCGCGAGGTCTCTCTCCTACGGGTTACCGCTGTCGAACTGTGGGTGGTCGCGCTGGGTGGGCTGGTGCTGTCCCTCGGACGGCCTGTCCGTTCCTGGCACGAGGTGATCAGTCTGCCAGGCGATGCCTGGCTGGTCGTCGTGTACCTCGCGGTGGCATGTACCGCCTTCGCCTTCCTCACCCAGCTGCACGCGGCGCGGGTGTCGAGCCCGACCCGGGTCGGCCTCGTGCTGTCGACCGAGCCGTTCTTCGCCGCGGTCTTCGCCGTCATGCTGCTGGACGAGCATCTTGGCCCCGTCCAGCTGATCGGGGGCGGCCTCGTTCTGGCGTCCGCCTACCTGGGCAGATGGGTGGAGGCTCGCCGGCCGCCGGCCGCCAGGGGGTCGGCCGGGTGAACCGGCTCCCCCTTGTGCTGTTGCACCATGCTGGCGGGTCGGCCCAGATCTTCTCCGAGCTCATCCGGGTGCTTCCGACCTGGGTCGAGCCTGTTCTCCTGGAGCTACCCGGGCGAGGCCGCCGCTGGCGGGAGCGCCCCCTCCATACCGCCACGGACGCGGTGAATGATCTCGCGGACCAGCTCACCCGGCTTGGGACCAGCGGGGAGATCGCAATCTTCGGCCACAGCATGGGCGCCTACCTCGGGCTGGCACTGGCGGCGAGACTGGAACACGGGCCGGTGCGGTGCTCGACGTTGTTCGCATCCGCGAACGTCCCCCCCGACCATGCCCGCCCGTTGTTCACCGGAGATCCCCTGGTCGCCAGCGACGACGAGATCCTGGCGAGTGCGGACCGCTTCGGCGGACTGGTGCCGGAGGTTCTCGCACATCCACAGCTTCGTCAGCGCACGGCGGCCCTGCTGCGAAAGGATTTCGCCGTCTGCGATTCCTTCGTCCGTACCCTGCGCCATACCAGGACCGCGAGCCGGCTGGTGGTGTTCTGCGGGCTGGAGGATCCACTGTGCCACTGTAAGCTCGACGCCTGGCGGCTGGCATCCACGGCGGATACGGAGATCGTCACCCTACCCGGTGACCACTTCTACCTTGTCGATCACGCGGAGAAGGTGTCCATCCTGATCGCCGCGCGACTCGCGAACGACGAGTGCCGAGCCCGGCCGGCTGGATGCGACGACGACATGCAATCAACCAGGAGGCTGGTGTAAAGCGACATCGCCGTCCCGTTCGTCCCGGTCTCTGCGGTGATGGCCGATCTCGCCGCCCATGACGACGACCACCAGCTCGAAGGCATCACCAGCTTCCTCACCCGCCTGGGAGTCGAACTCGACGACCGGACCGAGGCACCGTGCGCCTCGGTCCCCGCGAAGCCAGCGGCCCCGGCTGGCCAAACGTTCCGTTCCAGCCAGGTTGCGATGGTTTCGTCTCCACGCTGCGGACCGTGTCGAGGGGTCCGAACGACACCACCTGGGCGGTACGCGGGGCGCTCGGCAGCCGCGACCCGGGCGACCAGGGGCGGGCGGCCTTCACGCGTCGGCTGGTCGGCTTCGTTCACGATCGGGGCATCGCGGCGAAAGTGTCGATTCGGACAGGGGCGGACGCCGGTCCTCGTCTCGGCAGGCGTCGTCTCGGCAGGCGTTGTCTCGGCAGTGGCTGTCGTACTGGCTCCGACGCCAGTCACTTTCCATGGGGAACCTGCTACCCACATGACCGTAGCGTGTCCCGGGTCAGTCCGAACCCCAGCCCGGAGGTACCCCTGTGATCGTCGTGACCGGCGCTACCGGCAACATCGGCCGTCCCCTCACCAAGAGTTTGATTGCCGCCGGCCAGCCAGTGACCGCTGTGTCTCGAGGCGCCTCGGCGCCCCTTCCCGCCGGGGCCGGGCTCACCGCCGTCCGCGCCGACCTCGCTGCCCCCGACAGCCTGGCCCCCGTTCTTGAAGGAGCCGACGCGCTGTTTCTACTCGTCCACGGTTCCGGCGATGGTCTCGACGCGGCGGCGATCCTGGGCGCTACCAAGGCCGCCGGTGTCCGCCGGCTGGTGCTCCTGTCATCGGTGGCCGCCGGCACCCGTCCGACGCTGTCGGCCTACGACGGGTTCCGGACGCTCGAGGATGCCGTCACCGGGTCGGACCTGCAGTGGACCATTCTGCGACCGGGTGGCTTCCACTCCAATGCGCTCGCCTGGGCGCCCTCCGTAGCGGCGCAGCGGACGGTGTTCGCGCCGTTCGGCGACATCGCCCTCCCCTCCGTCGATCCGGCCGACCTGGCCGACGTCGCGGCCGCCGCCCTGCTGGACCCGCGCCACGCCGGCCAGATCTACGTCCTGGCCGGGCCCTCGATCTCGCCGCGTGACCGGGCGGCGGCACTCGGCGCAGCCCTCGGTGAGCCGGTGACCTTCGTCGAGATCTCCCCCGCGCAGGCCCGTGAGCAGATGGCCGAATGGATGCCGGCCGCCATCGCCGACGACACCCTGACCGTTCTGGGAAGTCCGACCGCCGAGGAGACCACCGTCGGCCCCGACCTCGGTGCTGTGCTCGGCCGACCCGGCCGGACGTTCGCACTCTGGGCTCGGGACAACGTCGGCGCCTTCCGCTGACCCCACCGCCGCACCGACCCGGACGGCGCGGCGACCATCGCACGAACCTGCCGATCCGGATCATGGTGTAGTGGCTGATCGCGAGCCAGCCTGCGATCAACAACGGCCTGGCGCGTCCATCCGATCGTCACCAGGCCAGCCCGGGAGCATCGGTGCCGAGCCGCGATCGGGCGTCAGCTGTCCATCAGGTTGGCGGCGACCGTCGCCCCGAGTTCCCAGCAGGCCTCGCGCGCCGCCGCGTCTGCCTAGTCGGCGACCTGCTGGCCGTGCCTGACCCGGGACCCGCCCAGCCCGATGAGGTACACAGGGACGAGTACACCGCCTCACCGCGGTGAGGCGCGCCGCGGTGGGTGAGGTCCCGGCGCAGCTCTCAGGCGGGCACGCGTAGGAGCCCGAAGCCGACACCACCGGCAAGCGCTGCTGCGGCACCCATGAGTAGCGGAAACTGCGCGCCCCGCGCGTCGAGCAGCACTCCGCCGACCACCGCGCCCACTGTGATCGCCACCTGGAACGCCGTGACCTGGAGCGACACCGCCGACTCGACGCTGTCCGGCTCGACTCTGCTGACCCACAGCTGAGTGGCGACCGGGATCATGTTGAACGCGAAACCCCACAGCACGATCCCGATCGCGAGCGGGCCGGAGGAGCCTGCCACGGCAGTGACCAACAGGGCCACCCCCAGCAGGACCGGTGCCGCGGCCGCAAGCAGCCGCAGTCTCGCGGCGAACGCGCCGGCAAGGACATTGCCCACCATGCCACCGAGGCCCCAGCCGACCAGCAGCCATGGCGTGTGGTGGGAGCTCACCCGCTCGATGGCGAGTCTGATGTAGGGGTAGCTGGCAAAGTTCCCGAACGCGACCAGGCCGACGCATCCGATTCCCGCCATGAGCCGCCGGTTCCCGACCGCTCTGCGCAGCATCGGCAGGCCAGCCGACGGATGCGCCGGAACCGGCGGTAGGACACCGGCCAGCCAGGCCGCGGAGAGAACGCAGATGGCGCCCGCGCCGACGAACGCGGCCCGCCAGCCGACGCCGTTGCCGACGAGCGCGGCGAGCGGCACGCCCAGCGCCGTCGCGAGGCTCACCCCGAACGCGAGCGCGGTCGACA
The DNA here is from genome assembly GCF_023716925.1 of Frankia sp. R82. GTDB lineage: Bacteria > Actinomycetota > Actinomycetes > Frankiales > Frankiaceae > Frankia. The sequence continues at coordinate 53,111 of NZ_JAMQQG010000210.1, forward strand.
CGACCCGCGGCCTGCCGGGCACAACCGTCGTCCCCGCCCCGAAGGCGAACGACCAGAAGCCGGCGAGGGCGATACCGAGCAGGAGCCGGCCCAGCAACAGGACGGCGAAATCCGGGGCAAGTGACACGGCGAGATCGGCGACCGCACCGGCGGCCAGCAGCGCGACGAGCACCGTGCGCCGGCTGGTTCGCGGGAGCACAAGCGCGACGGTGGGGGCGGTGACGGCACCGGCGATCGCGGTGACCGCGATCGCCAGGCCAGCGACACCGTCGCTGACACCGATGTCCGAGGCCATCGTCGGCAGCACACCCGCGGGAAGGAACTCACTCGTCACGAGCGCGGTCGTCCCCGACGCGAGGGCGATCACCGGCAGCAGGGTCGCCGCCGGTGCGCCGGCTCCGTCGACCGACCGACGGTCGGAGATCTGACTGCTCATGGGTTCACCGTGCAGCACACCCGGCCCGCGGGAGTGATTGCGTGATCCTTCCCCATCCCCCGCGGCTTCGACCGCCACAACACCCGTCCTGTGCCACGCCCCTGCTGACGGCCTCGAACCGGCGACCGCGCCACCCGGCCGGCCGCCCTGCTCGCGACGCTGGAGGGTGGTCGTTGACGGAGCGATTTCCGGTCAGCTGCAGCAGCAGACTCGTAGCAACCGTAGCCCCAGCTCCCAGCACGCCTCTCGATCTTTAGCATTCGGCGTGCCGAGCGTCGTCACCGGATCGCGCAGGCGCTTCCGTTTCAGACCGGCGACGATCGTTTCCACGCTGCGGACCGCACCCGTCGTGTCGGAGCCACCGTGGACGTACAGGGCGCACCGCCGACCGACAGCTGCTTCCAGGCAGGAGTAATACACCTGATCACAGAACTCGCCGAAAGTCGCATGCGTCGCACGGTCACGCCGCATTTGACACAAGCGCTCGCCGGCACCGACCGCTGGCGCGACGATTCGTCAAATCGTCAAGGGCCTTCAGCTCGGCTTGGTAGGATATGCCTGTGTCGAAGCTGCTGGTGGTCCAGCACACCCCGTCCCCGACCATGCAGGATATGCTGGAGGCCGTGCTGTCGGGCGCTCGGGCGGATGAAATTGAGGGCGTGGAGGTTGAGGTTCGGCCGGCACTCTCGGCAACTGCCTCGGATGTCCTGGCCGCCGACGGATATATTCTCGGTACCCCAGCCAATATCGGTTATATGTCGGGGGCTTTGAAGCACTTTTTTGATGGTGTGTATTATCCTTGCCTCGAAGCAACCGTCGGTCGGCCGTATGCCCTCTACGTCCACGGAGGCAGCGACACCACGGGCGCCGTGCGGTCGGTAGAGACGATCACTACGGGGCTGCGGTGGAGGCGCCTGCGGGAGCCGCTGACGGTGGTGGGAGCGCTCGACACCGCTACCCGCGAAGCATGCTGGGAGTTGGGGGCGACCGTGGCGGCCACACTCGCGGACACGTAGCGTAACCATTCGACGCACGCGACTTTGTGCAAGTTCTTCGACCAGACCCATTACCCCTGTTTGGACGCCACCGTTGGCAGCCCTTACGCGCTGTATGTGCATGGCAACAACGACACGATGGGTGCGGTGCGGGTGATGGAGTCGATCGCTAGCGGCCTGCGCTGGCGGCGGTTGCGCGAGCCGGTGACGGTGATCGGTACCCCGGACGCGAAGGGCCGGGAGGCCTGCTGGGAGCTGGGCGCCGGCACGGCGGCGAGCCTGATGCCGTAGCGCTCGGGTCTGGTGGGGCACCGACCATGCGTTCATGCGCCATGCATGAACGCATGGTAGCGTGGACAGATGAGCGAGTCCGCCGACCTGGGCATCGTCCAGGTGCGCGATGTCGATCCGACGACTCTGGCGGTCCTGCGCGAACGGGCCAGATCGCTCGGTCAGTCGCTGTCCGGGTACTTGCGGGACCTGATGGATGCTGACGCGGCCACGGAAACCAACGCCGAGGTCATCGCCCGCATCGCCCGCGACCGGGAACCGGTGGAGCTCACCATGGACGACATCCTCGCGGCGCGCGACGAGGGGCGGCGTTGACCCTCACGTACGTGGTTGACTGCTCGCTCGTCATTGATGCGCTGTCCGCCCGCAATGGCGACGAGGTGCTGCGGCACCGTCTGTCCGCCCCGCGTACGTTGCACGCCCCGCACCATCTCGACGTCGAGGTCGCGTCAACGGTCCGCGGGCTCGCCGCCGGAAAGAAGATCACCGATCATCGCGGCGAGCAGATGCTGGCTGACTACGCGCGCCTGCGGATCACCCGTCATCCGGTCTGGCCCTACCACCCCCGGATATGGGAACTGCGGCACAACCTCGGCGCCTACGACGCCGCCTACATCGCACTCGCCGAAGCACTCGGCTGCGACCTGCTCACCGGCGACACCAAGCTCAAGAACGCTGCCGGACACCGCGCGACGGTCATCGTCACCCGATAGCCGAAGCGGGCCCGCTTCGCTGGGGTGACCAACGGGCCCAGTCCCCTTGAGGCGACCTGGTTCTGCAATGCGCTGACACGTCAGGTGAGACTGACGACCCTCCCCAGGCTGCCGCCACGGTCAGTTCCCGACGCCGAGCTCCCGCAGCGTGGACAGGACGTCCCGCTCCACCGCGCGGGAGAACAGCGAGTACTCGATCTGCAGGTCGGTGGCCGGATGCACGGCGTGCGCCCGGCGGACAGTCGCCGCGTCGACCTCCGAGAGGCCGAGGTAGCGCACATGACCAGCGTCGATCATCTCTCTGATCGCGCCCACGGTGTCCTCGATTGGCACCGCGGGGCCGAGGCGGCCAGGACGGTATAGGCCGATGTGGTCGGTGCCCAGCCGGGTTAGCGAGTAGGCCAGGACGTTCTTCACCGCGGCGGGACGGGCGTCGACGCCGCCGAAGCACTGGCCCGGTGTCCGCAGCATGCCGAACGTGACGCTCAACTGGTAACTGTCGCGTTCCCGGCCACACAGCGCTTCGGCGAGCGGCAGCTCGTTGTGGCCCATGGCGTGGAAGTCACCCGTGTCGATCAGCGTGACGTCGGCATCCAGAGCGGCGTGCACGGCGGCGATGCTCACCGAGCGGTCCGCCTCGCCGTGGACACCCACCATGCCCATCGCACCCAGGCCCCAGGCCGGACACCACCGGGCCGGTGCTTCCCAGAGTTCGTGTCTGCATCTCGTTCTCCCCCTCGTCTGCCACCCACCCGGTGTCCGGGTCGCGATGCGTCGACGAGAACGACTGGATGGCAGTCGTACCCGGTCCTGCTATGCACGGTCGGGTTCGCCGCGGTCTGGCAGGTTTCGGAGAAACCCGTCAACGAGGTTGCGCAGGCCGAGCGAGTAGGTGTCTCGGCTGGCCAGGCTGGCCCAGCGTTCCGCAAGCGCCGCGAGGTGTGGCCGCGTCAGCATCCATCAGGTCCCGCAAGTACCCGGACAGCGACTGACCGAGCGATCTGGCCCGTTCGCGCAGGACCGCCAGAGTCGTCGGATCGACATCGCGCACCTGGACGATGCCCAGGTCGGCGGACTCGCTCATCTGTCCACGCTACCATGCGTTCATGCATGGCGCATGAACGCATGGTCGGTGCCCCACCAGACCCGAGCGCTACGGCATCAGGCTCGCCGCCGTGCCGGCGCCCAGCTCCCAGCAGGCCTCCCGGCCCTTCGCGTCCGGGGTACCGATCACCGTCACCGGCTCGCGCAACCGCCGCCAGCGCAGGCCGCTAGCGATCGACTCCATCACCCGCACCGCACCCATCGTGTCGTTGTTGCCATGCACATACAGCGCGTAAGGGCTGCCAACGGTGGCGTCCAAACAGGGGTAACAGGCCTGGTCGAAGAAATGTCGCGAAGCCTGGTCACGACAATCTCACTCTGAGGGCCACAGTCCGGCTCGAGGCGCTGGCTTGCCCGCCTGGTTGGCCAGGACCTCGGGACGGGAGCAGGCGCGGCAGATGTCGGCGAAGACGTCGACGAACGGTCGGTTGTCGACCGTTCGCCACACGACGGCCAGTTCGCTGGGCGGGAGTCCGCTGACCGGCCGGCAGACGACGTCGTCGCGGCGGTAGATCTCGGCGTTGCCGGCGGAGAGCAGGGCGATCCCTGATCCGGAGGCGACCGCCTCAAACGACTCCTCGGCGGTCTCGGCTTCCCCAGCGACAACGGCCGGGGACCGCCGGGCGGCTGCCCCGAGCCAGAAATCCCGCTGGGCGCCGGCCGTCCTGGGTAGCGCGATGAAGGGCTCGTCAACGAGATCGGCGAAGGGCACCGTGCACAGGCCGGCCAGCCGGTGGCGGGGCGCGAGTGCGACCCAGACATCCTCACGGGCCACGACCCGCCAGGAGAGCGCACCCGTGTCGGGCACGGGCAGCCAGGCGATCGCGACGTCCACCTCGCCGCGGGCCAGGCCAACCGTGGGGTCGGCCCAGGAGACCTGGCGGAAGTCCAGCCTCCAACCGGGAAGCCGCTGGTTCATTCGCGCGGCGACGGCTGGAATGAGCCCGCGACCGATCCGCGTCTGAAATCCCACCCGCACCGTCGCCCCGGCCTGGGCTGACGCCTCCGAGACTGCGAGCAGCGCCGTTTCCCAGTTCTCGGTGAGCCGCCGGGCGTGCGGCAGCAGCGCCTCTCCGGCGGGGGTCAGCCGGATCGTCCGCCGGTCCCGGACGAACAGGACGGTCCGCAACGACTGCTCCAGCTGGCGGATCTGCTTGCTCAACGCCGGCTGCGAGATGAACAGCCGCCTCGCTGCCCGGGTGAAACTCTGCTCCTCGGCGACTGCCACGAAGTAACGCAGGTCCCGGCCGTGCACATCCATAACCACTGGTTATAGCAACGGGTCTTGGACCGGCGGAGAGGAGCCCGGCAGGGTGGTCTGCCGGGGCCCCTGACCGCTCCCTCTGTCCAGTCCCCAGGGAAACATCATGCCGGCACTCGTCCACGACCCGGGCCAGCCGGCTGGCCCGGGTCCCGCGGAGGAAGCCGAACCAGGTCCTGGATGCTCGCCGCCGCCCGCCCTGCAGCTGGCGGCGCGGCGGGGCTGGCCATGGCTTCCGACCGGCTGAAGCGCGGCAGGGGACGACCACCGGAACTTTCGAGGAGTGTGAGCATGGAACTCGGTGTATATGGACTCAACGCGAAGGCGACAGCCGGCCCGGAGGCAACTGTCCGGCTGGCTCGGCTGGCCGAGGAGCTGGGGTACCGCTCCTGGTGGGCCGGTGAGCATGTCGTCCTGCCCAGCCCGCGGGTGCCGGCATCGCCGATGGAGGCCACGGACCCGATCCTCGACCCCCTGGTACACCTGACCTACGTGGCCGCGGCCACCAGGCAGCTCGAATTGGGCACCGGGGTCATCATCCTTCCCCAGCGCAACCCGCTGGTTCTGGCCAAGCAGGTGGCGAGCCTGGACGTACTGAGCGGAGGACGGGTGCTGCTCGGCGTCGGCGCCGGCTACCTGGAACCGGAGATGACCGCCATCGGGGTGCCGATGGCCGGGCGCGGCCGCCGAACGGACGAGTATCTCGACGCGATGACATCGCTCTGGCTCGATCCCCTGCCCTCCTACGAAGGGCGGCACGTCTCGTTCAGGAACATCGACGCGTACCCGCGGCCGGTGCGCCCGCACGGCCCGCGAGTCGTGATCGGCGGCCACAGCGCCGCCGCCTACCGGCGCGCGGTCGCTCGCGGGCACGGATGGTTCGGCAACGGCACGGCCGCCGACCTTGCCGCCCACCTGTCCGGACTCGCCGCCGCGGCGGCTGAGATCGAGCGCCCGGCCCGGCTCGGCCGACTGGAGATCATCTACATGCAGCTTGATCCGGTCGAGATCGATGCCGACTCAGCTCGCCGGTACGCCGATCTCGGAGTCGATCGTCTCATCGTGTATCCGCTGCCGATCGAATCGGAGCGTGACGTCGCCGCCTTCCTGGAACGGCACGCCTCCCTCCCCCGCTGACCTGGGTCGGCTCGTCGAGGGCCGCGTCAGTCCTGGTCACGGCGGTGCCACTCACGATCCGATCATGAGGCCGAGCGTTTCGGCCACAGCAGTCAGGCTCGGTCGCGTCGAACGCCGGGTAGTGGAACCCGTCGCATGTACGGCACCGTGTCCGACCAGGAGATAGCCATCGCTGCCATCCGACAACAGCCACCGTCGAAGTGGTGCTGTACGTTCACGACCCCACCCTTGCTGTCGAGGACCTGCGCGCACACGTGGCGCACCGGTTACGCGAGGCCCCGGCGCTCGCCGAACGCCTCTCCCGGCCGACCGTGACCGGACAGGAGCCCGTCTGGGAACTGGACCGCGCGCTGGGCCTCGACTACCACGTCGGCTCCGAGACGCTGCCCACCGGCAGCGGGAAGGACGGCCTACCGGCGGCGCTGGACCGGATCGCCGCCCGGCCACTCGACCCGGACCGCCCGCTGTGGCGGCTCCGGCTGCTACACGGGCATTCCCCCGAGCGGGTCGCCATCGTCTACCGGCTCAGCCACATCCACCAGGACGGTGCCGTCATGTACCAGGCGCCGCACCGGCTGTCCGCGTCGCCCCGGATCCTGGCCCAAGCCGCCTCCGCCGCGGTCTGGCCTCGCTGTGGCGGTCCGTCCCCGTGGCCGCGGACGGACCGCCACGGGCGGACAGCCACGGGCGGACGGGCTCACCCGAGCGGAACGGTGAGTACCGACGGGTCGGCGGCGGGCGAGCCGAACGCGACGGTGCCCTCCGAGCGGTCCAGGTCGTAGTAGAGGTCGTCCTTGGTGTCGACGACCAGGCTGAGGTGGTGACCGAACGGCACGTCCCGGGCGACCGGGTCGAAGGTCAGGGTCGTCGCGAGGGGCCTGCCGGGTGTTGCCTCGTAGTAGCTGTACACCGCCTTGCTGATGATCGTGGCAACGTCGGTGGGCCCGGTGTCGTAGAGGTAGGCGACCACGGTGCCCGAGTCGACGTTCGGGGTCAGGGTGAGGTGCAGGGTGGGGACGCCACGGATCCGTTGCGTCGCGGGGTTCGGGCCGGTCTGCCACACGGCGCCGTCACGCCGGTCCACCGTGGCGAGATCCAGCAGCGGCGGCAGGTGCGTGATCTCCTGGAGAGCCCTGGTGATCAGGATGGTGCCGGCGTTCGCGGTGGTGTCCTGCCCGGACCGGATCGTGGTCGACCAGGTGCCGGTGGCAGCCGTCGCCGACAGCGAGCCCGTGCCGGCCCACGCCGGACCAAGACGCAGGGTCGCGCGGGAACGGGTGACAGCGTCCCAGTCGGAGTACGTTTCGATCGCTCCGCCGTCGGTCGTGAGCTGCACCGCGGCTGGGGCGGGGGCCCGCGCCGCCAGCGAGTCGGGGCGCAGGTAGCGGTCGAACCAGTCCCATGCGGACGACCACAGCGCGTTGGGGAAGCCGAGCAGACCACCGATCTCGTTGGTCCCGTGGTCGCCGGGGGCGAGCCGCAGGGCCTTGGGGCCGGTGAGCTGGTTGAAGAAGCCGATCTGCGGGACGGGCGAGAAGAAGTTGTCGCCGTAGGCCGCCGCCATGAAGATCGCGGGACGGCGCCTGTTGAGGGCGTCGAGATCGCTGGCGACCCCGCGGGGCCTGGCCCAGTCCAGCACCTGCGGCATGTTCCGGAACGCGCGGTAGTCGTCCAACAGCTCGCTCACCTCGTCCCCCCGCCGCCCGGTGAGCGACTGCAGGGTCGTCAGCAGGTTCACTGCGGCCTTGTGTCGGGTGTTCGCGGCGTAGAGCGAAAGGCCGAAGTCGGTCCAACCGCTCAGGGACGCGACCGCCCCGATCCGGGGGTCGGCACCCGCGGCGAGCAGCGCGATGCCGGCGCCGTAGGACAGCCCGGCGGCGGCGATCCGCGTCGGGTCGGCCGGGGTATGGGCGAGCGCCCAGGTGATGACGTCCGAGACATCGGAGACGTCCTGCGGCCCGGCGAGATCCACCGTTCCGCCGGAGCTGTAGAAGCCCCGGGTGTTGTAGGTGATGACGACGTAGCCCCGCCGGGACAGGTCGGCCGCCTGGCTTTCGAAGGTCGTCTCCGCAAATCCCCAGGGGGCTGGAATCACCGCGAGTGGATGGCGCCCGGAGCCCGACGGGATGACAACGCTGGCCGTCAGAGTCGTGCCGTCGCGCGTCACGATCTGCGTTCCAGGGGGAACTGACGGCGTGCCGCCGGAGGCGGCCGTGGCCGTCGCCGCGGGCTGCGCCCCGGCGCTCGGCCGCTGCCCGACGGGCGCTGGCAGATCGGATGGCCGCGTCGTGAGTGCCGGCACCATCGGGCTGGCACGGACGGCATCCCGGAGCCGCGTCGGGGCCGGGGAGCCGCAGCCGACGGCGGTGGCCGCCACAGCACACAGCACCAGCGCCGTCCCCACGCGACGGGCTCGGCGACCGGGCGGAACGGAACGTCCACAAGGCATCAGTAGCCCCACACCAACGATCGCGAGAAAACCATCGATCCCGGGCAGATAATCATGGCTCGCGAGAATAGGACATTCTTCTGTCATGCGCCCGCAATACGGATCCCGATCACTGGAGGAGCGACTCTCGACCCGACAGCGGCGACGCGCGAGGGATTTGGAGATTTCCCCCTCGAGGGAACCACTCGGCCGTTCGCGTATAGGCGGAATGTTCCCGGACCATGGCCACACAGGAGCTCGTGGACCGCGTCGTGCGTTCTGTCCGCAGCCCATGTCGGCAGGCGTAACCCAGCGACGAGAAAAGCGTCGAGGCGGGTGTCGTAGCCGTGACTGCTGATGGTATCGGCACAGAGGTTTCCGACGACACCATGTTCAGCCTTGACGTTCACCCTTGACGACATCGTCGACGCCCACCGTCGCCCGAAGAAGGAGGACCAGGTCGACAAGACCGTCATCACCGTCCGATCAGCCCACGAACCGGACATCCGGTCAGGCGAGGAGCCGATCAAGCGTGCCGGCGGTCAGGAGGCGGGCGGTCCAGGCCTGGAGCTGGTCGTTCGAACCCATCATGGTCCGAACCCCATCAAGTCCGTAGACAAGGTTCCGGCGCCGGGCTACGTTCATCCCGACAGCAGGTTTACTCTGCGGTCCAGGCCCGTCCACCGTTCAGTCCGGCGCGCATCGAGATCCCGGCCGGCAGCGGTGCGGTGGCACCAGGCCAACCGCTGGGTCCGTTGGGTCCGTTGGGTCCGTTGGGTCCGCTGGCGAGGAAGGGATGACATGTCAGCCGCGTCCTTCCAGGCCGATCCGCGCATCACGCCGGCCGGCCATCTGCCGCCCGCGGCCGGTTCCCGGGGGCCCCGCCAGATCCACCGGCACCTGACCCGCCGGTTGCAGATCGACCTACACCGCTCGTCCAGCGCGCTGTGTCCCCCGGCCGGCCGGGACACATCCCGTCGTCGTCAGCCATCGCGCCGCCACCACCAGCCTGCCTGACCTACACCGTCACCTGGCGCAGGTCGCCCGCCGTCGAGCTCGCCACGCGGTGGAACCATGATCGTCTGCTGCCTGGCTTCCGGCGCAGGCGGCGCTGATCGCCTGGTCGGCATTCGCGCAGTCCGATCGGCAGTGCGCGCCCTTCCCTCGGAAGACGGCAAGTCCCTCGGAAGACGGCAAGAAAGGTCCAGCCATGAGTGCGATTCCGTTGGCAGTCCTAGACCTTGTTCCGCTCAGTGACGGCTCGACCAGCGGCGAGGCGCTGCGCAACACCGTGGATCTGGTGCAGGCGGCGGAGCGGCTCGGGTACCACCGGTACTGGTTCGCCGAGCACCATCTCAATCCCGGAGTGCTCGGTTCGTCTCCGGCGGTGTCCATCGCCCTGGTCGCCGGGGCCACCTCGACGATCCGGTTGGGTTCGGCCGGGGTGCAGGCTGGTCACCGCACCGCGCTGTCGGTGGTCGAGGAGTTCGGCCTGATCTCGGCCCTGCATCCGGACCGGCTCGACCTGGGTATCGGCCGTTCCTTCGGCCGGCGCCCGCCGAAGGACGCTGCCGGCGGCACCCCGGGCAACGGCAGCGCTCCTGCCGGTGCCGGTGCCGCCGACGAGACGAATGGCGACACTGACAACGGCGGCGCAGGTCGCCCGAGCGAGCAGGAGCTCGCCGCCGCCGCGTTGAGCGCCTACCGGGCCTCCCGTGGCAGCGGTGATCACAGCGCCGCGGCCCGGGCCGCGAACGGTCTGCTGCTACCCAGGCAGGTCGATCTGACGAAAATCATCTCACCTGCCAAGATCAGCCTGATCACAGGGCTGCTCCAGCAGCCCGGCGCATACAGCCCGGACTACGCCGCGCAGGTCGACGAGATCCTCGCGTTGCTGGCCGGGACGTACCGCGCGCCGGACGGTCAGGAGGCGCACGCCAGCCCCGGTGAAGGTGCCCAGGTGGAGGTATGGATCCTCGGCGCCTCGGGGGGTTCGAGCGCCGAGGTCGCCGGGACGCGCAGCCTGCGCTTCGCCGCCTCCTACCACCACAGCCCGAGCACCGTGCTGGACGCGGTCGACGCCTACCGCAGGGCCTTCCGGCCCTCGGCCGCGCTCGCCGAGCCGTTCATCTCCGTCTCCGCGGACGTCGTCGTCGCCGAGGACGACGCCCGCGCCGCCGACCTTGCCGCCGGTTACGGCCTGTGGGTGCGCAGCATTCGCACCGGCGCCGGCGCGATCCGGTTTCCGACCCCGGAGCAGGTCGCCGCGCACGTGTGGACCGACGAGGATCGCAGTCTCGTCGTCGACCGCACCGAGACCCAGTTGGTCGGCTCGCCGAGCACCGTCGCCGACCGGCTCGAGCAGCTGCTGGAGGCGACCGGCGCGCAGGAGCTCGCCATCACGACCATCACCCACCAGCATGCCGACCGGGTCCGCTCGTACGAGCTGCTCGCCGAGGAATGGCGCCGCCGCGGCCACCTCGGCTGATCCGCCCGGCGCCCTTCGCCGGCCAGGACCAGCTGCGGCCCGGCACTGTCCACCGCCCGGCGACCTCCGAGGCGCCGTCCGACCGCCGGATGCACCGGCAGACCGAAAGAGGACCTCATGACCGCTTCCGATCCGCTGCATCTCGCCGTCGCGCTGGACGGCGCGGGCTGGCATCCGGCGGCCTGGCGGGAGCCGAACGCGCGGCCCCAGGAGCTGTTCACCGCCGGCTACTGGGCGGAGCTGGTCGCCGAGGCCGAACGCGGCCTGCTGGACTTCGTCACCATCGAGGACTCCCTCGCGCTGCAGTCGGCCCGTTTCTCCGGTCCGGACGGACGCACCGACCGGGTCCAGGGCCGCCTCGACGCGGTCCTGATCGCCTCCCGGGTGGCGCCGACGACCTCGCGGATCGGGCTGGTGCCGAGCACATCGGCGCTGGGCACCGAACCGTTCCACCTCTCCAAGGCCATCGCGACCCTGGACTACGTCAGCACCGGGCGCGCCGGGTGGCGGGTTCAGCTCGGCCGCCCCGGGGAGATCCCCCACGTCGGCCGGCGCCCGCCCGTCACGCTCACCCTGGACAACCGCACCAGTCCGGAGAACGAGGCGTTCATCATCGACTCGTTCGACGAGGCCGCCGACTACGTCGAGGTCGTGCGCCGGCTCTGGGACAGCTGGGAGGACGACGCCGAGATCCGCGACGTCGCCACTGGGCGGTTCGTCGACCGCGACAAGCTGCACCACATCGACTTCGCCGGCCGGTGGTTCAGCGTGCGCGGCCCGTCGATCACCCCGCGCCCGCCGCAGGGCCAGCCGGTGGTCACCGCGCTGGCGCATGCCAGCGTCCCCTACCGCTTCGCCGCCCGGGCCGCCGACGTCGTCTACGTCACCCCGGTGGACGCCGACCAGGCGCGGTCAATCGTCGCCGAGGTGCGCGACGAACAGGATCGGGCCGGGCGGGCCGGCGAGTCCCTGCAGATCTTCGCCGATCTGGACGTCGTGCTGGCCGACACCGCAGAGGAGGCCACCGCCCGGCAGGCCCGGCTGGACGAACGGCTGGACAGGCCGTACCGCTCCGACGCGCGAATCTTCGCCGGAACGCCGGCGGACCTCGCCGACCTGCTGCTGGACTGGCAGGACGCGGGGATCGCCGGTTACCGGCTGCGTCCCGCCGTCCTGCCCGACGACCTGCTGGCCATCAGCCGCCAGCTTGCCCCCGAGCTCGCCGCGCGCGGCCGGTTCCGCACCGGATACACCGCCACCACCCTGCGCGGCCACCTCGGCCTGACCCGTCCCGCGAACCGCTACGCCGCCACCTGACCCGGCACCCCGGCGGCCCGAAAGCGGCCACCCCGCCCGGGCCGCCCCACGTCAGCACACCCACAGTTCAGCGCGCCCACAGTTCAGCGCGCCCAGTGGCTCAGCGAACCCAGTGGTAGAGGGCACCGCCGCTGAGTACCTGGACGGTCAGCACGACCCCGGCGCAGGCCAGCAGGGGCACGACGACCAGCCGTTCCACCCGGCCGTCCGTGCGGGGTACCAGCACCGTCTCCATCCGCCAGGGCACCGGCCACAGCAGCAGGCAGCCGCGCGGAGTCAGACAGTCACCGAGCAGATGGGCCAGGCAGCCGATGGCCACCGGGTAGCCAGCGAACCCCATGTCCAGGTCGTGCATGGCCCAGACGGCGAGGGCGGCCGTCGCACAGTCCTTGAGGCCGGACCAGAACTCGTGCCCCTCGAAGTCCAGGCCGAGGCCGCGCAGCCCGAAACCGACCAGGATGAACAGCGCCGCCCACCAGCCATACCGACAATGGATGGCCAGCATCGACATCGCGTAGCCCATGGCGACGGCGAACAGCAGCGAGTGGGTGGCATGCCGGTGGCCGCCGCCGAGCCGGCTCACCCACCGGCAGAACTGCCGCGACACCGGCCCGAGCGTCCCGGCGATCCGCCCTGAGGGATGGTCCATGTCCGGCAGCAGCCCGGCGCCGGCGGCCACCACCGCACCGGCGATCACCTGCCCGGACGACAACGACAACGCATGCGACCCCCACCACTGCTCCCGCGCCAGCAGCGGTGCGGCCGCCAACCACACCACCGCCCCGCTGAGCGCGTGCGTCCGACCCATCACCGCGACTCGACCTCACTGATCAGCACGCCGGGACTTTAGCGCCCCGTACCGACAGGACGGCGGACAACGTGCCCGGACGTCGCCGGTCGGACATCAACCGTCACACCAGGCGATTGCGCGTCGCCGGGCCCGACTGCCGGCGTCCACGCAGGTCGTAGTTTGGTGTCCGTGGCACTGGACGAGACGAAACATCCGGGCGGACCGGATCTGCGGGTGGCGATCGGCTCCGCCGCGGTCATCGGGGGTGCGGCGGGCGCCGGGCTGGCCGCGGGCCGGGGCTGGCG